>CAIYET010000236.1 GCA_903925285.1 Candidatus Hydrogenedentota bacterium | reverse complement strand
TCCGGAGAACCCTTCCGCCAAGGTGCGCTTTTCGACGGACCCGCCGCAATTTCCCGCCGCGCAGATCGTCTGGAAGGCGCCGGAGGGGGTGAAGTTGGACGTGACGGGTTCGGGCGAACTCGATCTGAAATTGGGTTCCGGCGGCCCAGCTTCGGAAGGCGAAGGCACGTTGTACGCGAGCTTTCAGGGCAATGCGGCGGGCAAGATGGCGATCGGCATACTGCGCAATCAGAGCGTGTCGACGGGAGATCTGACGATCTTCGCGCCGAACACGGCCCGCGTGAATACGCCGGTTGCGATCGCAGTGCTTGCCGAAAACACCGAGAACAGCGAGAAGATAGGAACGATTGCGGTGTCCGTCTCGGGGGGCGCGCCGGTCATCGCCGCGCAACCGGCATCCTATGACCTGTTTCTGCCGTCGGATAAGAATGCCAAACTCACCCGGTTCGCCCAAGACGGAAATGCGTGGCTGTCGTTGCCGATGCAAGACACCGTCTCGCCGAAATTTCCGCATGTAGAGATCTATGACGCCAAATGGCAACCCAAAGCAATCAAGAAATTGTCCTTTACCGTAAAGTTCTTGACGGCGGGCACCGTACGCCTCTACGCTCGTACTACATTTACTAAAAGCTACGACAAGGATAGAGTTGTTGTCCTGAAGAACCTCCCGGAAACGGGGCAACCGGGCCAACAGGGGCTTCCCTGCAGGGTTTGGGAAATCGAGGTCAAATGACGATTTCAAAGGTCTTTCGACGAATGTTTCCCGGGGCCGTGCTGGCGCTGGCATGGTGTGTGACGGCTCTTGCAGCCGCACCGGGGGCGCCACGCGCGCTTTCCGCCAAGGATAATATCGCGTGGACGGGCAATCATTTGTTCATTGCCGTAACAGGATTCTCACTGTCGCCCGAATCGAGGTCGGTGTTGAGAGAGGTCCGTCCCTTCGGCGTGGTGCTCATGGGCGACAATATCCGCGACAAGGCCCAGACGACCGCCCTTGTGAAGCAAATCAAGGAGGCGGCCGGCTGTGGAGGCGGATTGGCGGATCTGCCGTTGATAGCCGTCGATCAGGAAGGGGGGCGGGTCAACCGCCTCGAACTCTCCGACGCACCCAGCGCCGCCGACATAGGCGTAACGGCCAATCCGGAGAAAGCGCGGGAAAACGGCCGCCGCTACGCCCGTGAGTGCCGCGAGCGCCGTATCGGCATCGTGTTGGCGCCGGTGCTTGACATTTCCGAGGAAGGGGCCAGCACCGTGATCGACGATCGCGCATTTGGCAACGAACCCGGGATTGTGACGAAAATGGGGCTGGCGTTCGCGGTGGGCGTCATGGAGGAAGGCGTCTTGCCCGTGGCGAAGCATTTTCCCGGGCATGGTTCGACGAAGCAGGATTCCCACGATCGGCTGGCCGTTCTTGCTCGAAAAGACGAACGATTGCGCGAGATCCTCTTCCCGTTCGAGCAGGCGGTCGAGGCGGGCGTTCCCGTGGTGATGGTGGGGCATATCGCCGTCCCGGCACTGGATCCCGGCAATCCGAGGCGCCCGGCAAGCCAATCGCCGGCCATCGTGAAAGGTGTGCTGCGGGACGCTTGGCATTATGACGGCGTAGTGATTACCGACGATATTCACATGGCCGGCGCGGGGTCCAGTACGCCCGCGTCCGCCGTTCGTGCGCTTGCCTCGGGCGTTGACGCGGTCATGATCTGCCAGTCCGATCCGTCGCTCATTCAGGCCACTTGCCGCACGATGGAAGACAGTCTCCGGGCGGGCCAACTAGATCGGCGCGAACTGGAACGAAGCGAGGTCCGGCTCACGCGGCTGCAGGAATGGCTTCGGGTGTCGGCGTTTCTTGCCCAAGGCCGCCAGCGCATTTCCGCCAAGAGCCCTTACTTGGCGAACCTTCCGGAATCGCTTATGGGAGCGCCGCCCGTCGTACGGAAGGCGGCTGCGCCTGACGTGCCGGCGGTTTCCGTCCAGGCGCCCCGTGCCGAGAGCGAAGAGACGAAATCTGCGGCAGAGCACAGGCTCGAGGCCAAGCCGGAGAATGTCGTCAAGGTCGAGAAACTCGATATCCCAGGTCCGGCGCCCAAGCAGCCCGTTGCGGCAGTCGCGCCGAAAACGGAAGACCAGAAGAAGATTGAAGAGCGGCCAGACGAATCGACACCCGTCGGCGACATCAAAAAACAGACACCCGTACAACCCGAGAAGCCACCCGGCGACAGCAAGGAGTATAAGGAGTATAAGGTCTATGGCGTCAAGGGGAAAGATACGTTAAGCAGCATTGGCAGGGAGCTAGATGTACCTGTGTCTGTGCTTCGGAAACTAAATCCCGATATTGACCCTGACTACATCAAGGAGGGGCAAAAGATCACATATCCGGCGAAGCAGAACGTATCGGCGCGCGCAAAGCGCTCGGACTAAACGGGGAGCATGAGAAAGGCCACGGCCCCGCCAACAAGGCCAACCACCACACCCGCGGCTATGCACAGCACCTTCATCTTATCATTGGTCTTTTTGATGTACTCCGTGAAGGTGCGCTTATCGGTGTCGTTCAAGGCGCTCTGGGCATCCGGCTTCATTAGCGTGCTTTCGAATTGCTTGCATTTCTTGTACCCGTCGAAAAAACCGTATTTCCTTATTTCATTGAACCTAGTTGTCATTTGGATCACTTTTCCGTTCTTCCTGGCGATATCCCCCATTTGCGACGCCAACTCCTTCTGGCCGACGAACGAGTCCTGCAGCAACTGGATTGCCTTGAGGGCAGCCGGCCAATCCTTCCTTTTTTCCCCCGTGAGATCGTTAATGGTGGCCATCGCGGCTACGGATGCCCGTCCGGCCTGTTCGACATATTGCTTCAAGACATCGTGCATCTTGCCGCTCCATGCCATTTCGGGCGGGGGCCATCCTGGCGCGCACTGGCGGATCTTGGATTCAATGCCTTTCCATTCTTTCGTCAGCCGCTCTTTCTGGCTCTCAGGAAGAGCCGACGGAAGCCCCGTCTCCGAATAGTTCTTACTCGACTTCTCAATCATATCCAGTGCGCCAGCAATTTCGAGCGCACGGACCAATACCAGCACGTCCTCGCAAAGCCGCGAGGCAAGGTGGCCAAGCTGCTCGTCAATCTTGCTTCGAATCTCCGTGATTCGCGGGGCGGCCTTGTACTGATACCCAACCGCCGCAAGCGCGGGTGCGGTGCCCTCCAATTCAATCGACTGGCACAGGTCCGCCGATTTCCTGCATTGTTCCAAGATGGCGCGCTCTGTCACCGAGTCCCATACTTTAGATTCTTCCCCATTCAGTTGGTCGATCTGGCTGTTCAGCGCGGCCACGTAACCTTTCAGGTCGAGACTCGCCTTGGCCTCTTCGTTCGAAGGAAAGCTCTTGAGAATCTCTCGCGCGCAGATTTCCATGACGTCCCACTTTTCGGTTTCCCTCGCACGGCGGATGGCCTCAAACTGGGCGTCCCAATGGGACAAGATCTCCTGAAGTTTTCTTAGCCGCGTCAGT
>CAIYET010000235.1 GCA_903925285.1 Candidatus Hydrogenedentota bacterium | reverse complement strand
GAGCCGGCCTCGACGGCGGTAATGCCACACAGAATCAACACGGCTGCACTAATCAGGATGGAAACAACTTTCCTTGTCATTGTTGCACGACCTCCCTTTTTGGAAACGACTTGTTGTCATACCTCGTGTCTGCCGGAATAGAATACCATAGTCCGCTCGTATTTGCAATGACTTCATATATGCATCACTTTCTTAGTAGTATAACGCCGACGTTTTCGGCAGGTCATTAGCCCGAAGTACTTGCAGGGTCATGAGATACGGGGATGAAGGAGGTTGGATGAACGGATGAAGGCTGAAGCGAGGCGCAGCGGCCTTGCGCCTCTTTGATGAAGGATGAAATTGGTGCGCAATCGAAGAGTCTTACGGATGGAGATTATTTGGCGGGATTTCGGTATACTCTCGACATATCCAATCACAACCATGAGGACGAGCCATGTTTGTTGTCGTTGCGCGGCGTGGTGCGCTTGTATTTGCGGTCGTTGGGTTGACATTGAGCGGGTTTGCTTCTAGCGAACCGCTCGAGGAGGCGGTGCGGGCGGACGGGCCGTTCTTGCGGCTGGCCGTGGCTCCGAACGCGGGCGCGCCGATCACGGAGTTTGGGCTGAAGGCGGTGCCGGGCAATTATGCGGGCGAGAACGGATTGGTCCAGGAGGGTTTTGGAATCGCGAGCCGGTACCTCCCGAACCGACGCCTGAACGAAACCTGCGAGGTGGTGGATGTCGGCGGCATGAAAGGCGTGCGCTACATCTACGACTGCGATGGCCCGAACATCGCGGGACTGCACGTCACGCGCGCGATCGAGCCGCAGCCGGGCGAATCGTCGTTGCGGATACGGTGGCGTGTCGAAAACAAAGGCACGGAGACGCATTGGGTGGCGCCGTGGGTGCGCAACCCGGTGGTGCCGGGGGCGTCGTTCGACACGACGGATCGGATCGATTTGCCGACGTTGGACGGTGTGCGGCGCATCGAGCGGACGGGCTACCACCCCGCCGCGCGGAACTGGGCCGCGTTGACGGACCCCGTCGAGAGCATCACGGTTTACGGCGTGTTCGATGCGAACGAGACGCACGCCTTCCTCGCGGTGTGGGAACCCGCGCGCAAACTTGCGGGGTTTCAGACCGCGTTCGTGCCGCGCTTGCTCAAACCGGGCGAGGTGTGGGAGACGACGTATCGCATCAACATCGTGCGCGGGATGAAGCACGTGGATTTCGCGACGGACGAGTTGGCCGCGCAAGTGGACTATCAGCCTGGTAAACTCGAACTGTTCATCTCGGCGGTAAGACCTATCTCCAACGTATACATTTACGCCAGCGTCGTCGCGGAGGACGGGCAACGATGGAAGCTCCCCGCGAAGAAATTCGATATCGACCCGAACCGCGTAATCCGTTGCGCTTACCCGTGGACCGCGCCCGGCGACGGGATGTATGACTTGATGGCCCAACTCAAGCCGGACGATAAGCAACCACTCAATCTTGGGAAGGACACGAACCCGCCGCACGGCGGCATCGACACGTGCTTCAAGGTTGGCAAGGCCAAAGGGCGCATGGAGCCGTGGACGGATGCGCCGCTCGCAATCGCACGTGGACCGCGAAAGCTCAAGCGAACGCTGGCCTTTCCCGGAGATACGGCGATATGGACCGCGTCGTCGATGGAAAAGATTTTCCGCGAAGATATCCCCGAATCGGATGGGCGATTCGACCCGATGGTCCGCGTTTCGCTGGCGCGCAACGAACGCGAGTCGTTCCAGATCGTGGTGCGCCCGCCGAAGGATCGGGACCTGCATCGCGTCACGTTCAAAATCCCCAGCCTCGTGCATCGCGATTCGCACCAGCCGCTCGGGCCGAATACAATCCGCATCGCCAACGTCGGCTACGTGCCCATCCGCGTGCCGTCGCATTACGAAGGTCCGACGGGCGAATGGCCAGACCCGTTGCCGCCGTTCGTATCGTTCACCGCACCCGGCGAACGTTGCACGCCGACGTGGTTCACGGTATACGCACCGCCGAAAGTGCCTGCGGG
>CAIYET010000234.1 GCA_903925285.1 Candidatus Hydrogenedentota bacterium | reverse complement strand
TCCCTCGCGAGGAAAAGGCAGCGAGCGAATGTCTTCTGCAGAACATGAAGTCGCCTTTCGCACAAAGAGTCGGGAACTCGTTGCTGCCACAAATGCCTTTAGCGCATCCTTCGCGTGCGATATCCATGAAGCGGCCGTCTTTAGCTCTGACTCTGAACCGATCGTTCCCGCCACGCCAAATATCTCGCACTGGAACGCGAGAAAATGTTTAGTCCAAATGTCATGATGGAGGTCCATCTGCAACCTGATCAGCAAAAGAGGCGGTTGGTATAATTCAGCAACTCGCGGACGCTCAATTAGCCGTTTTGGAACTTGCAGGAATTGTCTGGAAACAATGCCGTTCTCAGAAAGATCGCTTTCTCTAAGACAAGCTTTTCCCCAAAGGAATCGCCCAGATTCGGCGGTGCCTTGCGAACCAAAGAAGAACCCGGGGCCCGAGGCCCATTTACGTTCGGACGCCCATTGGCCGAGAGTGGGAAACCGCCGTAGATGTTCCACAAACGTTAAGACCCGCCCGCCGCCTACGAGATTTGTTCGCCAGACTCGGTCGTTCGTTAGGGCCAAAGTCCGCGGCAGCCAATGCATGTCGTAGTAATCGATGTCGAAGCCCTGCTCCGCGTCTGCACGGCCACTCCGACGAAAAGTGGCGTGCAAGATCTGGCGATCTGGCGGGGATTCCTGAGCCTCGGCGACGACGACAACGACCTTGGTATCGGCGCCACCTTTCTGAAAGAGTCCGCGTACGGAAATAAAATCGAGAATTTCACGGACGTCCCACTGTTCAATGAAATTTCGCCGGAACTCCAACGACTTCTGATTGTAGAGGAAGTTGTACTGCTGGAGCATGGAGAGCACGCCGCCGGAAACCAGCATCTTCATGGATTCGTGGAGGAAGAGATAGGCGATCTGCTTATCGGGCAGCGTTCCATGTTGCCATTGGTACTGCTCGTAAGCCCGTTGGGCGCCGCCCGTATCGAGCCTGGAAGCAAACGGGGGATTTCCGACAACGACGCCGACGCGCTCTTTCAGCGTGGTCTGTTCGATGGCCTCAAAAAAACAGCCTGTGTGAATCGTCTTTTCCTTCAAGGGCGGAAAGAGCTTCACGCTGGCGCGTATCTCTTCCGGTTCAAGCGCCTCGCAGAGCGCAAGGCACAGGCTGAACGAGGAAAGTTCAACGGCGCCCTCTTCCTTGTCAACGCCACGCAGCCGTTTCGTGAGCAACCTCTTCAGGTCTGTCTGGTTCGGGCGTTTCCAATCGTTACGGAAGCGCCAGTGGAGCACGAGTCGCTTGTAGGCTTCGACGAGGAAGATCCCGGAGCCGCAGGCTGGATCCAGAATGACTTCGTCATTTTTCTCCAATCGATCCAGCCGTTCCCAGCTCAAGACCTCGCCAAGCATGAGGCGAACGACAAAATGAGGAGTGTAAACTGCCACCGACGCATCTTTTACAAAAAGTTGATAGATATGGCTGATGAGTTCCACTGGCAAGTCGGCAAATGAATAAAGACGCCAGAGCGTGAGCTGGCCGCCCGGTTCTTGCTTGCCTTCCACCAGTTGCGCAAAACGCGAGAGTTGTGCCGTACTGCATAATGTTGCGCGGTCCTCTTCTTTGAGCGTGAACACATGTCCGTTGAAGCGCTGCTCCAAGTGATCGAGCAATTTCACAAGGGACGGACCATCCATCAGGACTTCAAAGAACTCCTTTGCGCCAGGCTTGAAGCGCCCGAAGAATCCGGGCTCGAACACATTTCGCTGCTCCAAATACGTAATCAGCACGGACAGGATGAGTAACTTCCGCCGAAGTGGATTGGGGAGGATATTCTTTCTGTTAAGATCTTGATTCAGTTCCTTGATGGCATTGATGAGCGTCTTCTGTGCGGCCTTTTCGCTGGACAGAAGTTGTTTGCACACGTTCGGGTCAT
>CAIYET010000233.1 GCA_903925285.1 Candidatus Hydrogenedentota bacterium | reverse complement strand
TCGAGTCGCGGACGCCATGAGCAGATCTCAACGATGGTCAATGTTTCGCTCGGTTCGGATGTTGTCGTTGGTGTTCGCGTCATAGCAATATTGTTAGCATGGGGCAATGCAAAAGCGTTTCCGGAATCTTTGGGGAATCATGCGTTCGGAGAAAACCTCCTTTCACTCCATGGATCCTTTGCCCAGGCGTTAGGTCGCCGGTGAGCCAACGAGGCCTCGGGCCAAGCGGTACAACTGCTTGCCCAGGGAACGGCCAAGGTCCATGCGTGACCGGAGGGGAAAAACAGTGCATGAGTACCGCAACAAGCGGATAAGGGTGATAGGCGGCGCCGGATTTCTTGGTGCGAATCTTTGTGGGCGCCTGCTCGCCGGCGGGTGCGAGGTCATCTGTGTTGACAACTTCTACACGGGTACGCGCGGCAACCCTAGGCACCTGCTCGAGGACCCGATGTTCGAGGTACTGCGCCACGATGTTACACTCCCTCTCTAAGTCGAAGCCGACGAGATCTACAACTTGGCCTGTCCGGCATCCAACGTTCCACGGGGACAACGCGCTCGACTGCGGCATTGTCTTTGCGAGAATGCTCACTGGCACGATTGGTGAGGTAGCGAGATAGACCCAGACAGGATTCGGATAGCCTACTTTCATCATGGCGGCGCGGAAGGCGGCGCTGCTCTGAGTCTCAAATACCTTGTTGCGTCGCTTGACCGAGAAGAATATGACGTCATCGTGGTCAACGCCGGGGATGAACAGTCGCCCAAGGTGAACGCCATGTTTGACGCACTCGGAGTAGATACGTCCAATTGCCTGCTGCCTCGTTTTGCGCATACGACTCTCGGCTTCTATGACTTGCGAAAGCCAACTGGGTGGCGCGACTTCCTTCGATGGATCCTCAACTACCCGCTCGCGACGAGGAGACTCACACACTTCATAGCAGCTGTCCGACCGGACATCGTGCACTTCAATTCGGTCACGTTAGCCCCCTATGCTAGGGTGTCCCATGCTTTAGGCATCCCTACAGTTGTTCACGTGCGTGAACCCGTCCTTACCGGCATGTTCGGTTGTCGCATGCAGTTTCTGCGATCACATCTGAATAGGTATGCCGATAGGGTGATCGCAATCTGCAGAGATAATCTGGAGCGCGTCGATTTGCCTCCGGGCAAAGCAGTGACCATATACAACCCAGTCGACTTCTCGCAGTTCGATTACCGGGCCGACGGGAGTGCTGCCCGGGAAAGGCTGGCGATACACCCTGGGGCAAAGGTGGCCCTCTTTGCTGGCGGATCTGTCCCGGTAGTGAAGGGGCTTCATGAGTTCTTGCAGGCGATGGATATTGTCAAGAGAGGCGTGCCCGATCTCGTCTGTCTCATGCCATTCTTTGATTTGCCACCGGATCCCTCGCAACGGCAATGGACCGTTCGTCGGCGGTTAGCTTCGCTAATGGGGGTTTATAGGAAGTCGGACGAGTTGTACCGGCTTGTCACACGGAACAGCTTGGACAATTGCATCATCCGAACCGGTTTCGTGCACAATATCGAGCAATGGATCGCTGCCGCCGATGTGGTGTGTGTGCCCCACATCAAACCGCACTTTTCGCGGACGGTCATGGAAGCGGGCGCCATGAAGAAGCCCGTAGTGGCGTTTAAGATCGGAGGGGTTGAAGAGGTGGTTCAACAAGGAGTCACGGGTCTGATGGTTCCTTGTGGTGACGTGCATGGGCTGGCTGAGGCAGTTGCTCGGCTGATGAGAGACACACCTTTGGCGGTGGAACTCGGTGAGGGAGGGTATGCACAAGCAGTCTCGCAATTTGACGCAGCGGGCCATGCCGCAATGGTGGCTGCTGTATACGATGGTCTAGTCAAACATGAGAGTTAGACCAAGATGCCGCCCATCAACAGCGGTGACTTCTTGGGTGGCCGGCATTCACCACGGGCCAAGTGCCTCCCGGGAGGTCTGGAACGTATGCGTCACCGGTCTGTTCACTTTGGGTCCCGCGCGATACGAGGACTGACTGAGTGAACTCCACTGAGGAAGTAGATTTCCCCCGAGACACCAGGCTCGTTGCAGTCATGATGCCGCGACGTCCTCTTTTGGGCTGGCTCGCAGACCCAAGCAACCTCATCCCTCTGCTGCTGTTTTGCGAGGGGGTCTTGTTCGAGTGGAACTATAACCGTCTGGACCAGCTAAGGTCGTTATTGCCGCTGTCCCTGGTGTATTCGTACGTGATTCCAGCGTCCTATCTGCTAGTGCCCTTGGTTTGGGCTTATGGCCACCAGCGCAAGCGCAGGACCAGTATTGAGCGCAAGTATGTGATGATCGGCGTATGGTTGACCATCGCCATGGTGGCAATCCTGGTCGTCCAGCAGATTGCGCGTCCGCCTGGAATGACCACACCAGGTTGGCGCGCCTATCTGGCTTTTATTACCTGGCCCCTGTGGATTCGCTTTGGGTTGTGGTTCGGCAGCGACGACTACCGTGCCAAGAAAGTGCTCCATCGTCTTGCCCAGATGTCGGTCGCAGCTTCGCTCGTCTCGCTTCTACTCGAGGCGGCAGGCGTTTCACCTGCGGCAATCGGCGGACCGATGCACTGGTCGTATCGCATGATTGTGATGTTCGGTTTGTTCTACTACCTAGCGCGCTTGCTTACACACGAGGGACTTCCCGGACGTTCTCTCTTCGCGTTCGCTTGCTGTTCCGCGGAGGTGCTGGGCTCGTTCAAGAAGTCACTCGTGCTCGGTACGATAGTCGGAATCGTCATGTTTGCGGTTGCCTTCGTGTCCCTAGGCACAAACAAGCGAGCCAGATTCTTGCGGATCTTCTCCGTCAGGACAATCGGACTGCTGATTCTTTTGGCCATCATGGTGGTGGCGTTCTCGGGGCAGATAGGTGGCTATCTCGACACCACGGTTCGTGCAACCTGGACTGGCAATGTGGGGGTTCCTCTGTCGGATATGCTCAAGCCCAACGGGCAGTTGCTCGATCAGCTCAGTACGGACAGGTTTTCAATGTGGAAGACCCTCACTCCGCGGATATGGGAGAGCCCGTGGATAGGCAGTGGGCTCGATCCGTTCTACAAAGGAGCGATAGTGACCCATGAGGGCTTCCTCGATCTCGCGCTCTCATTCGGTTTCCTTGGCGTGTTTGTCTTCGCAACAGGCATGACGCTGTGGATCATAGCGCTCTGGAGGAGCAGGCCACCTCGGAACATACTTGCTTTTCAGTTGGCCTGTTTCTCCTATATTTGGGCACTCCTTGGAATGAATATTGGCATATCCGTATGGGTTCAATTCAGCACCGTGAATGCATACTTCTTGCTCATTGGCGGTATATCCCTGGGCCTCGCACTCCAGAGGCGGGAATCGGGAGTCTTACTCCCAGCTTCTTCTGCTCGGGTGCCGACAACGACCCAACCGCAGTCGTCCCAAGCCCTGAAGAACTGGTCGACACGACCGCCCGAAGCCGGTATTGCTCACCGTCGCGTCGACTAGGGCTGCGGTGACGATGAAACCTCGATGTGTAACCAATGAAGGAGCCGAAACGCGTCAGGAAGACGCCGCGAAGGCAAGTTTTCCCAGGGTCTTGCTTGTAAACTACGAGCCAATTAGCCAGCGGTATGGAGCCGGGATCACCATGGGGAGTCTTTTCCACGCCTGGCCCAAGGACAGAATCGCACAGATATACTGTGATGACTCCAAGCCGGACGCGGACGTATGCGAACAGTCCTGGCACCTCGAACTTGAAGATTTTCGAATGCCGCAATGGCTGAGGGCAAGAGTCGTCGCCGTGCGGGCGAAGCGGCAAGAACTTGCCCTCAGCCCAAACAGCGCCCCAGACGCAACGACTGTAGGTGAAGACCCGAGCCTTCGCCATCGCTTGCTTCCGTTCCTGCAAAGGGCCTTCTTTAGAGCGTTGGCGTTATCGTCGTACAGAGTGACACCAGAACTCGACGCATGGGTCAGAGATTTCAGTCCTCAAGTCATATACTCTACCTTAGGAAACCTCCACCTCATCAAGTTAGTGCAAAGCCTGTCTGATGAGCTGGCAATACCCGTAGTGCCGCACTTCATGGATGACTGGGTCGTAAGCTTGTACAACGATGGTCTGTTGGACAGATTACTTAAGTACAGCCTTATAAATCGCCTTAATCAGCTAATTGATTCGTCACCTACATTAATGGTTATAAGTGATTCAATGGCTATCGAGTACCATAGGCGATACAAACGAGATTTTACACCATTTATGAATTGCATAGATTATCGGGCATGTCCAAGCGCCGCGCCTAGTGGTTGCGATGCCAAGTTATTTACCTTTGGA
>CAIYET010000232.1 GCA_903925285.1 Candidatus Hydrogenedentota bacterium | reverse complement strand
TCGCGGCATCTTCGATGTGTAGTACTTGTCCTCGCCGAGGCAGTAGCAGGCCGCCAGCATAGTTTCATCGCTGTTGACGCTGAAGCCGCGGCCCCATGTGTAGTGGTGGGGCACGTCGGCAATCTTACGCGTTTCGAGCGTGTCCAGGTGCGTCGAATACACGCTGTCGCCGCTCATGTAATAGAGAATCCGGCTCTTGGGCGCCACGACTTCGAAACCTGTATTGAGGGTCGTGACCTGGCGGATTTCCAATGTTTTCAGGTCAACGGTGAAGGCGCAGCGTCCTTTCTCAGTCGATCCCATGAACACCATCTTGTCTCCGGCGGCCGTAAACGGGTTCTGGTGAAAATAGAAGACCTCGTTTGATCCCTCGCGTTGGGACAGGCGGATGACTTTGTGTTCGGTGTTCTTGTCTGTCCACACGTCCCTGCCTGAGGCGGTCGGAGGCCAGTTGTCAGGATCGACAGCAGAAGCGCAGCTGGTCAAGAGGACAAGCGCAACAAACGACAGACAAATCCTGGCCATAGCCTTTACCTCAATCTTTTCGTTTATAGACTGCCGGTAGGCGCGTCAGGTTCTATGAGCTTCGACTGGCACGTTACATGCTTTTCATAAAACGTATTTGAACTTGAGAGCAAATCAAGAAGGAGTATACCCCATGACAGTCGAACGGTGGTTGCGGTTAATTGCGGGTTCGTTCGTATTCGCCTCCGCGGTCCTGGCGGCGGTTCACAGTCCGTACTGGCTCCTGTTTACAGGCTTCGTAGGACTGAACTTAGCGCAATCGGCATTTACAAACTGGTGTCCCATGATGACGATTCTGCGCAGGCTCGGCGTACCCGATTGTCTCCCTGCCCCGAACAAATAGCGTCGCCGGTCATCCCTTTTTCAGAGCCCGTCCATAGTCGATTACGTGGACGGGCTTTCTGTTTGCGTTACGTACGCAGCGTTACCGTAACGCTTCGTGTTCGGGCGAACGTAACGCTGCTTTGATGGCCCACATTGCGTGGATGCAAGGAAATGTGTTGAATCTCAAGCATTTATGCGTTTCTCGATACTTGGCACCGCTGTTGCTTTAGATGTTCAAGAAGACAACAAGTTGAAGGAAACGAAACCATGGCAAAGCTCGTGATAGCAATCCTAATCGGCGGCGCGATTGGCGGCCTCATAGGATCCCGCAGGAGTTGCGAGACCGGCACGTGCCCACTCACTTCGAATCCCTACAGCGGCGCATTGTATGGCGCAGTAATGGGTTTCTTTTTGGTCTCAGCAGTCTTTGGAACAACGACGCCGAGAGCGTCAACGGAGGATACAGCAATGGCAGCGACAACAAGTACTTTGGTAGCGGCAATCAAGAATAATGACGAATTCAAGCAACAAGTCCTGAATGCGACCGTCCCGACGTTGGTCGACCTCTGGGCAACGTGGTGTGCCCCGTGCAGGGCTCAGATGCCCATTGTCGAGCAGGTTGCCGAAAAGGCCGGTGTGAAGGCGCGAGTGGTAAAGGTCAACGTAGACGAAGCCGCCGATATCGCCGAGAGCCTGGGTGTCAGTTCGATTCCCACTCTGGTAGTATTCAAAGGCGGAAAAGAAGAAAAACGCTTTGTAGGCGTACAATCGGCGGACACACTTTCCCGCGCTCTTGGACTCTGAAAAGGAGGACCCTATGAAACGGCTTGTCCCATTCCTTGCGACGATAGTGCTTGCGGTAGTCATGGCGGCTTGCGGACGGTCCACAGGATCGTCTGAAAAGGCTGCGACTCCGGTAACAGTGCAGGCTCCTCTTGCTAGTGTGGCGAAGCATTCCGTTCAAGCCCCATACGAGGCGGTTGGGACGGTCCGCGCAAAGGTGGCAAGCACTATCCAAAGCAAACTCATGGGGCATGTGCGAGCCGTAAACGTAAGAGAAGGCGACCATGTGGAATCGGGGCAAGTGCTCGTGGAAATTGACTCGCGGGAAGCCGAGTCTCAAGTGAAACGGGCCGAAAGCGCAGTACGGGAGACCCAGGAAACACGGCAGGAAACGGAGAAGATGGTCCAGGCTACCCTACAGTCAAAAGCGGCGGCCGAGGCCGGCAACGAGTTGGCAACAGCGTCTTTCAAGCGATACAAAGGGCTGGCGGAGAGCCAGGCAGTAAGCCGCCAGGTTTTTGACGAGGCCAACGCCAAGTTGAAAGGGGCTGCCGCCGACTCTGCTCGCGCCAGCGAAATGGTGCTATCAGTCCAAGCCAAGCGAGGCGAAGTGGACGCGCGTATCGAACAGGCTAAAGCCGAGTTGAGAAATGCGCAGACGCTGCTGAGTTTTGCAAAAGTGACCGCGCCATTCGCGGGCATCATCACGCGCAAGACGGTTGACGTGGGTGACTTGGCTGCTCCGGGCAGCCCGCTTCTCATTATCGAAAACCCTCAACAATACCGACTCGAAGCGCAGGTGGATGAAGAACAGATCCACCGGATTGAATCTGGAGCCAAGGTGCCCGTCGTTTTGGATGCATTTGGCAAAGGCGAATTTGCCGGAACCGTGGCGGAGATTGTGCCTTCCGCCGATCCAGCAAGCCGCACTTTTGTGGTCAAGGTCGACCTGCCTTCTGACCCAGCGGTTCGGTCCGGGATGTTCGGGCGTGCGCGGTTCGAGACTGGCGAGAAGCAGGCCCTTACCGTACCGGCAACGGCGGTTGTCCAACGAGGTCAGTTGACCGGCGTGTATGTTGTCGGCGATGGCGACGTTGCTCATCTCAGGCTGATAACCATCGGGAAACACTACGGCTTCGACGTTGAAGTCCTCAGCGGCCTGGAACCGGGCGAACGGATCGTGGCGGACAAGGCCGTTCAAGTCTCTGACGGCGCCATCGTGAAACAAGGTTAACCGGGAGATTTTGCATGGCTGGAAAATATGGAATAGCAGGCAAAATCGCCCACGCCTTCATTGACAGCAAGTTGACGCCTCTTATTATCGGCGCGTCTATCATACTCGGCATCGGCGCAATTCTCCTGTTGCCTCGCGAAGAAGAACCCCAGATCATCGTGCCAATGATCGACGTGTTCGTGCAGATGCCGGGAGCGGGTGCAAAGGAAGTTGAAGAGCGCGTGACCAAGCCCATGGAAAAACTCCTGTGGGAGATTCCAGGCGTCGAATACATCTACTCGACCTCGAGCCCCGGCCAGTCCATGGCGATTGTACGTTTTTTGGTTGGCACGCCGGAAGAGGACGCCATCGTGCGCCTGAACCAGAAAATGTTCGCCAACTTTGACCTGATACCGCCGGGCGCCAGCCAACCGCTGGTCAAACCACGTTCAATAGATGACGTGCCGATCCTGGCCTTGACGCTCTCAAGCGAGCGCTACGACCATTTCATACTGCGCCGAATCGCGGCCCAACTTCACGACGCCATAAAGGAAGTGCCGGATGTCTCCGAGGTAAAGCTTATCGGTGGCCAACGTCGGCAGGTTCGGGTAGTTCTAGACAAGCTAAGAATGGCCGCGCACAACGTCGCGCCGGCCGCCATCGTCCCGATGTTGACGCGAGCCAATTCGCAGTCCGCGTCTGGCGATTTCGCTTCGGAAAACAAAGATTTCCTGGTCGAGACGGGCGGTTTTCTGGAAAATGCCGATGCCGTCGGTAACGTCGTCGTAGGCGTCTATGAACAGAAGCCCGCGTATCTGCACGATGTCGCGGACATCATTGATGGCCCCGAGGAACCAGCCGACTACGTCTTCTACGGAACCGGCCCCGCCAATGAGCACAGCCAATTTCTCGGCGGCGCGCACAGCGAGAAGATAGACCCCAATGCCGTCATGCCTGCGGTGACCATTTCGATTGCGAAACGCAAAGGGACGAATGCGATTATCGTTGCGGATAAAGTTCTTGAGAAGATGAAAGAACTGCAAGGCAAGATTGTGCCGGGCGATGTGCAGGTGACGATATCGCGCAACTACGGCGAGACCGCCGCCGAAAAATCGAACGAACTCCTGTACCACATGGGCCTTGCGATTTTGTCGGTTTCGATTCTGATTGCCTTGACGTTGGGGTTGCGCGAATCGGGTACCGTGGGAATCGCTATCCCGGTCACGCTGGCGCTCACGCTGGTTGTCTTCTACTTCTACGGCTATACGCTCAACCGCGTGACGCTGTTCGCCCTTATCTTCTCAATCGGCATTCTGGTCGATGACGCGATTGTCGTCGTCGAAAACATCGTGCGCCATTACCATCTGGCGGAAAACAAAGACCGTCCCGTGCTCGATATTGCCGTGGAAGCCGTGGATGAGGTCGGCAACCCGACGCTGCTTGCAACGGCCGCCGTGATCGCCGCGATTCTGCCCATGGCCTTCGTGCGTGGGTTGATGGGGCCTTATATGCGGCCTATCCCCGTCGGCGCGTCCGCAGCCATGATTTTCTCCGTCATCATCTCGTTCGTAGTTACCCCTTGGGCTGCATACCGGTTGCTGAAGGCGAATCACGGAAGCACATCGAAGCGATCCTGGAATCCGATCAGGCTTTTCTGGCGCAAGAAAGGCGCGCCAGAATCCGCGAAACGGGATGAACCCGCCCATGGACATTCGGAAGGCTGGATGGACCGATTGTACCGCCACATTATGAAGCCGCTGATAACGATTCCATTTCTGCGTTACGGGTTCCTTGTCGGGGTCGTTTTACTGCTTCTTGCGGTCTGTTCGCTCGTACCTCTGTCCAAGGTGCTCGTGAAGATGCTGCCTTTCGACAACAAGAGCGAGTTCCAAGTCATCATCGATATGCCCGAAGGAAGCACGTTGGAACAGACCGCAGCGGTGACGCAGGAGATTGGCGATTACATCCGCACTGTCCCAGAGGTCGCCAACTTCCAGACGTATACCGGCACGGCTTCCCCTTACAACTTCAACGGTCTCGTCCGGCACTACTTTATTCGTCGCGGTCCTAACGTGGCAGACATCCAAGTGAACCTTGCGCCTAAAGACTTCCGCGCGACACAGGGTCATGAGATTGCCAAGCGCGTCAGGCCGCCAATTGACGCCATTGCCGCCAAATATGCAGCGCGGGTGAAGATCGCTGAAGTGCCGCCGGGACCGCCTGTCCTACAAACGCTCGTGGCGGAGATTTATGGACCGGACTACAATCGGCAAATGGAAGTCGGGAGACAGATCCGCACGATCTTTGAAAACACCGACGGCGTGGTTGATGTTGATTCGTACATCGAAGATGACCAAACGAAGTACCAGGTGGTTGTGGACCAGGAGAAGGCGGCCCTGAACGGCGTCTCGGTCGATCAAGTGGCCAATACCCTGCAAATCGCCCTGCAAGGTATGGGCGTAGGCCTCATTCACGTACCCACCGAGAAAGAAGACGTGCCGATCTTCCTGAACCTGGACCGCAGCGAACGTTCGAGCATCGAAAGCCTCAAAGGAATTAAGGTCATCGGCAAAGATGGCAATCTGGTCTCCCTTGGGCAATTGGTTCGAGTCGAGGAGAAGATCCAGGATAAGAGCATCTACCACAAGAATCTGATGCCCGTCGTATACGTTACCGGCGACGTGGGCGGGAAAGCCGAAAGCCCTGCGTATGTCATCTTTGGCCTCATGAAGAAAGTGGCG
>CAIYET010000231.1 GCA_903925285.1 Candidatus Hydrogenedentota bacterium | reverse complement strand
GTGCCCATGTATTTCGTGAAGCCCGTCTGCAATCCGTTGTAGCTGTCCCCGATCGTTTATGGCCGCCTTGCCAAGAAAATCCCATAACCTACTCTTATCGATCGAGTCTGCCGCTTGCCCCGATTCGGAGTATACTTCAGGTCTGTGCTTTAGCAAGTGTTGGAGCGAGTTTATCAACCCATCAAAGGCCTCAAATGCCTTTCCGACATAATCTCTTTTCAGGCCATTGTGGCCCTGAAGCATTGGCAAGTCAGTCCTTCCATTGACAGCCCAGACGGCATCTCCAATAATCTCCGACGGCTGAGGAAGGCTTCCGGGTTGCCAGGCCTTGTCGTAATAAATCCAATCATTCGCCATGGTGCGCTGAAGCCAGTCCCAACTGTGCGGAGAGGCAAAACCATCTATCCGTTGGATTCTTCCTTCCAAGTCAAAATGAAACGTGTGTGAATCGGACACAATCAGGACGGGCTTGCCAAGCCAATTGATAATGCCCGCCTTGTCGAAATGCCTGTCCCCATCGCGATCGAATTGTACTCCGACATCTCCGGCACGCAAACTGGTCATCATATCTCATGTTCTGTAATACCGCCATCGGCAGCTCCGGCATGCGGGCTGGATGCGACGTTACTGTGTCCGTTCCCGCAGAAATGTACCTTGAACCAGCGTGGCGCTTCAAGTTGCGGATTCAAATTCCAAGTGCAACATTGAACGCGGACAACGCATCCGATGCGGGATTTGATATACACTGTTTCCAGGATTCAATCGTGTTTCCGACAATGAGCGGAAAGGACTATCGAACATGGATATGACAAACGGTATATACTATGACGATATAGACGTTGGACGGGAGACCATGTCGCCCGCCCGAACGGTTACCGAAACGGATATCGTCAACTTTGCAGGCTTGTCGGGCGACTTCAATGTCATTCACACCGACGCCGAGCTTACCA
Organism: Candidatus Hydrogenedentota bacterium; assembly: GCA_903925285.1. Lineage (GTDB taxonomy): Bacteria > Hydrogenedentota > Hydrogenedentia > Hydrogenedentales > SLHB01 > DSVR01. Next base: position 4,564 of record CAIYET010000231.1, on the reverse strand, counting down.
AGAAAACACCCTTTGGCCAACGCATCGCCCACGGGCTGCTAGGACTGTCCATTGCTTCGGGCCTCGCGGCTCGCAAACCGGGCGCCGAGCAGCATCGGATTGTGGCTTTTCTTGGCATGACATGGGATTTTCGCAAGCCAGTCTTTATCAACGACACCATTCGCATTATCGAGACCGTCGCCGACAAACGGGAGACCTCGAAGCCCGGTCTTGGTATCGTTACCTATGCCGTAAAGGTAATCAATCAGCGCGATGAAGTCTGCCAAGAGGGACAGTGGAACGTGATGTATTTGTCACGTCGCCCTAATTCCAAAGTGGCGGATTAACCCATACAAAAGCCTTGATGTGCGTTGGCGCACTGCACTCCGGTTTTTGGTTCCGTGGGCGTGCAAGGGTATGTCGCAATGGATTGCCAATACTTTTGTTGTATCGACCTACTTCTTGCGCATCTTTCTTGCGCCGGCAATTGTAACTAGGCCGAGCAATGCACCCAGTCCGATAAGGCCCGCAACCGGGACCGGTGCGTCGTGGACGATGGTATACATCGGCGAGGTATTGCCTGCATAAGGATTGTTCGCCAGATCGGTCACCATTGTGCCGACATTGATACCCACCGTCCCGTTGGCATCCGGTGCGGACAATGTCACGGCGACGGTGTAATTGGGATCGGTTCCGCTCAATTCCGGCGTGCCGGCCAACGTGCCTGTGACCGTTACATCCTCCGCATTCGTAAACGAAGTTCCTACGCTTTCGCTGAAATTCACGCTGAAATGGACCATGTCCAGTCCTGTCGGCGTAGGATCGTCCAAAGTGATGCTGGCTGTTGGCGCAACGTCATCAAACGGATATGTGAACGGTTCGGCAATCGGATTGTTTGGGTTGCCGGCATTGTCCGTTACGACGCTTGTGGCAATGGACGCGGATACCGTCACCGTCCCTGATCCAAGGACATCGACCGTATACGAAGACGCCGCGATTGCGGGTTGCAGGTTGTTCGCAGTTCCGTTGCTCACCAAAACCATGCCAAGGGCAAAGCCGTTCACCACCTCGCCGAAGTTGATCGTCAATGTCCGTGTGGTGTTGATAAGGGTTGTTTCGCCTGTGATCTCGGGTGTCGGGGGCGTGTTGTCTATAAGTACGTCCGGGCTGCTCGCTGCCGGAATGGCCAGATTATTGCCTGCCGAGTCTTTCACGTCCGCCCCGGCGTTCACCGCGATGCTTAGGGCGCTGTCTCCTGTGATTCCCGCCACGGTTACGGTCCAGGTCTTGTGATCGCCCGTGTCCACCGGTGTTTGCGCAACGCCCGCACCGGCGCCCGTTACCGTAATGGCCGCCGCGTTGAACGTTCCAATATTCTCGTCGAATGTAACCGTGAAGTTGACGTCGTCGTCGTTCGTAGGCCCGGAGAGCGTCTGCCAATCACCCGGATTCGCTGGCGCAATGGACTGAACATTTGGCGGCATCGTGTCCAGCGTGATGTCGTCGCCGATCGTGTCCGTGGACACGTTGCCTGCGTTGTCCCGATATTGCGCATAGACCGTCTTGGAGCCGTCGCCGCTTGTCAACGGCCAATCGGTGTAACTGGTGGCATAGTCCGGTGCGGACGCCCAATCGGCCGGAGTCCACGTTGTTCCATCGTTGCTGAACCGCATCTTGGCCACGCCGGAGGCGGAGTCCAATGCCGCCAGCGTCAATGTTACGAGAGTTGAGTTCGTATACGTTGCTCCGCCGTTGATCGTAATCGAACCCGTGGGCGGCAGGATGTCATAGATAATGGAGTCGGCGATATCGAGGTTCGTGTTGCTGTTGCCCGCGCCGTCCTTGAACTGTGCGTAAACGTTGCGGACGCCGTCAAGCCCGGTGGCCAGGGTCCATGGTTGTTTGGTCGTGGCGTAGGATTCCCACGGACTCCAATCCGTCCCATTGTTACTGAATCGCATTTCGGTTACGCCCGAATAAAGGTCGGAAGCGTCAATCGTCAGCGTTGCGTCGTCGAGACTGGTGGTAGTTGATGCTCCGGCGTTGATGGATATACTGCCGGTCGGCGGGGATGGGTCGCAGAACACCGATACGGCGATCACGGCGGTATCGGAAGCCATTGCGGCGGAGATCGTGCATGCGCACAGCAGTATCGCCGCGCCGCATGAGCCGCGAAATACGTTATGTCTCTTTGAGAATGCTGTCACGCTTACTCCGTTTTCGGCGCTTCCTTGGCAACCAACCGTACTCGGACAAAACGTGCAAGCCCTTCTTCGGGCTTGATCAAGAGAATAGACTCGAATTTGTTGCCGTGAAGCGAGGCGTTTGTTACTGGGCCGGGAACCTTCAACTCGATGTCCATCGTAGCGACGCCGCCCGCCTCGATATCGATCTTCTGCGGGAAGGCCAGCCAACCCGGGTCCGGCATTGCGCTGTGGGCATGGGTGAGATAGACGGTTTGCTCGACGCTTTTGTCGTCGAACAGAGGCGTCACGCTGTAGCTGTGCGCCTTGGTGTCGTTGTTGTATAACGCGACGCGCCCTTTTTCGACGGAGCCTGGCGCAACGTTATCGAACTGAACGATGCTCGGCGCCAGACCCAAGAGTCCGTCGGGCCGTTGTGTGGCGTCGGGCAGGCTCTTGGTCTCGATCTGCACGCGGATGTCGGCCGCCAGCGCGATCCCGCCCGGTCCCGGCTTTCCGTCCACGCCCAGGGTTGCAATCCAATGTTGGTTAAGGTATTTCTCGTTTTCGGGGACTTTCAGGAACAGGAGTGCGTATGCCTTGTCCTTGGGCGGCACCGTGACCTCATTCTGTTCGAACCAGCACCACCGCGCGTCGGGAATCTCGCTGTAGCCTCGTTCCCATTGGCCGCGCTCGGACGGACGATGAACGGACAGCAGCCATGTGCGGGCCACGTCATCGTCGTTGAAGATGGTGATTCTCAGACCGGTTTCCTTGTAGATATCGTAGAGGGCGCCTGGATTGACATCGTGGATGATGAAACGCGCGGGCGACACTTTCAGGCTTGCGGCCTTGACTTGGCCGGTCAACCCTACAAGCGTAAGCAACACGCACGCCCATCGAATTCGAGATGTCATTCTTCTACCTTTTCACGGCATGAACGTCGCAGGTCATCATGGGGCGCTTGCTGTAATGACGATAGGGAAACTTTGATCCACTCCGCCGCCTTTGGTGTCGATCGTCGGCGCCTGATAGGTCAAGGTGAACGTTTTGCTTCCATACATGGGCACATTCGCGGCAAGCACTTGGTTCGCCGTGGTCAGGGTGATTGCCGGAGCTGAAACCGCCACCACGAACCGGTCCGCCGCCGCCGGGGCCCCGATAGCCCATGCGCCAGCGCCATTGGCTCCTTTTATGTCCAGTTTGGTGGCTACGTTGCCCACCGTCGCGGTGAAGAGGGGGGATGGGGCCGAAGGAAGGCCGCCCACCGATACCGCACCAACCGTCCAAGTCGACGGCGTGACGGTTACCGCGATCTCGGATGCCAACGATACGGTCACCGAAATGGTACCCGTAGTCGCGGCTTGCGCTTGGCCCATCACGCCCATCAGGCACAGCACCGCCGCCAATATCAGACTTGTCTTTTTCATGTTTCTTTTCCTTTCTAATGACCTATCGTCTACGTTCTCGTAAGGCTTTAGGCTTTAGGCTGTAGGGAGGAAGCCTAAAGCCTAAAGCCTAAAGCCTAAAGCCTAAAATCCTAAGGCACATATCGTGAAGCCTTGAATGTAATCGTGAAGTCCTGCTGGACTGCCGCACCGAACGTGTCGCCGGTTGGCGCGCCATACTTGAGGCCGAGCGTCTGCATGCCGGATGCGGGTACGTTTGTGGCAAGCAACTGCTCGGTGGTGGTCAGCACCATTTCGTAGGTCCCGTCATCGGCCTTGTCCACCTCGACATTGAAGGCGTTCGAGGCTGCGACGCTCTGCAAGGTCCAGCCGCCGCCGCCATCGCCGCCCTTGATCGAGATGTCCTCTTCGACATTGCCGAGGTTCTGCACGGTATACGGTCCCGCCTCGACGACTTCGCCCAGTGGCCGTGCGCCAAGTGCCCACACGTCCGGCGAAACCGTGATGGAAATAACGACCTCGTCATAGGAGATACCGTCGCTGATGGGCGCTGTTGAAACGTTGCCCGCCTGGTCATTGTACCGGACATAGACCGTCTTGCCGCCATATCCCGCAGACAACGGCCATGCCGCCTTGCTCGCGCCAACGGTTTCCCAGACGCTCCAGGCCGAACCGTCATTGCTGAAAGACATTTGCGCGACCCCGGAACCCGTCCCGTCGCTGAATGTAAGCGCAAGCGTAACGGTGTCGATGAGCGTCACCGCTGCGCCACCGTTGATTGTGATGCTACCCGTTGGCGGCGAGTTGTCCACCACACACGTCGAACTGGGCGAACTCACGAGGGACGTGTTGCCCGCATTGTCTACCGCCGCGCCCGCCGCGACGGTAATGCCCAGCGTGCCGTTGCCGGTGATACTGTTGACGGTAACGGTGAAGGGATTGGCGCCGGTCACGCTGCTTATGGTACCGGTCACGCCACCGGTCGTGTTTAGT
>CAIYET010000230.1 GCA_903925285.1 Candidatus Hydrogenedentota bacterium | reverse complement strand
TTCTTGCGCTGCCGCTCTGCGTTACTCATGTCCCCGCCGCCGAAAAACGCCCAAAATCCCTATGCGAATCTGCCCCACCCGCTTGACGACAAGAAAAACCAATGAAATCAACGCCACTTACGCTCAACGGCGGAATCGCTGCGTCGATTGCGAGGATCTTGCCCGCCGCTTGGACGTTCAGCAACATGTCTTCGATGTGGCCGCCTACTCCCGCCAGACAATACATCTTGCCCGCGCCTTCCTTGCCCAACCTGCGCGCGGCGCGGTCGGCGACTTCGCCCACATCGGCGGCGCCCGAACACGGGAAAATCAGTTTCGGCGCGGCGCCGCATGCACATTGCTTGTCGTTGCTCATGATTAAGCTCCTTCTTCTGTTCGCCTATGCCAACAGTTTCTTGATGTCCGCCACGTCGGGGACTTTGCCTACGACTTTGACCTTGCCATCCACCACGAGGGCGGGCGTCATCATCACGCCGAATCCCATGATTGCCGCGAGGTCGGTGACCTTGGCCAAGTCGTACTCGATACCCAGTTCCTTCGCGGCCGCTTCGGTGTTTTCCGCGAGTTTCTTGCACTTGGCACAACCTGTTCCGAGGATCTGCAACGTTTTCATGGGGCGATGCTCCTTCTCACTCATAAGTCCTATATGTCCTATATGTCCTATACGTCCTATAAGACAAGGTTGAAAAGATATCCGACAATCAGAATTCCCGTTGCGACCACCCCGACGAACACGGCGATCAGCGTGGGTTTGAGAACTTTGCGCAGGATGATCGTCTCGGGCAGCGAGAGGCCGATGACGGCCATCATAAACGCGAGCACGGTGCCCAATGCGGCGCCCTTTTCGAGAAGCGCCTGGACGATGGGAATGATACCCGCCGCGTTCGAATACATGGGGACGCCGATGACCACCGCGAGCGGCACGGACCACCACGCGCCTTTGCCCATGATCGACGCCATGAAATCCTGCGGCACGTAACCGTGAATGCCCGCGCCCACGGCGATCCCGAGCAACACGTAGGGCCACACCTTGCCGACGATCTCGCGGACCGCGCTACCGCCGTTGCGAATCCGGTCGGCCCACGTCATCGGTTCGTCGTCCGTCTGGTCGCCGACCTGCACGGCGTACACCCATTCCTCGACGTACCGTTCCAAGTGCAAACGCCCGATGATCCAACCCGATACGATTGCGATAAACAGGCCCGTGCTCATGTACAGCGCCGCCACGCGCCAGCCGAAAAGGCCGTACAGCAATACCAGCGCGATTTCGTTTACCATCGGCGCGGAAATCAGAAATGAAAACGTCACGCCCAGCGGCACGCCCGCCGTCACGAACCCGATGAACAACGGCACGGCCGAGCATGAGCAAAACGGCGTCACGACACCGAGGCCCGCCGCCATCAAGTTGCCCACCGATTCGCGTTTGCCCGCAAGAATCCTGCGCGTGCGAGTGGGGGAGAAGAACGTGCGGATCACGCCGACTCCGAACACGACCAACGTCAGCAGCATCATGACCTTCGGGGTCTCGAAGAGCCAGAACTCGACCGCGCTGCCGAGATGCGCGCCCCGCAGGAACCCCATAGCGTCGTATGTGAGCCACTTGGCCATGGGGTCGAGTTGACGGTAGACGATGAACCACGCAACGAGGCCAACAGACAACCATGCAAGATATCGGCGCACACCGGGACAATCGCTCTGCGCGATTGCGTTTTCGGGCGTGCAGCACACGCTTTCCGGCTGTTTCGTCACCTTGTCGTCTCCAAACTCATGCGTGGCAGTTTGGCATAATTGCCAACCATTGGAGTTCTTTCCAGATAGCGATAATTCATACGGGGGTTATCCCACGAGGGCCATGTGCTTCTTCGCGTTTTCCTGAAGCACGTTCTCGATGCAGCCGAAGAAATTGAGTATGCACGGGCAGCGCAGCCGGTAGAAAACTTGCAATCCGCGCTTGTCGTCTTCCACAATCCCCGCATTCTTCAATACTGACAGGTGTTTGGACACCGTCGAAATGTCCGCGCCGATTCCCTCGCGCAACTCGCACACACACCGCTCGCCCTTGGCCAGTTCATCGACGATATACAGTCGCGTCGGATGCGCCAAAGCCTTGACGATTTCAGCGCGCGCGTCGAACAATGCCTGCATCTTCGCGTTCACGAGAAACTCCTCTTTGTTTACTATTTGGCATTATAGACAAGTATCCAGGGCGTGTCAAGCGGGCGGGCAGAGTATTCGGAGCCGGTTCCCCAAAATAGTTGCGTTATCGGTTGCTTTGCAAAGCCTTTGGCTGTTTGGCTAGGATGAGTGGACAAATCCGTGTGGAGTGCTTAAGAGTCATACTGCGTAGCGCGGTATGACAAATGAATGGGAGGGATGGCCATGTCGGCTGACAAGACGACTTTTGCACTGTTTTTTGGGAACCGGGGTTTCTTTCCGGCGGCGTTGATGGACGAAGCGCGGACCGAATTGCCGGCGATCTTGCGCGGGCTGGGGCACGACACGCTGATGTTGCCTGCCGATGCCACGCGTCATGGCGCGGTCGAGACGCCGCGCGAGGGCGAGGTCTACGCGAATTTTCTGAACGCGCACCGGGACCGGTTCGGCGGCGTGATTCTGTGTCTGCCTAATTTTGGCGACGAGACTGGGGCGGTGGCTGCGCTGAGAAGCGCGGGCGTCCCGATTCTGATTCAAGCCTATCCGGATACGCTCGATAAGATGGCGCCTGCCGTGCGGCGAGATTCGTTTTGCGGCAAGTTCTCGGTCATGGACGTCTTCTGTCAATACGGCTTGCCGTTCACGGTCGCGAAACCGCATACGGTGCATCCCGCGTCGCCGGCATTCGAGGCGAACGTCGATTTTTTCGACCGTGTCTGTCGCGTAGTCCACGGGATGCGCGGGATGGTGGTTGGCGCGATCGGTGCGCGGACAACGGCTTTCAAGACGGTCCGCACCGATGAGGTTGCGTTGCAGCGACACGGTATTACGGTCGAGACCTTCGATTTGTCGATGGTCTTCGCGCGCATGACGGAGGTCCATGCGGACGGCGGGGCGTACAAGGACAAGGCCCACACGTTGCGCGCGATCGCGACGTGGGACGGCGTACCGGAAGGGGCGTTCGACGGGATCGTGCGCTTGGGCGTCGTGATCGACGCGCTCGTCGAGGAGTACGCGATGGACGCGATCGCGTTGCGGTGCTGGATCGAGTTGCAGCAACAGATCCACATCTCGCCGTGCGTGTTGCTCGGCGAGATGAACGACCGGGGCATTCCCGCCGCTTGTGAAGTCGATATCGGCAACGCGGTCGCGATGTGCGCGCTGGCGCAGGCGTCGGATGGTCCGCCGTCGTGTCTGGACTGGAACAATAATTATGCCGATGACGCAGATAAGTGCATTCTCTTCCATTGTGGGCCGGTGCCACCGAGCATGATGACCTGCAAAGGCCGGATCAGCGATCACGAAATCCTGGCCAACGCGGTCGGCAAGGGCGCGGGATACGGCTGCAATGTGGGCCGGATTGCGCCGGTCGAGTTCACGTTTGGCAGCATGACGACCGATGCCGGGCGCCTGAAGTTCTATATCGGGAACGGGGCTTTCACGAGCGACCCGATCCCGGAAGATTTCTTCGGATGCGCGGGTGTCGCGCACATCAAGGGCTTGCAGGACGTGTTGCTGCATGTCGGGCGTCACGGCTATCGTCATCACGTGAGCGTGGTTCCAGGACAGGTCTTGGAGCCTGTTCGGGAAGCCTTCGAGCGGTATCTGGGATACGATGTGGCCGTTCCACAACGATGCGTGTGAGCCGATGCACGTAGTTTTGGAGTGGATGGTCCGCTGGGTGCGCATTGTAGGACATGGCCAGATGGTTCTGTGGCTGGCGCTGTGCATGTTGGCGGCGCTGGGCGCGTTGCTGGCCATGATGCATGGATCGACCGCCGCGATGGCGAACGGGCAGGAGGATCGCGTCGAGGTGTTGGAGGGCGTCGCATTGACGGATGTGCAAAAGGCGATTCTTGCCGAGCAGGGTTGGGACGCGCGCGTGGGGGAGGGCCTCGGCGTGTGGGTCTCCGTGCACGAACAGCGGTTTCGCCTGATCCAAAATGCGCGCGTCGTCTGGCAGGCTCCGTGTTCCACTGCGGCCAAGGGCATAGGCTCCAAACTGGGCAGTTTCCAGACGCCGCTCGGATGGCATTCGGTTGCAGAGAAGATCGGCGGCGGCAAGCCCATCGGCCAGGTGTATCGCGATAAGCGCGCGACCAGCGAGGTGTGGAAGCCCGGCGACGCGGTCAAAGAGGACTTGATTCTCACGCGCGTCTTGACGCTGAAAGGCGAAGAACCGGGCCGCAACCGCGACGGCGATGTGGATTCATTCGCGCGCGGCATCTACATCCACGGTACCAACGACGAAGCGCGAATCGGCCAGGTCGCGTCGCACGGCTGCGTCCGATTGACCAATGCCGATGTCATCGAGGCATTCGACCGCATCCCACAAGGGACGTTGGTGTTGATTTCCGAATAGGTGCAGGAAGCACAAGAGGGATTGTAGATTGTAGATTGTAGATTGTAGATTGCTGATTTACGTATGGACGATATGGACGCGATTTCAATCTACAATCTACAATCTACAATCCGCAATCGCCAGGAGGTGGCCATGATTTCGCATGAAGAGCGGCAGAAGATTTTTCAGCGCGGCAAACCCAAGACGTTGTGGGAAGGCGAGCCTATGCTGGGCAGCAGCTACGGCGAGGAGGAGATCGCGGCGGCGGTTGCGGCGATGCGCGACTCGATGGACGTCAGCCGCGGATTCGGCGGACAACCGATCCGCGAGTTCGAGACGGCGTTTGCCGCGTACATCGGCACCAAGCACGCCGTTGCCGTGAACAGCGCCGGGCCGGGACTCGATATGGCCATGCGATTCCTCAAACTCGAACCCGGCGACGAAGTGATCGTGCCCGCGCTCAACTTCGTGGCCGCGCCGATGGCCGTAATTGGCGCGGGCGGCCAAGTGGTGTGGGGCGAGATAAATCCAAGAACGCTCGAACTCGACCCGAACGACGTCGAGAAACGCATTACAAAGCGCACCCGCGCGATCTTCCCCGTACACATGAACGGTCTTGCGGCACCCATGGACGATTTCCTCGAACTGGCGAAACGCTACCCACACGAGAAACACGGGCCGCTGGCCGTGATCGGCGACGTAGCGCGGGCCTGCGGCGGCGAGTACAAAGGTGCGAAGCTCGGCAAAACCGGGCTTATGTCCGTGTTCTCGTTCCACACGATGAAGAACATGGTGACGCTGGGCGAAGGCGGCATGGTGGTGACGGACAACGACGACGCGGCCGCGTTTTGCCGCTCGACGCGGTTCTATGGCGGCGACCTCGAGGTGTGGGGTTCGTCATACGTTATGAACAAGGTTCAGGCGGCCGTCGGACTGGTCCAGTTGAACAAGCTCGACGGTTTCATCGCATCGCGCCGCCGCATCGCACATCGACGCGACGAGTTGCTCGAAGGCGTGCCGGAATTACAGCTTCCGTATGAGCCGCCGGATTGCCTGCACACCTATTACCTCTACACGTGCCTTGTGCCGGAATCGTGGGCGGGCGAGAAGCGCGACAAACTCATGAAGACGATGGACGAAGAATTCGGCGTGCGCCTGCTCGTTGCGAATCCCCCCGTTTACACCTATCGGAAATTCCTGCGCGATCATACGCCCGGCCAGTCGCTCCCGCTGTCCGAATCAATCGGAAAGCGCCTGTTCTGCGTACCAACGCATCCAGGCATGTCCAATGAAGACAACGAATACATAGCCGCAGCACTAATTGAGTGTCTTTATGGTCTAAAGTAGTACTGCACAATACAAATGGCCCGCGAATTCAACGAAAAACGACTTTGTGCTCCCGCATGCAGCCCAGCCGCGAGAAGTAGAACGATCTGTCGATTTGATGGTAAGATCCGCACTTCATTTGAACGGTGACAACAAGAGAGGTTTTACAGTATGGCGAAGTATAACATTGCGTTGCTCCCGGGCGACGGGACGGGACCGGAAGTGCTCCGCGAAGGCGTGAAGATCGCACAAGCGGCGGCCCAACGCTTCGGCTTTTCGTTCGACACGACGGAGTACGATTTCGGCGGGGAGCGTTTTCTGCGGACGGGCGAAGTGCTGCCGGATTCGGCGACCGACGAGTTGAAGAAATACGATGCGATATTCTTGGGCGCGATCGGTCATCCGGACGTGAAGCCCGGCATTCTCGAAAAAGGCATTTTGCTCCGCGTCCGTTTCGAGCTCGACCAGTACATCAACTTGCGTCCCGTGAAGCTGTATCCGAACGTCGACACGCCCCTCAAGAACAAGGGGCCGGCGGACATCGATTTCGTGGTCGTGCGCGAGAATTCGGAGGACATGTATACGGGACTCGGCGGCGTGATGCGCAAGGGCACGCCGTACGAGGTCGCGGTGCAGGAAATGGTGTACACGCGCAACGGCGTGGACCGCTGCCTGCGCTACGCGTTCGAGACGGCGCGAAAGCGCAACAAGACCAAGACGTTGTTGTTGTGCGGCAAGACGAACGTGTTGACGTACGTGTTCGACCTGTGGGAACGCGCGTTTCATGAAATGGGCGCGCGGGACTTTCCGGATATCAAGCGCGAATACGCGCACGTCGACGCGACGACGATGTGGATGGTGAAGAATCCCGAATGGTTCGACGTCATCGTGACCGGCAACATGTTCGGCGATATCATCACGGACCTCGGCGCAATGATCCAGGGCGGTATGGGTATCGCCGCCGGCGGCAACATCAACCCGGCGGGCGTGTCCATGTTCGAGCCGATCGGCGGCAGCGCCCCGAAATACACGGGTAAGAACGTCATCAATCCGCTCGCGTGTATCTTCGCGGGGCAGATGATGCTGGCGCACCTCGGCGAGGAAAAGGCTGCGGACTGCATCGAGAAGGCGTGCGTGAAGTTTCTCGAATCGAAAGTGCTGCCGGGTTTGTCCGTAAAGGACATCGAGGATGCCGGTATGTCCACGACGAAGATCGGCGACCGGATCGCCGAATATGTCGCAACCGTTTAGCGAATAGAGGAGACTACGATCATGGCGAAACTGGCGGTATTGGGCGGAACTCCGGTTCGCGCCGAGAAACCGTGGCCGCAGTGGCCGATTCACGACGCGACAGACGTCAAGCTCATCACCGAAGTGACGAAGTCCAATCGCTGGTCCTACGACGGGCCGGTCGAGTGGAAGTTCGCAGAAGCTTTTGCGAAATACCAGGGCGCGAAGTTCGGCATGTGCTCGGCCAACGGAACTATAGCGATTCAAATCGCACTCGAAGCGCTGGGCATCGGCGCGTACGACGAAGTGATCGTGCCGGGTATGACGTGGCAGGCCACGGCTGCCGCGTGCATCGACGTCAACGCGATCCCGGTCCTCGTCGATGTCGAACCCGACACGTGGTGCCTCGACCTCGCGAAAGTCGAAGCGGCGATCACGAAAAAGACCAAGGCCGTCATCGTCGTGCATCTGTACGGCTGCATGGCCGATCTCACGAAGTTGCAGGCGCTCTGCAAGAAGCACAACCTGCTCCTCGTCGAAGATTGCGCGCATCAGCACGGCTCGTTCTGGAAAGGCAAAGGCGTCGGCAGCTTCGGCGATATGGGCAGCTTCAGTTTCCAGGAATCCAAGACGCTGAGTTGCGGCGAAGGCGGCTTCAACACCTGCAAGACGAAGGAACAGTTCGACAAGTTGTACTCGCTGCGCAACTGCGGGCGCGGCTATCGCGGCGACTTCAAATTCGCCCTCCAGGGCGGCAACTGCCGTCTGACCGAATGGCAAGCCGCGATTCTTACGTGCGCGCTTGAACGCCTCGACAAGCAAGTCAAGCTGCGCGACGCCAACGCAATTTACCTGAACTCGCTGCTCGATCAAATTCCCGGCGTCATGACGATGCGCCGCCGCAAAGAAATCACGCAGCAGAGCTATTTCAACTTCACGTTCCGCCTCGATCTGCCCAAACTCAAGGGCGTCACGAACAAGCAAATCATCCCGGCGCTGAACGCCGAACTCAGCACCGTCGAACTGTTCGAGCCGCCGTACGACCCGCTGAACAACTGTTCGCTCTACAAGCCCCACACCAAAGCACGGCATAACCTGAGCACGGCCTACTGGAAGGCTATCGATCCGAAGCGATTCAAGATCCCCGTCTGCACGGACGCCACGGAGAAGTCTGGCCTCGCCGTGCATCACATGCTCCTCATGGGCACGAAGAAGGACATGGACGTGGTCGCGAACGCCGTCGCGAAGGTCGTCGAGAACCTCGAAGCGCTTCGCGGTTACGATCCGACTGGTCCGCGGCGCAAGTATCGCGGCCTCGCGAAGTAGATTACATCTGAATTTCGGATGCCCCGGGAGCTGACGGTTTCCGGGGCGTTCTGTTTTTGGGAAGGGACGAAAAGGACGTAACGACGAACTGAATCAGTTGTCGGCGAACTCGAGTAGGCAGATGGCGCGTGGCGGCAAGGTGAGCGAATGGGCGGCGGGTGGGGATTGAAATGGCTCGATGAGGGTGGGGCCGGATTCGCCGATACGGGATAACGTGCCTTGGGACGGCATGTGGTATTCGGCGGCGTTCCAGGCGAGGGATATGGGAAGCATGTCGTCCGCGATACTGGCGATGGCTATGCCGATGTGGCCGTCGGGCGCTTGCCATGCGCTCGCCAGCGCCAATGGGTTGGTTTTCTCGAACGTGGTGAGGTGTTCGCCTTGTCCGGCGTAGATGGACAGACGTGAAAACGTGGACGTCGCACTTGGCGCGGTTACTTCGGGTGGGCGGAGGAATTCGCCGCGCACGAGGTATTTTTCGGCAAGATGGCGGACCTTTGCGATGCGCATTACGTATTGGAGTTCTTCCTCGCGGTCCTTGAGTTGATTGGGCATGAAATTGGCGAGCGTTGGCTGCTGTCCCCAAATGAACGCGCGGGCCTGTTCGAGATAGAACTGGCGCGAGAACTTGCGGTCGAGCAATTCGAGCGGTGTTTTCGGCGCGGACTCCTTCGGCCAGAGGTCGTCGTAGGGTGGCATCGTGAGCGACGAATAGCTGCCGTACGTGATGGCGACGGGATGGTAGACGGCGTGGAAGAACGGGATCGGTTCCCACGGATCCGTGGGAGCGGAGTAACGCTCCTTGCTGACTTGCAACGTGAGCATCGCGTCGAGGTATGGCAGCCATGCTTCGCAGCAGCCTTCTCCGGTGAGGGCGATGGGGCGTTCGGCGGCGCGTTTGCGAATATCGCCGGACAATAGCCGGAACCCTTCGAGCCAGTAACGCCCGCCGCCGATGGGATGGCCGTGCGAAGCGTCGTAGCAGGGCATGCTGTCGCAGGCCTGGTCCATGTAGATGCCGTCGACGCCGAACTCGGCGATGGCGCGCTCGGCGATGCCGGCATAGGTGTCGCGCCAGAAGGGTGTCGCGATGCACATCGAGGCCATCGGCGATTTGGTGAAGATGTTGTAGACTTCGGGATGGACCTTGCCGTCTTCGGCTTTGACGGCGAACCGTTCAGCGTTTTTGTCGCGCCAGCTTTCCGTGGACATGCCCCAGAGACGCTGATTCATGTACACGATGCATTTCACGCCGTGTTCGTGGGCGTTTTCGATCGCCTTCCGGAAAGACTCTTCGCCTTCGCGCGGCGGGAGGTATTCGGGAAAGCCCGCGTCGTACGGGCAGCCGTGCCACCAATGCCAGAAGACGCGTACGGGCAAGCCGAGCGCATCTTGCAGCGCGATGGCTGACGGCAGTACGCCGTCGGAACGCCCGCGATTCCAAATCCACATGCCGGCCTCGGCGAGCCATGTGGGCACGAGGCCGCGTTGCATGCGGCTGTCCTTCGTCCATGCCTGTTCGCGCGCCCAGTGCCGGTACTGCTCGGCCGCGTCGAACCAGCCGCCGTGTAACGCGCCGAGGATCGCCGCATACGGCAACCGCCATTCGTTGGCATTCTTCGCGCCGTTTTCGGGATAGTTGACGAACTCGAAACTTATCTGAGGGCCATCGCCCCAGAATGCGAAGGTCTTGCGAAACGCCGCCGTATCGTCGCTCGATGCGTACAGGCCGGAACCGTTTGACGCAGTGTACGCGACACACTGCATCGCCATCATGCCTGGATAATTCCATGCCAGCCGTTTGCCTTCCGGTGCGCAAAGCACGGTACGGGGATTGAGCAGGCGTTGTCCGGTCCACTGCGGCACGGCCAGCGACTCGCCGTCGTGTTGCGCGAGATCGAGCAGTCTCGGGAATCGGAGTTCCTGAATCGCGGTCGCGGGCGGCTTGCGCACCGCGAGTTCCCAACGGCTGGTTGGCGTGCCTTCGTCGAGGCGGACAGTCACATCAATCGCGACATCCTTTGCCACGACGGGGAAATCGCTCCACGACATGCGGCAAATGGCAGGGGTGCTCGAATCGTGCGTGAAACGGCCGGCTTCCGAGGGCGCGAGAACCTTCGTCGCGCCTTCCACGAGCAGCGTCATGAGCCACGGTTCACCGCCGTCCGCGCGCGCGACGTCGCTGCCGTTGGTGACGTCATGGAACCGGATAATCGAGCCGTTGCGCGGCGATAGTTCGATGGAAAGCGCGCCGTTCTCGCACGTGATGCTTTCCGCGGACGCAAAGGAAGCGGCCAGCGTCAGCAGAAAGAGGCAAAGCAGTTTTCGCTTCATCGGGGGCGGCTTCCCTACACGCGGAGATAGAGGCGCTTTCGATTCAGATACCAGACGACGCTAAGCGAAAGTCCGAGCGAGACGATCATGCGCAGCAGGTACAATCCGTCACCCAGAACAGATGAGTCCGCGCTGCCGCCCACGAGACGCGCCGCCAATACGTTGAAATCGACGACGTTGCGTAGAAGATAGATGGTCAACGGGTTGACGCCTATCCAGATGAAGGGAGTCGTCCACCAGCGGATCTGCCAGATATCGACGATCAGATAGAACAGACCAAGCAATAGCACGCTGTAGCCGCCCGCGACGAGTACGTAGGACGAGGTCCAGATCTTCTTGATGATTGGAAACTCAAATCCCCAGAGGTAACCGCCCGCCACAAGCGCGATTCCGGCCGCCATGAATCCCGCAAACTTCCGCCAGGGCGTGAAGCGTTCCGAGATCAAAAGCTGGGCGGACAAGAGTCCGAGCAAGGCCGTAACGATAGCGGGGAGCGTGCTTAGAATTCCTTCCGGATCCCATGCGCCGTCGTGCTTGCGGCCCGGCAACCATTGCGCGTCCAGGTAGCATGCCCAGTTTTCGCCCGGTGCCCACGAAATGCCGTTGTGGCCGGGCAACGGCACGAAACACAATAGCGCCCAATACGCAACGAGCAGCGTGGCGCATACCGTCAACAACCCGCGCCAGTCGAGGTGGCAGAACAGAAGTCCTGCGAAGAGGTATCCAAACGCCAGGCGCTGGAGCACGCCCATCCAGCGAATCCCGGACCACCCGTGCGTCATGCCGCCGCTGTACAGCACGCCCAGAACAAACATCAACGCGAAGCGCCGGAAGATGCGTTTGTATGCCTGAACGCGGCCCTTCTCCTCGATGAGTCTTCCAAGCGAAAAGACGACCGACATGCCCACGATGAATAAGAACAACGGGAAAATCAGGTCGTAAAACCGGAAGCCGATCCAGGCCACATGTTCGAGTTGATTCGACAGCGTCGTCTTAAACGGCTCAGGGAAAAAGCGGAAGATACCCAACGAAACGCCCGCGCCGCCGACCAGCCAGAACATGTCGAACCCGCGCAACACATCGACACACACGATCCGCTCTTGTTTCGGTGTTTCCACACTTCTGTCCATCTTGCAGCTCCGATTTGTTTGGGTAGCAGGGAAAGGTGTAACGCAAAAGACACTCGATACGCAAATGACAGTTGCTTGATGTGCTTGCGGTTGCGCGGAAGACGGAATAAGATGGATGTAAGAGGAGGGACTGGTTATGAGCGGCGAGACGCATGCGGTTACCGGGGCGTTTGGATATTCAGGGAAGTACATCGCGCTACGTTTACTTGAGGCGGGAAAGAAGGTCGTCACGCTGACGAACTCGCTGCAGCGCGAGAATCCGTTCGGCGAACGCGTCGCCGCGTTTCCGTTCGACTTCGACCGGCCCGACCTTATTGAACAGCATCTCAGGGGTGTTGAAGTGCTCTACAACACGTATTGGGTGCGGTTCAACCACAAGCTCTTCACGCATGCCGACGCCGTGCGAAATACGAAGGCGTTGTTCGATGCCGCCAAACGGGCGGGCGTTCGGCGGGTCGTTCACGTCAGTATCGCCAATCCGTCGAAGGAATCGCCCATCGAGTATTTCCACGACAAGGCTGAACTCGAAGACGCGCTGCAATCGAGCGGGATGTCGTACGCTATTCTCCGGCCCACGGTCCTTTTTGGCAAAGAGGATATTCTGATCAACAACATCGCGTGGTGCCTGCGTCGTTTCCCGGTGTTCGGCGTGTTCGGGGACGGGCGTTACCGCGTGCAGCCGATGTACGTCGACGACCTTGCCGCGCTCGCCGTCGAACAGGGTTTGGCTACGAATAATGCCGTGATCGACGCTATCGGACCCGAGACGTTCACGTACCGCGAATTCGTGCAGACGATTGGGACGCTCATCGGGCGCAAACGACCGATCATGTCCATCCCGCCGATACTTGGCTACTTCACGGGATGGGCCATGGGCAAGCTGGTTGGCGACGTGGTCATTACGCGCGACGAGATCGAGGGGTTGATGGCCGGGCTGTTGTACGTCGAATCGCCGCCAACGGGTACGACTCGCCTGACGGATTGGATTCGGGAACATCGGAATACGCTTGGCCTGAGTTATACCAGCGAACTCGCCCGACGCCGCGACCGCAAGTCGCAATATCGCAGCAACTGAAAAAGTGGCGCAAGAGGAGACCGAACATGCGAACATCGATGTATGGGGCGACTTTCTTGCTCGTCGCATTCGCCGGACCGGCGTGGACGGATGTGACGATCGAAAATGCCATGTATGCGGTAACCGTGGACGGAGCGCACGGAAGCATCGTTTCGCTGATCGTCAAGGATCTCGGCTGCGACATGATCGGCGAGAAGCGCCTCGCGGCGAATTTTCGTATCGGCCTGCCGTTGCAGGACTACGCGTGCCATTACATCGATGGCATGGCGCAGTCCGCGCCGGTGATTACCTCCAATGCCAATAGCGTCACGGTGCGCTTCTCCGGACTTGCATCGGACAAGGGAACCTTTCCGCTCGATCTCGAATACATAGTGGCGTTGGATGGCGACGCGATCCGGTTCAAGGCGAAACTCACGAACAACGACAGCCGTCCTGTTAGCGAATTCTGGTTTCCGCGCCTCGGCGGCTGGACGGATTTCGGCACCGAGAAACGCGCCCTCCTCGCCACGCCGAATTATATCGGTTGCGCCCACGGCGCGTCGTTGTTCAACGGGTTTCCCGGAGGACGGGGATTGGGCGCGGAAACCGCCGAGTTCGCGGCGAATTATCCCGGTATGGTGATGCCGTGGTGGGATCTCTACGACGCGCAGACGGACTACGGTCTGTACATGGGCTACCATGACACGACGTGTCGGCTGAGCACCTGGCACACGTACCTGTTTCCGAACGCGAGCGGGCGTCCCGACCGCGCATGGATGACGCCAGAAGAGGCGGGCGGCGCGCCGATCGGACTCGTCTTCTCGCATGTCCGTTATCCTTACATCCAGTCGGGGGAAACGCTCGACAGCGGCGAGTTCGTCATGCGCATGCATCGCGGCGACTGGCACAGCGGCGTCAAGACGTACCGCGAGTGGTTCATGGCGCATTTCCCGTTCGACAAATCGAACAGTTGGCTGCGAAAGCAGAGCGCGTGGTTCACCTCGATCCTCTACCAACCCGAAGACCGCGTCGTGGCCGACTACAAGACCTATGACCGTTGGTGCGCGGACGCGCAAGCGTGCGGGATCGGCTGCTACGAGTTGATTGGCTGGGATCGTGGCGGGATCGAGCGCGACTATCCGGACTACGTGCCCGAAGAGAAACTCGGCGGGCGCGATGGGTTCCGCGCGCTCCTGCAATCCATCAACGGGCGCGGCGGGAAATGTCTCGTGTTCGCCAATCTCAACGTCATGGACTGCAACACAGACTGGTACAAGCGCGAGTTGCACGCATTCACGCATCAGGACACCTTCGGCAATACGCCCAATTGGATGGGATGGGGCGAAAGCACCTTGACGGCGCGCCTCCAGTTGAGCGTGCGTCGGCACGTGTTGGCGTCGATCGTTCCGGGATTCGAGAAGATACTCGAAGACCGGTTTGTCGAAATAGTGCGCGACGGTGCGAGCGGACTCCAACTCGACAAGATCTGCGCGGGATCCGCGCTCGACTTCAACCCGTTGAACACGCTGAAACCCGACGTGGCGCTCTGCGAAGGACTCGTACAATCCGTCGCACGCCTGCGCGAGAAATGCCGGAGCGTCAATCCCGATTTCTGCATCGCGTCGGAAGCGGGCCAGGATCGGTTGATTCCGTATGTGGACGTGTTCTACCGCAACGCCAGCGGCTCCGACATCGCGCCGTTGCGTTACGTGTTTCCCGAATGGACCGCCTGCCAGCACGTGGCCGCGCCGCGCGATTTCAATGGCGTGAACGGAGCCGTCGCGACCGGTGCGGTGATCTGCGCCGAACCGGACTCGTATCAGAACACGCTTGCCGATCCGCAATACCAAGCCCTCGGCGCATACATCCGCGAAGTCGAGCGGATACGCAAGGAACTCGCCGACACGATTTTCCTCGGCGCGTACCTCGATACGACCGGTGGGATGATCAAAGAAGTCACGGAAAATGTCGCAACGGGCGGTCCGAAATTTCAGCCTGCCGCTTCGACCGCCCTGACGTATCGCGTCCACGCCAATAAGGCCGGCCAGCGCGCTATCGTCGTCGCCAATTCGTGGACGAACGAACGCCGCTACTTTTGGCAGTTCTTCGATGGCTCGGTGACCGAAGCGGAAATCCACGAGCCATTCGAGGCGACCAAGTCCGTATCGAACGATGCGCCCATCACGATTAAGGGACAGAGCGTGCAGATTCTTATCGAGAAGCCGAAACCATTTGCCGATGACGTCTGTCTTTACGTGCGATGCGGCATCCCGCCCGACGAGGTCGCATTCGCGAAACCAGGATTTGGTTACCGCGTGAAGCAGGGCTTCAACAGCGCATGGGGGCCGTTCTGGCTACCGCCCGTGTACCATTGCCGCGCGGACAACAACGAAATCGATATCGAGCTGAGCGTGCCAGAAAACACCAAGGGCATGTTGCGGCTTTATGCGATCGATCCAGACGGTTGCGGCGGCGGCCGCAAGCAGGAGGTGCTAGTCTCTGGGCAGTCGCTGGGCGTCACAGAGAGTTTCCGCGAAGGCCGCTGGCTCGAAGTGCCCTGCACGGAAGAACAAACCCGCGACGGCAAAGTCAATATTCAAATCCGCAACCAAGTTCCCGGCGGCAACGCCGTCATTTCACTCATTGAATGGCGATCGAATTGAAGGGTGTTGAACCGCAGAGAACGCCAAAATACACAAAGGACGTTGCTTTGCGATCTCTGCGTTCTCTGTGGTTCAGTCTTGAATGATTACGTGGCGATGAAGCCGCCGTCGACGATCAGTTCCGCGCCGGTCATGAAGCTCGATTCGTCGGACGCGAGAAAAAGGGCCGCGTTGGCGATGTCGCGTGCCACGCCGAGGCGTTTCAACGGGAGGCAGTCCGCGATGGCCGCCTTCTTTTCGTCGTTCAGATACGGCGCTTGGAGCGGCGTGTCGATCATGCCGGGATGGATGATGTTGCAGCGGATGTTATCGGCGCCGAATTGGACCGCGAGCGATTTGCACAGCGAAATCAACGCGCCCTTCGCACAGGTGTACGAGTCTTGCGCGAGCGTAAATCCGACGAGTGCCGAGATCGAGCCGACGAGCACGATCGAGCCGCCGCCCGCCTTCTGCAATTCGGGGATGCCGTGTTTAACCAGGAAAAACGGGCCTTTCAGGTTGATCGCCTGGACGAGGTCCCAGTTCGCTTCGGTCGTTTCGATGACCGAGCGGTCGCGGTCTTTCCAGAGCACGCCCGCGTTTGCGTAGAGGACATGCAGCGCGCCGAACTCTTTGACGCCTTTCTTGATGGCCTTCTTGACGTCGTCTTCCTTGCTGACGTCGCCGACGACGCAGATCGCCTTGCCGCCCTTTTTCGCGATGATTTTACAGGTCTCTTGCGCGGCCTTCTTGTTCAGGTCGAACACGACGACCTTCGCGCCTTCCGCCGCGAATACGAGCGCCGCTTCGCGCCCCATGCCCATCCCCGCGCCGGTGATAATCGCTACTTTGTTCTTTAGTCTCATGATTGTCAACTCCCTATCGTTGCATTACAGTACTTCTTCGCTTGTCAACAGAATCGCGCCGGCCAACACCACTGACTCGCCGAGCGCGCATGGAACAATCTCGAACCGGTTCTGGAAAGGCCCGAAGGCGTATTGGTTTGCATAACGGCGAATTGGGTCCAACAGGATATCGCCCATCAACGCGACGCCGCCGCCGAGCGCGATACGTTCGGGGTGAAACAACGTAACGGCGTTGGCAAGCGCGAGACCGACGCTGTGCGCGACGCGCTCGATTTCTTCGCACGCGCGGGGATCGCTTTGTTGCGCCGCCAGGCCGAGCATCGCGCACTGGATGTTCGCCGATTTCCCTTCGCACAGCGCGCCGAGCGGCGATTGCGGATCGGGATCGGACATCGCGCGCTGGCGGCGTTCGATCGACCAGCCGCTGCACAGGTCTTCGAGCTTGCGCGGCACGCCTGCCTGTTCCCAATCGGGCACGTAGGTATGGCCGAGTTCCGATGCGCCGAATCCCTGGCCGTTGTGCAGAAGACCATCGATGATCAACGCGCCGCCGATGCCGCTGCCGATGTTCATATACAGGAAATGCTGCGTGTCGCCGCCCGTGCCAAGGCAATATTCGGCCCAGCCCGCCGCGTTCGAATCGTTGAACACATATGTCTCGATTTCGAAGCGGTCCTCGAACCACGCGCCCAGCGGAAAACCGCTCCAGCCTTCGACCTGATGCGACGTGAGCACCTCGCCCGTCATGCTGTTCACCGGACCGCCGAATCCGATCCCGATGCTCGCGATGCCCTTGACGTTGGCGATAAGCCCCGGCACTTCCTGCTCGAACCATTTCAGAATTGCCTCGGCGCCGCCGGACGGGACTGTGCCGCGCTTGACGGTTTTGATCGTGCCGTCTTCGAGGCCGATGGCGGCTTGCAGCTTCGTACCGCCTATTTCGATGCCGAGCACACGCGGCGTCATGACGCGAACCTCCTCATCAGTTCCTCGGTGAGATAATGGAACACGACGCCATGCACGGCTTCGACGATCCCCATATTGTCGTTCGCGACATGCAGGTTATCCTTCGCGAGCGCGAGCAGACGTCCGCCGTCGTACCCGGAAACGCCGAAGGTTATCATGTCGATGCCGTTTGCGTACTCGACCGCGCGCAGGATATTCGGGCTGTTGCCGGACCCGCTGATCGCGATGAGCAGGTCGCCGGGCGACGCGAGGTTCTTGAGTTGTTCCGAGAAGACCCGGTCGAAACTCGTGTCGTTGCCCCACGCGAGGATGTACGGCGTGTTGTCGGTCAGGCTGATGATGCGCAGCCGCTTCTGGTGGTCGAAGTCGCTCAACGTGCCCTTGCCGAGATCTTCGCACAGGTGCGAGGCATTCGCGCCGCTCCCGCCGTTGCCCACGACGAACACGAAACGTCCCGCGCGATACGCCTCCTCGATGGCGTCCATCAAACGGTCCACGGCCGCAACGTCCACACCGGCCATCACGGAATCGAACATGTTGCAATACTGCTTCAGATTCATAACGGTTTCCTCTGGTTCATCCTGCTGTCGGGTAGAATACGCGGCGTGTCGGATGTCGATCAACCAACGGAGGGAAACGTAGGGTGGGTGGAGCGAAGCGGAACCCACCGGCTAGCGTTAACGCAGGCACATGAAGAGTACAATGCCCAACATTACACCGCCTTCAGCGGCCGTATCCGTGCGATGTCGGAATTCAGGATTCGATCCGCCTCCCAAAGATCGACGGCACGCTGGGCATTGAGCCAGAATTCGGGGCTATTCCCGAACAGTCGCGCCAAACGAATGGCCATTTGCGGGCTCAAGGCACGGCGTTCGTGGAGAAGCTCATTGACGCTCTGACGCGAGACGTTCAACGCGTCAGCCAAACGCGCGACGGTAAGTCCATAGTCCGGTAAGAAGTCCTCGCGAAGCATCTCACCGGGATGCGTTGGACGTATGGTCCTCTTTCTAGTGTGCGGAACAATCATGCATTGCACCCTTGTATCAATGGTAGTCCGTCAATTCGACCTCGTAGGCGTCGCCGTCAACATAGCGGAAGCAGATGCGCCATTGGTCATTTCCTACGGCGATGCTATCAGAATGTTTTTCTGTTCTTCCTTGAGCGCGACGAGTTGTCGTTCCTGTTCTTCGCTGAAAGAACCGAGGCGTTGGCCGTAGGTGTCGAGCCATGTGACGAGTCGATCGAGCGAATCGGAATCGAGCACGACGCCTTGATGTCCGGCGGGTTCGAGCAACTTCCCGAGTAGGGGATTCGCCCGCGCGCCGCAGTCGCCCTCGATCGAGTTCCCGCGCTGATACGAGGCTTTAACTGATTGTACTAGATTTGGCGCGCCATAATTAACCAGCGTCTCATACGCCTTATCGGGCGTCAGATCGAACTTCGCGGCAGCGGCATCTTGCGCTTGCGGATTGTGGCAACTCACGCATTGCTTGTCGAGGACCGGTTGCACCAATCGGTCGAAACGGAACGGCCACGAACCTTCGGGACCGGGCGCGATGCGCGAAGGTTCGCGTTGCGTGGCCAACACGCGTTTTGACATGGGCGCGCGCTGGCGCGACTCGTGGCAGCCGATGCAACTCAGCGTCTGACCCGGTTGCACGTACGTGGCGCTTCGCATCGTCTGGACCGCCATACCGCGCGAATCCAACGCCTGCAAGTACACGATCAGGCTCGATGGAACGCGGAAATACGCCGAGCCGTCTTCCTCGACCGGAACCGTGCCGAGTACGCATTTGCCCGGATCGTCGGCCATGATGCCGAGGCTCGGAAAGTTCATCGTCGGGTGCGTCTTCGGGGGTACGGCGACGATTCGTAGCGCCTTGATGTCGCCGCGCGCCGTCTGTTTGAGTCCGCGATACACGTCGGCCACGACAAACCGGCCCTCCTTCGCCACATCCCACTTCGGCATGTCCGCAAGCGTCGGCGGTACCGCGCGCTCGCGCACCGGAAGGGGATTCTCGCAGCCGATGTCCGGGTCGCGAAAGAGGAGATCTTTGTAGCCATCTGCATCGAATAGGTACAGCCCCATGCCGTTGGCGACACGCAACGAGCCTTGTGTCACGGACTCTTCATGCGCCCATGAGACGAGGTAGAACCGCTCGGAAAGCGGCCATGGACTCGCATAGTAATTGTCCGGCCACGCTTCGATTTCGGGGAAGGTGATTTCAGGCGTCAAGCGCGTGATTGGCGTCGTTCCTTCCGTGCCGGCGGTCGGGTCGAGCAAGACGAGGCCACCCATTGTTTGTGCGTGATGCGCGGATCCCGTGAACACGATCTTGTTCGAGTTCGGTATGCATTGCGGTTCGAATGTGCAATGCGGCGCGGTCGTGAAGTTCTTGTAGACGATGCGCGTATGCGTACCGTCGGGATGCATCGACCACAGGCCCATGTACGGCATGTTCGAGCGGTCGATGTAATCCCAGCGCGAGTAGAGAATCGTGCCGTCGGTCGCGACGCTCGGCGTCCACTCGAACATCTCGAACGGCGAGATCGCGCACAGATCCTCGCCGTCGGCAGCCATCGTGTGCAGTGTGTAAACGGCCACGGGGCGCTCGGGACCGCCGCCGCAACGCACGTACGAATCCGGCAGCGCGGGATTTTCTTTCGATAGCCGCGCCGTGTCGGGACCGCACTGGAGATACTGCCCCCGCCGTGTCGATAGAAATACGATGCGGCCATTCGGTAGATAGCGCGCGTCGAAATCGTCGTACTTGCCCGTCGTGAGCGGATGCAGACCGCTGCCGTCGATGTTCATTTCGTAGACGTGATAGAACGCGTCTTCCGGGACATTCGCCTTGTTCAACTTGTCCGCGCACTTGGCGAGATCCGGGTAGTACTTGCACCACGCGAAGATGACCTTACGCCCATCGTAGGACAGCGACGGACGAAGGAAGTTGCCGGGATCCTTGAACGCGTCGCTGATGCAGATCGTCGACGGCGCATCCGTTGTGAAATCGCGCAAGAGACACAAGCCGCCGCCCGGACGCGACCACCAACCGTAGTATTGATCAGACATGTGGCTGAAACTGCCCGGAACGCGTTTCACGAACAGAAGCGTATCGAAATCCAGTAACGGGTTTTTCAGCGTAATTCCGCGCAACGCCCAACGCGCTTCGACGTAATCGCTCTGGCCGATCTGTTCCTTCGTAACCGAAGCCAAGCGTGTTTCGACGACCGTTAGCCATTGCAGGTCCGATGCGCCAAGTCCGAACTCGCCGGCCAGCGCCCGCGCATGTTCGACTACGGCGAATGTCCGCGCGGGCCAATCCGGCGCGCCAGGGAGATGGTTCGACGACCACGGCGATGTGCCGCATTGATCCGCCGGACGATTCAACGCGAGATCCGTATCCGGCGCGTCCGGCCCGAACACTTCGACCTCGTCGAAGTGAAGATAATTCATGCCGGGCGTCGTTACACGGACATAGCGCGCTTTATCGTTCTCAAGCGCAACGGTTAGCGGCGGTCCGCCCTGCGCGCCATAGAAGACGGAACCGTCATGCGTGTAAACCGTCCGCCACGACGCGCCGTCATCGGAGAACTGAAGTTGAACATTCCCAGCACGCGATGCCGCATCGCACCGGTTCCACACAACCACGCGGTTCACCGCAACGACGTCGCCCAAATCCACTTGCCACCACGGCGACTCGACAAGGTTTGTATGAAATCCCCAGCGCCCATTCTTGACGCCGTCGCAACCGCCCGCTGCATCCGACTGCGTAGAAATGCTGCCATTCCGCGCGTGCAACTGTTCCTGCAACAACCAATCCGCCTCGACTTGCGCGCGGAAATCGGCGAACACTTGCGTAGCAAGGATGAGCATCGTCACTGTAAACGTCACATATCGCATCACGTCGAAATCTCCAAGGTACTGTGGGCTGGACAAGTCCCAACATCGAAAGCCTATCATGGCGTCAGCCCAGAGGCAAGGACGCGGCCATTCAAGGTTCAAGGATGTTCCCAATTTTCTTGACATGGAGCAAATCTTACGTAAGAATACTTACGTAAGAGTACGAGGCGATATGGACAAGATTTTCTCGGCACGAATCGACGAATCGGCCGCCAACCAGATCGGGCGGTTGTCGCAGCGTCTGCACACGTCCAAGAAGGCCGTCATCGAGCGGGCTATCGAAATGTATGCCGCGCATGTCGATCGGGCGGAGCATTTCGACGTGTTCGAACAGACGTGCGGCGCGTGGTCCCGCGACGAGTCCGCAAAGCAGATCGTGGAAACAACGCGGAAGGCGTTCCGAGATTCCATGCACAGGAATCGGCGATGAGGGCCTACATCGACGCCGATGTTCTCATCGGGCACTTGCGAGGTGCGCGTCAGGCGCTGGTGTTCCTGCGTGGGCTGCGCGTGGAAGGCGTGTATGAACTGTGGATCGGCGCCATGCAGCGCGCCGAGGTCGTGTTCTTCATGAAACCCGAGGAAGAGGCGCAGACGCTCCTTTTCCTGTCGGAATTCAAGACGGCCCCGGTGACTCAGGATATCATCGACGGCGCAGGCAAATTGTACCGCCGGTGGCATCCCAGCCATGGCATGGATATCAACGACGCGATTCTGGCCGCGACGGTTCTTCATACGGGCGTCCACGTGTTCTGTTTGAACACGAAACATTATCCAATGACGGATTTCCCCATTAAGAAGGCGTGGTAGGGCACGGGACATATTGGTCACGTGGCGGAGTGAGAGAGTAGACTGTGAGTATTCGTTTGTGTACGAAATCGACAGTGTGTAATATAGGCCTCATCTACTTACAGAAGGCCGTCGAACGTGTGCGCAAGACTTGAAGGGGAGGGAATATGGCGAAGTTTTTGAATACGAGTGCCACGAACTACTACCTCGAAGAACTAATCAAAGTAACGAAAGAGCGACTCATAATCATCAGTCCCTTCCTGAAGTTCAATGATCGAATGAAGGAACTTCTCTCGGATAAGGATCGAATGAAAATAGATGTGAGAATTGTCTATGGCAAGAGCGAACTTGCACCGCAGGAGATGAACTGGCTTCGGTCGCTGGAATTTGTGCGTACGGGCTTCTGCCAGAACCTCCATGCAAAATGCTATCTGAACGAACGGGCGGCGATTATTACGTCGATGAACCTCTACGACTTCAGCCAGATCAACAACAATGAAATGGGCATCCTCGTCGTCCGAGAATCCGATCCCGATTTGTACCGCGACACGTACGAGGAAGCCCAGCGACTGATACGAATCAGCGAACAAGTGCGGCTGGCGGCGGAGAAGGTCGAGGAAACAAAACAGGAAGAAGAACCGGCGGATGAGAAGACATTCGACAAACTGAGCACGTCGAAGCTGGCGAAGAAACTCGGGATGCGCACGGGTGCCCTTGTGGATCAGCTTTTGGCAAAACGATATCTGGAAAAAGAAGACGACAAAATGAAGCTGGCGGAAGCGGGACGCAAGGCGGGCGGGGAGTTCCGGTCTTCGCCGCAATTCGGTCCGTATTTCATTTGGCCCAAAGACATGAAGCTTTAGCGGCAGAGCGTTCCAGTGGTTTGTCTAGCCACAGGAAGCACAAGAGGCGCAAATTCAGGGAGCCAGGCTACGACACATCGCGTTGAACAATCAGGTGATGCTCAGTCTTTGCCAACGGTGGCAGCTGGTTTTATTTGGAATTCCCGTCCTTGCGCTCGGACTATGGTTGTGGAATGGAACAGGCACAATCTTTGGTATTGGCCAGCCTGAGAGAGAGGTCTGTTCAGCGGATGTGGTCGCGTCCGCAGCCCTGTTGGCGGCTATCGTGAGCATCGAATTCGCTGTCGGAAGCAGATAGTCCCAGTTACGCCCCTTCAGGGCTTGTGTTTCTTCTACATGCTTGTTCCCAGGGCGTTGCCCTGGGCTTTCGTATTACGGCCCTTCGGGCCAAAGTGTGTTCTTCAGTAGCCGCTCTTCGTGAGAATGCTGTCAGGACGGGCGGGTGACACTCTTCCGTAGTAGCGCATCAGCAAATCACATCGATCGGTGAAGAAGGCGTCTACGCCGAACCATGAGAATAGGCGGAATTGCCAGGTACGGTTGGCGGTGTAGACATGGACGTGGAGGGCGGCGTTGTGGGCCTTGGCTACGTTCCATGGCCATGCGATGAGGCCGACGGGGCCGATGCCGCATCCGACTTCTTTGGCGTCCTGGATCAGTTTTTTCCAGCCAATTTCTTTGGGCATGTCCATGCCGAGTAGGTAGACGCTTGGCACTTCAGGCGCGAATTGTTTGAGGAGTCGCAGGCTCGATATGCTGAAGGATTGGAACACGGATTTCGAGATGCCGTTTGCGAATTTGCCGAGCCAGTCGTGGCGTTTGAGGAGGTCGACCAACTCGGCTTCGTAACCGGGATGGCGTTCGGGCGATTTGGTTTCCATGTAGAGCGCGGGCTTGTTCGCGCCCGACTCGGCGATGGCGATGATTTCTTCGATGGTGAGGATCTTGACGCCGACGTATTTTGCGCGCGCCCGTTTTGGATAGGTCTGGTTGAACCACGACCCGGCGTCGAGTTGTTTGAGTTCGGCGAGCGTGAAGTCGGCGATATTGCCTTTCTCGCGTCCGGGAAAGATCTTTGCGGCATTCGTGGTTCGCGCGACAGAGTCGTCGTGAAATGCGACGAGGATGTGGTCTTTCGTGCGCTGGACGTCCATTTCGAGATAGTCCGCGCCGAGGTCGCGCGCCAGGATGTATGCCGGCTCGGTCTCCTCCGGCGCGAGGTACGACGCCCCGCGATGGGCAATGACAGCCGGACGCGGAATCGCCGTCGATGCCGTCTTCATCACCAACGAAGGCCAGTAGATTTGGCGGAAATACACATGCGCGAACCCGGCCACAAACACGAGTAACAATACCAGCAGAATCATCTTCTTTCGTTTCATGACATTCTGACTCCTGACTCCTGACTCCTGACTCCTGACTACTGACTACTCAACTACTTACTACTTATTCTCGGCGACAACAGCCGTATCCACGTTTCGTTCAGTTCCACGTGCTTGATAGTTTTGCGCAGGAAGCTGTAGGTCACGTGGATATGCTTGTCCGGCGTTTGCATCACGCATGGATACGAGTACTCGCCGGGATTCGATTCGAGTACGACCGATTGCCGCCAGGTACGGCCTTCGTCTTCGGACAGCGCGATCGCGAGTGGCGTGCGCTTCTTGAGTGAGTCGTTGAACAACAAAGCGAAATGGCCGCTATCGAGTCGGCACATCGAAATGCCGGCGTGCGGACACCGCAGTTTCGTTTGCTTGGCTGGCGTCCAGGTCTTGCCGTTGTCCGTAGATTCGCTTTGCAGGATGTATGGCGCGCACCGCAACATGGCCACGAGCGAACCGTCGTTTCGCCGGGCGATGGTTGGTTGTCCCGCGCTAAAGTGGCCCGTGTCGATGTATCCGCGCACGTCCCATGTATCGCCGCCGTCGCGCGTGACGATGAAGCCGCCGTTCCCCGCGCTGACGGGCATGAGCAGGTCGCCATTCGGCAAGCACAACGGCGGGTTGCGCAAGCCGCCGGGGATGGGCGTCAACTCGCGGTCCACGCTCCACGTGACGCCGTTGTCCTCCGAGTAGCGGAACATGAGTGTGCCCTTGCCCCACATCCCGCTCCGAATCGGACGTTCTTCGTCCATGCGATCCCACAGCAATCCAACGCGATTCGCACTTGCCATGAAGACGACCGCGTTGCCTGCGGGATGGAGCGGCTTGCTCGTCACGAACTTGTCCGGCGCGGACCACATCCGTTCGCCCTTCTTGCGGCGTGCGATGAACAAGGCCTGATCGTCGCCCGACTCGAAACTGCCGCCGAACCACACGCACAGCAAGTCGCCGTTCGGGACTTCGACGATGGTCGAGCAATGGTGGTCGGGCGCCCATGGCTGTTTCTCGAAAATGATCTCGGACGCGAACACGAGCGGTTCGCCCGGCGGCGCGGTGTCGCCCATTGTGCCGGCTTCTTCGATAGGCGTGCCGGTCGCGGGATACTCGCCTCGTTTGATCGCCTGTTTCTTCGATAGGCGCATGATTTTCCTGTCCAGTTCCTTGACGGCTTTGGCATCGTTGAACCCGCCGCGATAGACCAGCGTGCCTTGGGCGTCGATCAGGAACGCTTCGGGCGTGAACCGCGCGCCCAGACACTTCGCGACGCGCCCCTCGGGATCGCGATAGGTAGGAAAGGTCATCAAGCGGCTTTGACAGAACGCGCGGATCTCTTCGCGCGTCTCTTCGGGATTCGCGAACACGCCCACGAACAGGATGCCTTTGCGCCGGTACCGTTCCGCCATATCGGCGATGACGTTTGCCGAGGCCTGCGTGGCGAGCGCGCGACTCGACATGAAGATGATCGCCGTGCCGAGGCGCGACGCGTAATTTTGCATGACGATTTCGTGGCCGTCCAGCGTCTGCATTGTCAACGCGCCCACGGCAAGCCCGATCTCCAATAACGTCGCCATACGCATTTCTCCCGTTGCAGTGCATATGGTAAAGGTCTATCAGATCCGAAATAATGGTGCAAGGTAGTCGCATTGGGCGGCGTTGATGCCGTAGAATGCTTGTGGTTCGAGAGAGGGAAATTTTGTGAGCGAAGTCGCGCGCGACAAGACGCGGGTACTTGTTTTTCCGTGCGGATCCGAAATTGGACTCGAGATCCATCGCGCGCTGTGTTATTGCGTGCACGTCTCGCTCGTGGGGGCTTCGAGCGTTGTATCGAATCACGGTCGGCTCGTTTTTCGCGACTATGTGGACGGCTTGCCGTATGTCGACGCGCCCGATTTCATCGCGTCGCTCAATCGCGTCATCGAAGACCAACGTATCGGCCTCGTCTATCCCGCGCACGACAGCGTCGTACTGAGGCTGGCCGAGGCCGAAGCCGAACTGGCGTGTCCGGTCATCGGTTCGCCGCGCGCGACATGCACCATTTGCCGCAGGAAACGCGCTACCTACGAGCGGCTGTACGGAGTGGTGCGGACGCCCATCGTCTGGGAACACGACGATCCGGAAATCCCGTTCCCTGCATTCGTGAAACCCAATGTCGGCCAAGGCTCACGCGGCGCGTTTGCCGTTCGTTCGCGGGACGAACTGGCGGCGGCAATTCTTGGCGACGCGTCGGTGCTCGTACTCGAATATCTGCCGGGAGACGAGTATACGGTCGATTGCTTCACGGATCGCCACGGCGCGCTACGCTTTGTTGGGGCGCGCGAACGCGTGCGCACGCTAGACGGGATTAGCGCGCATACGCGGCCCGTTCGCGATGTGGTGTTCGAGACGTGGGCACGGCATATCCACGAGACGCTGGCGTTTCGCGGGGCCTGGTTTTTCCAGGTAAAACGGGCGGCGGACGGGGAGCTGGTTTTGCTCGAAGCGGCGCCACGCGTGAGCGGCGGAATGGGTCTGTACCGGAATCTCGGCGTGAACTTGCCGCTGCTGAGTGTATACGACCGGCTGGGTATGGACATCGCCATCGAACCCGGCGCATTTCCGTTGGAAATGGATCGTGCGTTGTGCAACCGGTTTGCGAACGCGTTCGACTACTCCGATGTTTACATCGATCTCGACGACACGCTTATCGTCGAAGGCGGAGTGAATTCCTTGCTGGTGGCGTTCATTTTTCAATGCCGCAATCGCGGGATTGGCGTACATGTCGTCTCGCGCCACGCGGGCGATCTCGGCGAGACGTTGCGTCGGCATCGTCTCGAAGGCCTGTTCGACAGCGTCGTTGCCGTGGATGCGCTCGCGTGCAAGAGCGTGCATATCGCCGGGTCCAAGGCCATCTTCATCGACGACTCGTTCGCGGAACGCAAGCGGGTCCACGACGCGTTGGGCATTCCCGTGTTCGCTCCGGACGCCATCGAATGCCTCCTCGATTGGCGACGGTAGGAGGGGCGGTCGTGAGTCGGGTCAAGCGATGGGGATTGAACGTGGCGCTGGCGGTTGTCGCGCTGCTCGTCGTTTTCGCCACGAGTTTGGCTGCGGATCGCATGGCGGGCCGCCTCTTGCCGAACAAGGCGGCGCCGGGCGCGTTGGAACTTATCTTTCCGCCCGGCTCGCATATGGAATATGCGACGACCGAGTTCACGTATAGCGTCGACGTGAATTCGCTCGGCTATCGCGACAAAGAATTCGCGAGCCTCACGCCGGGCGTCTATCGCATCGCCGCTATCGGGGATTCCTTCACCTATGGGCAGGGCGTCAATCTGCAAGACACGTGGATCAAGCAACTCGATTCAAACCTTCGCCAGGCGGGACTTAACGTCGAGACCATCAATCTCGGCAAGCCGGGCACGGGGACGCCGTTCTACGCGGAACTGGCGGAACGGGCGATTCCGTTGCTGCGGCCCGATTTGATCATCGTTGGCATGTTGCAGGCCGACGACCTCGCCTCGGCGGACGACAAGGCGGCGCCCGCTCCCCCGTGGCTGCTGACGAAGGTCGAGGACGTCTGGCCAAATTTCGTGCAATGGATCCGCAACCGCGAGGGCACGCTTGGTGCGCGCACGGAGAAGCGGCCCGTCCATCCGCCCATGATCGTATCGGCCGCCGATGGCATCAAGAGTCAGGCGGAAAGTGCGCAATCCGTCTTAAAATCGTTTACGCCCGAAGAACAAGCGCGATACGCGCAAATCGACGTTAAGGTACGTCAAGCCTTCGAGACAGGCAATCTCAACCCGGCATTGATCAGTACGACCGTCCGTAGCGCGGACTACCTCGTGAACAATTCGCGAGACAACGATCCATACTTCTTCGTACGCGCCGTGGACAAGACGACGGGCTTCATGCAGCGCATCGAGCGTGTCGCGAAGGCGTACCACACGCGCGTGCTAGTCGTGTCGATTCCCATGGGCTGCTTCGTGAACATGTACGCGATGGATAACTATCGAAGAGTCGGTTTTCGGGTCGAGCCGGGATTTCTATCGACGTTCGTGCCCGACAAGGCGATTCGTATCGTGTGCGAACGTACCGGCGTGCCGTTCCTATCCATTACGGACGAGTTTCGCGCGCACAAAGACGAACCAGACCTTTTCTTCCCTATGGACTGTCACCCGACGCCGAATGGACACAAACTGATGGCCGACCTGTTGACGCCTACGATTCGGAAAATCGTCGAGGAAGGACGGTAAATCCAAATTCGGCAGTTGAGTCGTGGCGCTTGCCATGGCATGGACTACGTATGCCATAATGCCAACGGAGCCTAATCGATTTGGGAGCAGGTCATGATGCAGGATGATCGCGGTGTGGGGGAGACGACGCCCGATATTTCGGTACTCATCACGTGTCATTTCGAGCAGGACGGTATCGACGAGTTTCATGCGCGGCTCTCGGCGGCGCTCGAATCCATGGGGCGCTCGTACGAGATCGTCATGGTAAACGACGGCAGCACGGATGCGACCTTCGAGAAACTGAAGGCCATCTTCGCGCGCGACCCGCATGTGCGCATCGTGATGGACTTGTTCAAGAACGCGGGGCAACAGGCCGCGATTACCGCAGCGATGACCGTCGCGCGTGGCAAAGCCTTCGTGTTGATGGACAGCGACCTGCAATTGGATCCCGCCGACTTGCCGCGCCTCGTGGCCGAATACGACAACGGTTACGATGTGGTGAGCGGCTATCGCGCGAACCGCAAGGACTCGTTCTGGCGTATTGTGCCCTCGAAACTGGCGAACATGATCATGCGGCGCGCGTCGCAAAGCGCGTTCCGCGATTTTGGGTGCACGTTCAAGATATACAATGCCAAACTCGTGCGCGCGTTCGACTACGGCCCGTTCCACGTGTTCAGCAACGTGGACCTGATCGCCAAGGCGCAACGCTGCAAGGAAGTGGCGGTCACACATTGTCCGCGCAAGTATGGCGCGTCGGGATGGACGTTTCACAAGCTGTGGACCTATAACATGGACAACGTAGTCAAGATGTCGCAACGGCCCTTTCAATGGCTCGCGGTGGCTTGCGTGGCTACCAGCATCTTGTTTCTCGTGCGGATCTTCGCAGGACCTTTCATCGCGTTCCGTGTGCTCGATCAAGTCAGCAATGGCCTGATCCTCAACGCGCTTGCGTTCGTACTATTGCTCTTGCTCGCGGTGCTGTCGCTCATCGGCGAGTTCACGATTCGCTGCTTCATCAACCTTCAAAAGGATCCCGCCTACATCGTGCGCGAGATGCTGGAACGCTCAGAGAAGTAAGTAGGAAGGATGAAGGATGGAGGATGAAAAAACACACAGCCTCAAACGAACTGTAGGGGGTTTTGGTTTTGAGGACCCCAAACCCCAAACCCCAAACCACAAACCCCCTTTTTCATCCTTCCTCCTTCCTCGTTCATCCTTAAGCCGATGGAAGACCGCGCTCCTGTTGTCGATCTCGCTGGCGCTGGCCGTGGGCGTTCTCGAAGGCGCCGGGCGCTATATGGCGAGCCGTAAAGAGCGTACCATGCTCGTATCGTCGGTCCATCTCAACTGGACGCGGTGCCAGCAGTACGACCCGGACCTTATGTGGGCGTTAAAGCCCAATCTCAAAGACATCCCGCAGGCCTATCCATTCAAGGGCGTCATGCAGCAGTGGACCTCGTCGACCAACGAACATGGGTTGCGCGGCGTGCCGGTCGCTCCGAAAGCGGGACGTTACCGTATCCTCGTCCTCGGCGATTCGCGTACGTACGGACTCGGCGTGGGGGATACGGACACGTATCCGGTGTATCTGCAAGCGGCATTCGACCGCGACCAGGCCGACGCGGTGGACGTCGTCAACGCGGGCGTGCCGGGCTACAGTACGTTTCAGGGCCTGCAATACCTGCGCGTCCGCGGACTCGATCTCGAACCCGACATGGTGCTGGTATGTTTCGCCTACAACGACGCGGTCGAGATCCCCACACCGGGCATCGGCGATTGCGATTGGGAAAATCCAAAGGCGTCACCTTTCGGACTAACGACCCTCCTGAAGGACGCGGTACGCGGCGCGCATCTCGACCGTACGCCGCTCTATAGCCCGCGCAAGACCCGCCTGCGCCCCGGAGAAATGGTCGATTGTCTGGTCGAAATGCAGCGCGTGTGCGCCACGCGGGGCGTGGTCATCGTATATCTGGGGTGGCCTTCCCTGCCCGAGGTGTTCGGAGAAGAATTGGGGCACCCGCCATACGCGGCGCTGGTAACCGAGGCGGCGCATGTCGCCCATGCCCCGGCAATCGGCCTGCGCGACCTGTTGAGCGCGAATTCGGACCGCATCTTCCTGGACGATATTCACCTCAACGCGGAAGGCAATCGTGTCGTTGCGGACTACCTCGCGGCTGAACTGAAGAAGCTCTTCGAGCGCGGCGCGCTATCGGACCAGACGCGCCGTCCACCGAATACCGGTGTCCCGCATCAAACGGCCAACGACGACGAAGCGGCCGTTGCGCGATACCGCAAATGGATCGCGGCGGACTCTTCGTGTTTCCTGCCGTATGAGAAGTTGGACGATATTCTTCGCTGTCGCGGCGCCCCCGATGCGCGTATCGACGAATGGCGGTCCTTCACGGAACGCTATCCGGGCCAAGCACGTCCATGGTTTATGCTCGGCCGCGCGCTGTTCGCGAAAAACGATTGGGATGGCGCCGTCGCGGCGTACCGCAAGGCCGCCGAAATCGATCCCACCGATCCAACAAAGCCCGCCAGCCTCGGCGAAGTCCTCGCCCGCAAAGGCGATATCGACGGCGCCGTAGCCGCCTACAAAACGGCCATACAAATCAATCCACAACAGCCCGTTATCCGGCAGCAGTACATCCAAATGCTTTGCGACGCAGGCCGATTTACGGACGCCAAATCCGAAGTCGCCGCATGCCGCCAAGCCAACATAACTTTGCCGCCCGAAATCGTCAGCCGCGCGCTGAACGTAGCGAAATAGAACGCGCTACCAGAAACACAAAACCCGAATAGAACAATCTGAACAGCGTCTATTATGAGGTATTCACGGACTCCAATAGTGGGAGCCCGATACCGTGGCGAACCAGATATGCTGGAAAACACCGTGCCCTTAAGAGTGGGATGCCCCTCGAAAAAGAAGATGCATGGCCGACGAACCGGCCATGCATCCAACCTCAAGTCTCTTTCCTGCCCGCGTCGTTAATGGTTCAGGATCGCGCCAATCAACGTCGCGTTGTATGCGCTCAGTCTGTATTAAATGCGCCGAGCAGGGTCGCCAATGTCGGCAGCACTGGATCCGTGCAGCCAGACATCGCGTTCTCAACAGCGAGCCCGTCGGGTAACCCGCACACATCGACGGCGACGTACTTGACGAATTCAACGTGGCCATCCAAGTACAACACGTTGCAGCCACCCGGAATATGATTGAATAGAGCCACACTGCCGCCCGTGCCGACCAAGTCGAACATAATAAACAGCTTGCTCTGCGCCATGGCCGTCGCGGCGGGATTGTTGATGTCGGTTACGAGAAACCGCTCGACGCCTTCGCGCAGACGGTAGATGTAATGGCCGCCGCCGTTACCGGCGCCTACATCGACCCACTGCTGCTGCAATTTCGCATCGGTGTCGATCAGATCCTGCCCCGCAAAACCGACGGCTGTGCCGCCCGCGGCAATCGCCGCAATTGCCGCTATATTCTCAGTGGCAATGCCGTCAAGTGTAGCGCCTATTTGTATCGGTGTCCACAGTGGACAGGCCCCCCCCGTCGGAGTCTCAAGGCCCAAAGCCGCAAGTCCAAGGAATGCTCCCATGACGTCGGTTTTCCTCATGTTGTCGAAAGCCCAACCCAGGTAAGCGTAGCTTTGCATGATGAGGGCCGGATCGTTTATCAACTGGGGCTTATTGTACTGGGGATCCGACGGCGCCTTGTCCAGTCCCCACAACTTGGTGCGCAATAAGGTGGCCCCTGAATCCGACGGACAGACGACGATGTTCACATCGGACAGGTATTCGGGGAAGATCGCCCGGCACTCGGGACCTGCCGCCGCTTTCACTTTGTAGTCTGGCGGCGGGCCGAGCATTTGCATGGGCGGTAACTTTCCGCCGGCCTCGTTGGCGTACATCTTGAATACAATCCCGAACTGTTTGAGGTTGTTCGCACAGCTCGAACGCCGTGCCGATTCGCGCGCCCTTGCAAGAGCAGGTAGGAGAATTGCCGCCAAGATGCCGATGATGGCGATCACGACCAACAATTCGATGAGTGTAAAGCCTTTCTTACGCATATGATTTCTCCTTGTTCGGTTCTCATCCATTCCCAACGCCACATGCGCCGGGATAGTAACCGATTACCATGTTAAGTTTACCAGATGCCGCCCGTTTTTTCAAGTGTGCCTTTCACGCTTGAACTGTGAACCGAGCGCTGGAAACCGTTGCCAAGACCACGCGACACGGTGATACGTCACCGGTGACGCAATTAGTGTATCACCCCGCGCCCTGTTTGTCAAGAGGTTTTATTGTTTTTTTTCAAGAAGATGCGAATAGTCTCGTAATCAGCAGCATTCTCGCATTGTTGACAGATTTATGTTCCTTCGAGTATACTTCTATCGCGTTTGGTAACCGGTGACGTTCGGCGTGCTTCGAGACAATCTGAATCGAGCCGTCGAGCCGTGTATAGTGGCCGAGTAGGTTTGAAATGGAGGCGTGTGGATGAGTGTTATTGGGGACAAACGGCGCGAACAATTCCTGCGGGCCGGGGGCGAAGCATGGACCATCTACGATGTGGCCAAGGAGGCGGGTGTCTCGGCCAAGACGGTCAGCCGGGTCTTGAATGAAAAGAGCGGTGTGAGCGACGAAACCCGCGAACGTATCCTGTCCATCATGCGGGCGGTCGATTACCATCCGCATATCGGCGCGCGCGGGCTTCGGGGCAAACTGCGCGGTTGTATCGGCCTCACCGTTCCCGCGCCACTCGATGTAGTGCCCGTCAACCAGGCATTCTTTCTGTGGTTGTTTGCGGAACTGTACCGGGCTTTCGGGATTCGTGGCGAGTATCTCTGTTTCGACATGAATCCCTATTTCGGGGGACGCGAAACGGACTATGCCCGCGGTTTTTGGGAGAAACTCTTCAAAGCGTGCGTGATCGCCGGCCCGTTGTCGCACAACGACACCATTCTCGAACGCATTCATCGAAGTGGCATGCCGTACATGGCGATGGGCCGCCTGGACAGTCTTCCCGAATGCAGTTGCGCCACCGTCGACTACGAAGAGGGCGCGCGCATCAGCACACGGTTTCTCCTCGACCGAGGGCACCGGCGGATCGCCATGCTAAAGGCTTTTGCCGAGTTTCAGCCCGGTGTCGAGAGGCGGCGCGGGTATACAAAAGCGCTCGAAGAGGACGGCATTGCCGTGGACGAACACCTCATCCGGTCGGCAACCTTCGGCGCGCGCAACATCGCCGACATGGTATACAGGCTTCTGTCCGATCCAACCGTCACCGCGCTCATCGACTCGAGCGCAACCGAAGATGCGACAAGCCTGCGCGAGGGTGCGCGACGCGCGGGGCGCGTTCCCGGCAAAGATTTCGAGATCGTGGCCTGGACCTATGCCGACAACGCGGCGGTGCTCCACGAAGCCAGCGCCCATGTCTGGCTGCCCGTTCGAGAAGCGGCAACGGAAGGCATCGAACAATTGGCCGCGTGGGTCGAAGGTGAACGATCAGGCCCAATCCAGGTAATCCACAGGCCCATCTTGAACGAAACCGTGGCAAACGGCGAAGTTCCGAAACCCAAACGCCTTTTCGAGTTGCTCGACTGAGAAAAGAGCGTCCGTGTTCGTCCGTGTTCGTCCGTGTTCGTCCGTGCTCGTCCGTGTTCGTCCCATGGCTACTACTGTGCCAGCGATGCGACTTCATTTGCGGTGAGGGAAACAGCCGTTGCTCCGAGGGCGTCGCGAATACGCTCCGGATGGCTGCTGCTGGCGATGGGGGAGACGTGAAACGGTTGATGCAATAGGTATGCAAGAGCGATTTGGGTGGGCGTGCAGCCTTTCCGACGCGCCAAGGCGATCGCGGTGAGCAGCCGTTTCCTGCCAACGGGCGAATCGAATCCTTTGCCGCGCGGTGCGGGACCCTGAAAGCCGCCTTGCGCCCAAGCGGCGTTGGTTTCGCCGAAATAGCCTGTGGCTTGCGACGAGTAGGCGGCGAGGGGAAGTTGCGACGCGATATGCCACTGGAAAAACGCATCGTCCATATAAACCATCGGCGAGACTTCGGCGTACTGCGTCGGGTGATCCGCCAAGGCCCAGCCGATTTGATTGGCAACGACAGGTGGGAGGCCCTTCGCTTTCGCGCAGGCGCGGGCGGCGTCGATGCGCGCGGATGTCCAGTTGGACACGCCGTACGCGCGAATGCGCCCGGCGCGGACGAATCCGGCGAGCGCATCCAGAATTTCATCGACGGGTCGTGCAGGATCGTCGCGATGGAGCCAGTATAAGTCCACGCAATCGATCCCGAGACGTTCGAGACTATCATCGAGATCCTGTTCGAGCGACGCGCGGTCGCAACGTCCGTTCGCCATGTTGTCCATCGGCGGATGACCGCCCTTGGTCGCGATGACGACCGAACCGCGTGCCCCGTGCGCCTTCAGCCATTCGCCGACAGTCCGCTCGCTCGCGCCCCAGCCGTCCTCGAGCCACGCCGCGTAAATGTGCGCGGTGTCGATGAAGTTGCCGCCGCCTTCGACGTACGCATCGAGCACGGCGAAACTCGTCGCGCGGTCGATCTCGGAGCCGAACGTTGCCGCACCCAAGACAATACGGGAGGGGACGACAAGAAAATGAGAGGTTTCGGGCAGCATCCTCTGCAACAAGTTCCTATGCGCTTTTCCGCGAAGCCT
This sequence comes from Candidatus Hydrogenedentota bacterium, assembly GCA_903925285.1. Lineage (GTDB taxonomy): Bacteria > Hydrogenedentota > Hydrogenedentia > Hydrogenedentales > SLHB01 > DSVR01. The sequence goes on along the minus strand of CAIYET010000230.1, from coordinate 15,288 downwards.
GTATGTAGGAGCGGAGCACGGCGTTGATGCGCGTCTGATATCCGCGGCCCGACATCCGGAACCATGCAATCACTTCCGGGTCCAATCGCAACGTAATGCTTGTCTTTTTTTCCGGCAGCCGCAACGTCGCGTTCTTCCAGAAATCCGGGCCGAGTTTCGGAATATCCGAGTAATCAATTCCTTCGTCGGATTCGTCGGCGAGAAATTCCCAATCTGTTCGCGATTTCTTCTTCGAGTTCTTCACGCTCATCTCTGTCTGCCTTTCGGGCGGAGATGATACGGATAATCCCACGCCTTCTCTCAATGAAAACGACGATCACGATCATGTTTCCGAGAAGGCCCGTTGCTATCCAGCGATCTTCGCCATATTCTTTCCTCGTATCGCATCTAATGTAGATGGGAGCGTCGAAGATGGAACAGGCATCCGCGAAATCGATATGATGTTTTCGAACGTTCTCCTCGTTCTTCGCTTCGTCCCATTCGAACGCCATGACAATTATACCTACAAAACGTAGTTACGTCAAGTCGCCGACAAGACTCTTGACTGAGTCGACCAAATCCGAGCGGGGGATAGTCACCTGCGCGGTCTTGCCGGCCTGGCGGTACGCGTCGTGGTCGGCGATGTCGGCGCGCTGTTGTTTGCCCGCCATCAGGTCTTTGACCGATACCATGCCTTTGGCAAGTTCGTCTTCGCCCAGGATGACCGCTACGGGAATTGCGAAGCGGTCGGCGTGCGAGAGTTGGGCTTTGAGCGAACGTTTCGCGCCGAAATAGACTTCGGTGCGAATACCGTTCTTGCGCAGTTCCGCGGCGGTTCGCATGGCCTCGGCGACTGGTACGTTGCCCAAGGTCATAATCAGCGCCTGGACGGTTGTTTTGGCTGCCAATACCACACCTGTGTGTTGCAATGCCGCCACAAGACGGTCGAGTCCGACAGACATTCCTGTACACGGGATCGGCTCGTCGAGAAAGCGCGCCACAAGCTGGTTGTAGCGTCCGCCACCCATGACGGCGCCAAATTCAGGCGCGTTGGGCAGGATCGTCTCGAAGACCGGCCCGGTGTAATAGTCGAGACCGCGCGCGAGGCTTGGCGAGAACACGGCGTGCTTCTCGTCGACACCGAGCGCGTCGAGGCTCGAGGCCAGTTCCTCCATTTCCGCCAAGGCCGAAGTCGTCTGCTCGCCGGGCGGCAATGCGGCGGCCATGGCGTCCACGATGCCGCGCCGGGTATCGGCCTTGATTGCGAGAAACGCCAGAAGACCGTCGATCGTTTCGGCGTCGAGTTTGACGCCGGGGATCGGGTCGCCGGATTCGTCGATTCGGCCTTCGCCAAGTTCCAGGCGGACGTTTTCGAGGCCCACCTTCGCCAATTTGTCGACCACGCGCAACACGTGCCTGTGGCGGGCGGGACAACGGACGTTGTGTCCGTACAGCAGCGCATCGACCACCTTTCGGTTGTTGACCAGCACCGTGAAATCCTCGACGCCGACGGCGCGCATGACCTCCGTCATGATCGCGACGATCTCGGCGTCGACCGCGACGGACTCGGAACCTGCCGCGTCGATATCGAATTGGGTGAACTGCCGGAACCGTCCCGGCCCCGGTTTGTCCGCACGCCAGACGGGACCGCAGGCGTACCGGCGGAACGGCGTCTTGAGCTTGTCCGGGTATTGGGCGAGCAGCCGCGCGAATGGGACCGTCATATCGAAGCGCAAGGCGATCGGTTCGCCTTCGGGGCTTTCGAGACGGAACAGTTCCTTGTTGGTTTCCTCGCCGCCCGCGCCGAGCAACGTTTCGAGGTGTTCGAGTGCGGGCGTCTCGATGGGCAGGAATCCATACTTCTCGAAAACGGCCTCGATGTCGCGAATGACCTTCTTGCGCGGAATCATATCCTCCGGAAAGAGGTCCTGGCAGCCCTTGACAGTCCGCGCTTCGACCTTCGTCATTTTCTGTTCGATGTCCTTCATGAGATCTCCTTGGGAATCAGGACCGTATAGGACGTATATGACATATAGGTCCTATTCGTCCTATACGTAGGCTTCCTTTTTGCTACAACCTGTTTCATGCGCATGCGGCGGGCGCAGCATATCAGAATGGTTTGTCGGCCCGCTCGCCGAACATGGCGGGATCGGGTAGTTTCTTTTCGTAAATCTCGACGCCGTTCTGCTTGCGCAATTCCGCCATCATTTTGCCGATCAGAACCGTCGGCGCCAATTGCGGCTTCGCCTCGTCGAGCGACATCGGGGTTTCCGGTCGGTGATCGAGCACCTTCAGCACCATGTAGACGGCGGGCATGTTTTGCAGCGTTTGCTTCCCCTTGCCATCCGTCGTGCCGATGACCTGGTAGTCCGGGAGATAGACCGGTCCGGCGATATCGCCCGTATTGCGCCCGGAAACGTCGTTCCAAAACGATGCAAACCGCGTGAGTTTTGGATTGTTCTCGATCTCGGATTCGAGCACCGAAGCCGCGTCCTTGGCCTTGCATTCCTGCGCGACGGCGTCGAACGATTCGCCCGCGTCGATCCGACGCCGGACGTTTGCCGCTTCCTTCTCGGCATCGGGCTGCTCGGATTGAAAACGGATGGCCAGGAACTTGACCCATTCGAGCTTCTTGAGTTCGTCCTTGCGCAGTCGATACTCCTGCTCGTACTCCGCATCCGCAATCGTCATCGTCTTGGACTTGAACGCCTCGACCGCTTTGTATCCCACCGCCATGTCGCCCAGCAGCTTCTCGTACAGTTCGTCGATCTCGTTATCCATCTGCTGCTTGGCTATGTCCAGTTGTTCTTTGGATATGCCGGTACTCGCGGGGTCCTGCGCGGTGTACATGGCGGCGTAATTATCGTCCGTGTGTTTTTGAAAGTACTGCTGCATGGCGGTTGTGCGCGGGAGCAGCGTTTGGCCCCGGCTCTTGAATTGTTCCTCGACTTCCTGGCCTAGCGGCACTTTGATTTGGTTGTCGATATAGTTGGTGAGAATGCGCAGCATGTCGCCGCGATTCTTCATCACGCGCTCCTCGTCGGGCATGTCGCGGACGACCTTGGCCAGTTCGCCACGTGTGATATACCGGTTCTTGAACTTCGCGACGCGGATCTGATCCTTGTCGGCAATGAACCCGCAGCCGACGCACGCGGCAAGTAGTACGACGAGAGCAGGCGTCAGCCGGCGGAATGGGGTTTGGGGTTTGGGGTTTGGGGTTTGGGGTTCCAGTTGCGACATTCTTTTCCCCATACCCCAAGCCCCAAACCCCAAACCCCGAACATGAAATCCTGCGAACATAGAGATAATCCTTTCGCGCAAAATCACGCGCTCGTGGCTAGATGCGCGTGCGCGTATTCGACTGCGTTGCGAAATACCTGAAGGCCCGCGCCTTCTTCGGGCAGGACCTCGCGCGTCCAGCGTGGGTGGTTGGTCCGTTCGACGTAGGCTTCGGGATGCGGCATCAATCCGAAGATCCGCCCAGACGGGTCGCATATCCCGGCGATATCGTCGATGGCGCCATTTGGATTCGATGGAAACGCGCCCTTGGCCGGTTCGCCGGCTGCCGTGCAATAACGCAACGCGATCATGCCGCTCGAATCGAGTCGTTCGAGGACGCCCGCGTCGCGAGGGATGAATTTGCCTTCGCCGTGTCGTATCGGCAATTCGAGTCCCTCGATTCCGCGCAACCACACGCACCGCGTTTCCGGAGCCGTCTTCAAGTGGACCCAGCGGTTTTCGAAACGGCCCGAATCGTTGTTGGTCAGCGTGGTTTCCTGGACGAATTCGCCGTCGAACAGCGGCAGGATGCCCATCTTGACCATGACCTGGAATCCGTTGCAGATCCCGATGACCAGTTTCCCGTCGGCGATGAAACGCTTGATTGGCCCACCGAGCCGGTAACGTAGACGATTCGCGAGAATTTTGCCCGAAGCGACGTCGTCGCCGAACGAAAACCCGCCGGGTATCGCCATGATATGACGGCTGTCGAGCAACTCCGGCCGCGCGATCAGATCGTTTAGATGAATACGCTCAGTCTTCGCGCCTGCACGCGCCAAGGCGTTTTCGGTTTCCGCGTCGCAGTTGATACCGAATCCCGTCAGGACTATCGCTTGTACCGTCACGTCTACCACCTCAAGGGCCGCTGCCACGCTTCCTTCAATTCGGCGAGCGTTGCGCGGACCGTTGCGCCGTTCGGGCCGGCGATTTCGAACCGGTCGTCGGGCGTTACCACGCCAAGCCGCAGGGCCGGGCAATTCATAAGTGCCGACTCGAATACCGCCGTGTCGCTCGGATTTACCGTGACGACGAAGCGGCTTTGGGATTCGCTGAATAGCGCCACCGCCGCGTTGGACACGCCAATCGCCGCGAGATCGAGCGACATGCCGTAGCCGCCTGCGAAGGCCGATTCCGCAAGCGCAACGCCCAGACCGCCATCGCTGCAATCGTGGCACGAGGCCACAAGCCCCCGCCCGATCGCCTGCGACAATGCCGTGTACAGCGCGCGCGCCTTCATCGGTTCCAGCTTCGGGACATTAGCGCCCAACCGGCCTTTCAGCGCCAGGTATTCGCTGCCGCCCATTTCGTCGCGCGTCTCGCCCAGCACGTAAACCACGTCTCCGGGGCGCTTGACGTCCATCGAGACCGTCTTCGTCGCGTCCGGCAAGATCGCCGCAGCGGTGAACAGCACGGTCGGCGGGATCGAGATCTTCGTATCGCCGATTCTGTAGTCGTTCTTCATGCTGTCCTTGCCGCTGATCAGCGGGATGCCATACGTCACGCAGACATCGTATAACGCTTCGCAACAGCGGACCAGTTGCGCGAGTTTGAACGCACCGTCCGGCGTTTTTTCGCTCTGGACCGGGTCGGGCCAGCAGAAGTTGTCCAGACCGGCGATTGCGCCGAGCTTCGCGCCGACGGCAATCAGGTTTCGCACGGCTTCGTCGATCGAGCACGCCATCATCCAATACGTATCGAGGTCGCTGTACTTCGGCGTGATGCCGCACGCTATGGCCAGCCCGCGTTTCGAGCCGGCGATAGGCCGGATGACGCCCGCGTCGCCCGGTCCGTCGTGGTCGACGCCCTGGAACTGTTTCAGGACGCTCTGCGCCAAAACCTCGTGATCGTACATCCGCACGAACGTCTCTTTACTGCAAACGTTGAGCGAGCCGAGAACCGCCTTTAGCGCCGAGGTCAGGTCCGACTCTTCGATGAGGATTTCCGGCACCAGAATCGGAGGCGTCCATTGCGCCTTGAGATGCATCTTCGGAACGCCCTCGTGCAGGAATTCCATATCGAGCGCCGCGATCCGCTTGCCGTCGTAGTAGCACTCCAACAGGCCCGAAGCGGTGAATACGCCCAAGTCCGTCGCTTCGACCGCACGCCGCTTCGCGAGTTCCATGAACGCGCCGAGTTTGTCCGGCGGCACCGAGACGGTCATGCGCTCCTGGGCCTCGGACAAGAATATTTCCCATGGCGCAAGGCCCGCGTATTTCACCGGGGCGCATTCAAGATGGACTTCGCAGCCGCCCGGAACCCGCGCCATCTCGCCGATGCTCGACGACAATCCGCCCGCACCGTCGTCCGTGATGCAGGTAAACAAACCAAGGTCGCGCGCCTCGATGATAAAATCCGCCATCTTCTTCTGCGTAATCGGATCGCCGATTTGCACCGCCGTCGCCGGCGAACCCGCGTGCAGTTCCTCGGATGAAAACGTCGCGCCGTGGATCCCGTCCTTGCCGATGCGCCCGCCGGTCATCACGATCCGGTCGCCGGGTTGCGCGCCCTTTTCATGACTCGGTTTTCCCGCAACGATGGCGGGGATCATGCCGCCCGTCCCGCAGAAAACCAACGGCTTGCCCAGGAAACGCTCGTGAAATACGATCGCGCCGTTGACATCCGGGATGCCGCTCTGGTTGCCGCCGTCCTTCACGCCTTGATGCACGCCGCGCAATACCCGTCTCGGATGGAATAGGCGCGGCGGAATCGCGCCGTCGTAGAACGGCGACGCAAAACAGAAAACGTCCGTGTTCAGAATGCATTTGCAGCCCATCCCCGCGCCGAGAATGTCGCGGTTGACGCCCACGATACCCGTAATCGCGCCGCCGTACGGATCGAGCGCCGAGGGGCTGTTGTGCGTTTCGGCCTTGAGCGCGAAATTCCAGTCGTTGTCGAAGCGGATGATACCCGCGTTGTCGTGAAACACGCTGACGAGCCAATCGATCGTCTTGCCCACCTCGTCGGTCGTCGCCTTGACATAGGTGTTGAAAAGACTGTCGATTTGGCGTGTATCGCCCTTCTCGTCCGTATAATCGATGATCGCGTTGAAGATCTTGTGCTTGCAATGTTCGGACCACGTTTGCGCCAGGATCTCGAGTTCGATGTCGGTCGGTTCGCACGGCAACCCGGCGGCTTGGCGCTTGGCGCGCACCGACGGAGCGCGGAAGTGGGCCTGAATGGTCTTCATTTCATGCAATTCGAGCGCCAGCATCCGGTCGCGGCTCAACGCCACAAGCTCCGCATCGGACACGTCAAGACCGACCGTGCGGACTTCCGAATCGCTTAGTTCCGTGACGACCGGCAGACCGAGCAACGGGGCGCCGCCCACCGTCTTCATCTCGGCGGAAGACTTGACCACCCATCGCTGGATCAGTTCATTGGCCAGAGCGTCACGCGCGATACGCTCGCATGTCGCACGATCGGCCACGCCGCGAATCGCGTACTGCGTCGACTTATAGACCGCCTCGCCCGGGTTCAGCGGCCGCCCGATCGTATCCGCGATGCCTTCTGCAGAACTCTTGCCCACATTGTCCGTCACGCCAGGTAAGAACCCGACTTCGATCGCGTAATCGTAATCCCGCGCGAGCGACGCATTCGTCGCCGATTCCTGGATGATCGGATCCGTGAACAATTCCGTCCGAACCAGTTCGAGTTCGTCCGCGCTCAGCATGGCGGCGATGGTATAGACATCGATGGCGCGAACGTCCTCGACGCGGATGCCGAGATCTTCCGCCAAGCGCCCGCGCACCCCCGCACCCGTCGGGTCCGGCAACGGCGCCTTCATGGCCACTTCGATCTTATTGCAGCTTTGCATCGAACTATTCCTATGAGTAGGAGTTAGGAGTTAGGAGTTAGGAGTTAGGAGTCATTCTAACTCCTAACTCCTAACTCCTACTTCATCCTTGATACTTCAGTTTCCCCACGTATTTCACTTCGTTATCGCCTTCCACAACTGTCCCGATCCGGATAGCCTGTTCGCCCGTCTGAGCGAGCGCATCCAGCGTTTTCTCCACTTCATCCTTAGCCACGATGAGCAAGAACCCCATGCCCATGTTGAAGGTCCGCAACATCTCCAATCCGGCGATATTGCCCGTCTTCTTCAAGAACGTAAAGAGCGCCGGCGCTTCCCATGCGCCCAGATCGACTCGAGCGCCAAGGCCCTCCGGTATCGAGCGCGGCAGATTGTCCGTGATACCCCCGCCGGTGATATGCACCATACCCTTCACTTTCACGATCCGCATGATAAGCTGTACCAGATTTGCATAGCTGCGATGCGGTTCGAGCAACACGTCGCCGACCGTCCGTCCCGTGCCGGGCATCGGATCGTCGCACGTCAGCCCCGCGACCTCGAAGCAGACCTTTCGCGCCAAACTGTACCCGTTCGTGTGCAGGCCCGACGACGGCAACCCGATGATTACGTCGCCCGCCTCGATGCTCGAACCGTCCACGATATTCTTACGATCCACCACGCCGACGATAGTCCCCGCGAGATCGTATTCGCCTTCGATATACATCCCCGGCATCTCGGCCGTCTCGCCGCCAATCAACGAGCAGCCCGCATACCGGCAACCCGTGGCCAGGCCCCGAATCACCTCGACGACCACGCCCGGCTCGAGCTTCCCAAACGCCAGATAGTCGAGAAAGAAAAGCGGGCGCGCACCCTGCACGAGAATATCGTTCACGCAGTGCGAAACCAGATCGACCCCTACCGTATCGTGACGCCCCGTCATGAACGCCAGCTTCAACTTCGTGCCTACACCGTCCACGCTCGAAACCAACACAGGCTCTTCCGTGCCAGACGTGTCGAACTGATACATCGCGCCGAAGTTGCCGATATCCTGCAGGACCCGGTCGTCGAACGTCTTGTTGACGATATCCTTGATATTCCTCATCGCTTCCGAAGCCGCGTCAATATCGACCCCGGCATCGCGATAACTCAAACTGGATTGTTCGTCCGCCATGGAAAATACCCTCGTCTCGATCAACAAATTTTCAAGAGCATACCGGCACAACCCCGTTCAATGCAAGATGCCAGCGAAGAAACGACCAATCTCCATTTGCGTCGCCGCGCGCTCTTATGCTAGCATAACCTTTCGATTGACTGCTCCAAGGAGCGGCAAAGTGTTGTCGTATGCGTTAACAAGGAAACGCATCTAACTGAAACTGCGTTTCCAGAAAGTAAGGAAGGGTTCGTCGTGAGAAAGCCGCTGGTTGCCGGAAACTGGAAGATGAATCTGCTCGTCGCGGACGCTGTGAAGCTCGTCAAAGAGTTGAAGCCGTTGGTGCAGGGCATATCGGGCGTCGATATCGTTGTTTGCCCAACCTTTGTGACGCTGTACGCCGTTTCCGAGGTTCTGAAGGGGTCGAACATCGAACTTGGCGGTCAGAATTGTTACCTCAAGGAGAGCGGCGCGTTCACGGCCGAGATCTCGCCGCAGATGCTCAAAGATGTCGGTTGCACATGGACCATCGTCGGCCACAGCGAGCGGCGGCAATTCTTTGGCGAAGACGACGCGCTCCTGAACGAAAAGTTGAAGTTCGCGCTGGCGTCGGGGCTTAAGGTCATGTTCTGTATCGGCGAGACGCTCGACGAACGCCAGGGCGGCAAGATGAACGATGTGTTGACGCGGCAAGTCACGAAAGGTTTGGCCGGTCTGAGCGAAGCCGATTTCGATGAAGTGTCGGTTGCGTACGAGCCGGTCTGGGCGATTGGCACAGGCGTTACCGCCTCGCCGGATCAGGCCCAGGAAGCCCATGCGTTTGTGCGCGGCCTCTTGAAAACCCAGTTCGGCGCTGCCGTCGCGGACAAGGTGCGCATTCAGTACGGCGGAAGCGTGAAGGCCGACAATGCCGCCGAATTGATGGCCAAGCCGGATGTGGACGGCGCGTTGGTCGGCGGTGCGGCGTTGAAAGCGGACGGTTTCGCCGCGATACTGAAAGGCGCTCTGTAATCCCAATAACGGGAAGAAGGATAGGAATCCATGTGGGACATAATTTGGTGGGTGTTGATAGTACCGTACGTGATTAGCTGTATCGGCCTGATTGTCATCGTGCTCTTGCAGAAGGGCAAAGGCGTCGGGTTTGCGGGCGCGTTCGGCGTCGGCGCCGGCTCCGAGACCGTGTTCGGTCCGCGCGCCAGCAAAAGCCTTCCGCAGAAAATGACGTATATAATGGCGGGCGTGTTCATGGCGCTGGCCCTCATCATGTCGATTATTGCCGGACGTTTGGGCAAAGGTTCCGCACCCGAAAAGTTGGCGGAAGGCGCTACGGCAACGGCGACGGCGCCTGCGCCGGAAGTCCCGCCCGGTACCCTCGACGATTTGGGCAGCGCACTGAAGGATGTGGCCCCGTCGCCCGTGGGCGAAGCGGTCTCCACGTCGGTTACCCCGCCTCCTCCGCAGACGCCGACGTCGTCTGCGGAGCCGCCGCTGGAAGTACCGGCAGCAACTCCTGCGCCTGCGACTCCGGCGCCAGCGGAAGCGCCTGCGGCTCCGACTCCGACGCCAGCGGAAGTGCCTGCGGCTCCTCCAGCGTCGAACTGATACGGGACGAAAGTAAGACCGGCCCAAAGCATGCCGCTTTGGGCCTTTTGTTTGGCTGAAGCCTGAACGCAACGGGCGGTAAGCGTATGGACAAGATTCTGATTCGCGGCGGCAAGCCGCTCCACGGCAGCGTCCAGGTGCGCGGGGCCAAGAACGCGGCCCTGCCGCTCATGGCGGCCGCGATCCTCGCCGAAGGGCCATGCACGCTGCACAACGTCCCGTGTCTCCACGATATCTTCTCGATGGACAAACTCTTAACCAGCATGGGCATGTCCGTCGAATTCACCGGACGCTACATGACGCTCGACGCCTCGTCCATGAATTCCTACACCGCCTCCTACGACCTCGTCCGCAAAATGCGCGCATCCTTCTTCGTCCTCGGCCCGCTGCTGGCCAAGTTCAAGAAGGCACGCGTGTCGCTCCCCGGCGGTTGCGCCATCGGTACGCGTCCCGTCGATATCCACCTCAAAGGACTCGAAGCCCTCGGCGCAAAGATATGCATAGAAGAGGGATATGTAGTGGCGGACGGCGAATTGACCGGCGCGGATTTCGCGATGGATTTCCCGAGCGTCGGCGCGACCGAGAACGTGATGATGGCCGCGTGTCGCGCGAAGGGCGTTACGCGCCTGAGCAATGTCGCGCGCGAACCGGAGATTGCCGACCTCGCGCGGTTTCTCAACGCGATGGGCGCGCGGATTTCCGGCGCGGGCACCGACCTGATCACGATCGTCGGCGTCGACTCGCTCAGCGGCGCGGAACACGTGGTTGTAGCCGACCGCATCGAAGCGGGCACGTTTCTGATCGCGACGATGGCGGCAGGCGGCGACGTGACGGTGCTCAACGCCAACGCGGACCACTTGCCGACCTGCATCGCGAAGTTGCGCGAGGCCGGCGGCGAGATCGAGGTGCATGGCGCGCGGATTCGCGTTCGCGCCCCGGAACGCCCCAAGGCGGTCGATTTGACAACGCAGCCCTATCCGGGTTTTGCAACGGATTTGCAGGCGCAAATCATGGCGATGCTCACCGTGGCCGATGGCGTCAGCGTCATCCGCGAAACGGTGTTCGAAAACCGCTTCATGCAGGTCGCCGAACTCGTCCGCATGGGCGCACAGATCGATCTCGACGGCAACAGCGCCATCGTACGCGGCGTGCCCGCCTTGAGCGGCGCACCCGTGATGGCGTCGGACCTGCGCGCCAGCGCCGCGTTGATTATCGCGGGCCTGGCCGCGAAAAAAGGCGAGACCGCCATCGCGCGCGTGTACCACATTGACCGTGGATACGAGCGCATCGAGGAACGTCTCGCCAGCCTTGGCGCGGACATCGAGCGCGTTAACGATTGAAGATCTCAGATCTCAGATCTCAAATTTCAGATCTCAAATTTCAGATCTCAGATTACAAATTGCATAAGGGTAGCGGTTCATGACGATTCTTGAAGTCAACGATGATTCGACGTTTCAAAACGTTGCTGCGCGTGTCTGTGCAAACGCGGGCGCGACGGAAGCTTCCGGCGAAAACAAGCTCGAATCCGTTCGCACGATCCTCGATGCGGTGCGTAAGCGCGGCGACGAAGCCGTTGCCGAGTTTACGGAACGATTCGACGGCGTGAAACTCGCGCCGGACCAGTTTGAAGTCACGAACGACGAAATCGATCGTGCGGTCGCGCAAGTCGATCCGTTGTTGATGCAATCCCTCGAACGCGCCCATGCAAACATCCAAGCCTATCATGCCAAACACCTCCGCGCGTCGTGGGAAGAAGTTGCGCCGGACGGCACGCTCCTCGGCCAGCGCATCACGCCCATCGAGACGGCGGGCGTCTACGTTCCCGGCGGCAAGGCCTTCTATCCGTCATCGGTACTGATGAACGTCGTGCCCGCGCGCGTCGCGGGCGTTTCGGACGTCATCATGGTATCGCCCCCGTCCTACGAAGGCAGTATCCACCCCGTCGTATTGGCTGCTGCAAGACTCGCCGGCGCGACGCGCATCTTTCGCATCGGCGGCGCACAGGCCATCGCTACGCTCGCCTATGGTACGCAACGCATTCCCGCAGTCTGCAAGATTACCGGCCCCGGCAACACCTACGTCGCGCTGGCCAAACGCCTCGTGAGCGGCACGTGCGACATCGATACCGAAGCCGGACCTTCCGAAGTCGTCGTCATCGCCGACGACGCCGCGGACCCACGGTTCGTGGCCGCAGAACTCCTCGCGCAGGCCGAGCACGACGAAGAGGCGCGCGCCATCCTACTCACGCCGTCGCGGGATCTCATTGCGCGCGTCGAGGCCGAAGTCGCAAAACAGGCCGCAGGGTTGCCGCGAAAGGCGATCATCGACCGCGCGCTCGAAGGACAAGGATTCCTCGTCAAGGTCCGCGATCTCGATGACGCAATCCGGCTGTCCAACTGGATCGCGCCCGAACATCTGTCCATCCAGACTCGAGACCCACGCGCCGTGCTCGACAAAATCACCAACGCCGGCGCGGTCATGCTCGGCGCGTACACATCCGTCGCCATGGGCGATTACTTCGCGGGACCGAACCACATTCTGCCGACGGGACGCCGCGCGAGGTACGCCTCGCCGCTCACCGCCGAGGATTTCAGGAAAGTGACAAGCGTGATATCGTATTCGTACGAGCGCCTGATGACCGACGCCGCCGATATCCGCCGCCTCGCCGAAGCGGAACAGTTGACGGCCCACGCGAATGCCTTGGAGGTCCGATTGTGAAATACCGCCGTTCGATACTCGAAGGCGTCGCGGGCTATGTCCCCGGCGAACAGCCCCGCATGCCCAATATCGTCAAACTCAACACGAACGAGAATCCCTATCCGCCGTCGCCGCGCGTGCTCGACGCCCTGCGCAACCTCCCGGCAGACGCCCTGCGCAGGTACCCGGAACCGTTATCCATCGAACTGCGGACCGCGTGTGCCCAACGCTACGGGTACGCCGGGCCGGAATGGGTCGTCGCCGGCAACGGCATGGACGAATTGCTCGCCGTCGCCATACGCGCCTTCGTCGATCCCGGCGATACGATCCTTTCCACGTATCCCACGTACTCGCTGTACGAAACGCTCGCGCTCCTGCACGGCGCGAAAGCCGTCCTGGTCGATCTCGACGACAACTTCCAATTGACCGAAGCCTTCTTCAACATACGCGCGCGCATGTGCATCCTACCGCGCCCGAACGCCCCCAGCGGCGTATGCGTCCCGCGCGAAACCGTCGAGCGACTGTGCCGGACCTTCGACGGGATCGTCGTCATCGACGAAGCGTACGTCGATTTCTCCGACGACAACTGCATGGACTTTCCAAAACGATTCGAGAACGCCATCGTCATGCGCACCTTCTCGAAATCCTTCAGTCTCGCCGGCATGCGCCTCGGCGCAGCCGTCGCGCAACCGGCGATCATCGACGAATTCCTAAAGGTAAAAGACTCGTACAACCTCAACGTCTGCGCCCAAGCCGCTGGCCTCGCCGCGATGCAAGACTACGACTACATGCAGGCCAACGCCGCCAAAGTCCGCGCCACCCGCGCACGCGTAGCGACGGCCCTCAGCGCGATGGGCTTCAACGTCCCCGAATCCCAATCCAATTTCCTGCTCGCCCAATGGAACGGCCAACCGTCCGCCAAAGGCATCTTCGATGCCCTCCGCGACCGCGCAATCATCGTACGCTACTTCAAATCCCGCCGCCTCGAAAATGCCCTCCGCATCTCGATTGGCACCGAAGAGGAAATGGACCTGCTACTCGCCGCTTTGCAGGAAATGATTGGCTAAGTAAGATGTCCCTTGACAACACGATCCAGTCTCTGGTGTGCTATGTGCTTGATCTTGACTTATTCTGTGGTGCACGGAAGGAGCAGAAAGGCGCCGATGACGGAGAACAAGCGTGTAGTGGCGGGAACAATCGGGTTTGCCGTTTATCTGCCGGTAATCGTTGACTTGACGACAGAGGCCAATTTGCCGCCGCATTCGCTAGTCGCGATCGCGACACTGATGGCTGCCGTCTGCTATGCGGCGGGTTTATACGTGCACGTGTGCATTCGTCCACAGGTTGCACGGACATCCGAGAGCGCGGCCTTTTTCAACGCGCTCCGCCAATTCTGCGTCATTGCTCCTTTGATTTTCGTTCCATTCGCTTCGCGCGTGTTCAGCGGCATTCCTGACAAGAGGGGGCGGCCAGCGATAGTATTGTACGGCCTTGCTGTGATTGTAGCGGCCATGATTACCTGGACGTTCTTCGCAGGGATTCAGTGGCAACGCAAGAGACACGAATCAAACAGCATGGGAAACGAAAGCCATGATTGATATCGGTATCGCATTGGCGCGGAGCCTGTTGCCGGAACGGCCCGCCGATGCGCACAAGGGCACGTTTGGCCACTTGTTCGTGCTCGCGGGATCGCGTGGGTTCTCGGGCGCGGCGACAGGGTTATGGTTCTAGCCGGTAGACTTCCATCTGTCCCGGTGCGAGCCAATGGGCGAGGACGGCGTTGTTTTCTCTTGTCTCGACGCCTGCGGGCGTTTCGCGGTTGTTCCAGTCCATTTGGTACGCCTTCGTTTTCGCGCCTTTGACGAATACCTTTGCGTAGGTGCTTTCTTCGGTGCTGTTGTTTACCATCACGAGCCAGGGGCGGCCTTGCTTGTCCACAAACCGCGAAACGATCAATGGACGGTTTCCGTCGGTCTCGACCTTTTCCAGCAGGTCGTCCGCTTCAAACGGTGTGGCCCCGATGACGGGTTCGGGATATTGCATGGCCTTTTGAAGCGTGAGGTCCAGGAACAACCGCCCGTAATGTTTCACAAACCCCTTATTTGTCCGCTTGAGCGATTCGAAGATGGGCGTGCGATCCCAAAACTCGTCGATGGGCGCGAGCCGGTAATTGTCATTAGGATTGCGCATGTAGAAGAAAAAATAGAGGATGCCTTGCGCGCCGTACGCGATGGATGTGTTGAACTGCCAGCGGATGTCGTCTTCGGATGGACTCCGGTAATGGAAATGGCCGACGCTGAGAATCGTATTCCAGAAGGGCACGCCGTTACGCTTGGCCGCCGCGCCATATTCGCGGAGATTCTTGAAATACATCGGCCAGCCGGTCTTGCCGGGATTCATTTGCGAGTAGCAGTCGTAACAAAGGAACTCAGCGCCGGATTTCTTGAGGAAGGTATCCAGGTAGTTTCCCCAGTCATCGAATCCGACGCGCATGTTCGCGCCGGGATGCCATGGCAGCAGGTTGACGAAGGGGTGAAGTTGCGGCGCCTGTTCCTTCACGATACGAACGCCGTCGCATGTTCCTTGAAAGGCCGCCGCGTCGGGTTCATCAAGGAGGTGAAATCCAAACGTAGCGGGGTGTTTGGCGAAGTCGGCCACGGCCATAGCGACCTCGGCGGGATAATTGGTGGACAACGGCCCACCGGTGTGCATGCGCGGATCGCAGATGATGAGTTTGATATGCCGTGTCTGCGCCCAATCGAGGATCTTGCGCATCTTGGCTACGTTCTCC
>CAIYET010000229.1 GCA_903925285.1 Candidatus Hydrogenedentota bacterium | reverse complement strand
TGCACGCTGGAACGAGCGGAGAGATGCGTCCGGCGAAGGGTGAGAGACCAGCCATGTGAAC
Organism: Candidatus Hydrogenedentota bacterium; assembly: GCA_903925285.1. GTDB lineage: Bacteria > Hydrogenedentota > Hydrogenedentia > Hydrogenedentales > SLHB01 > DSVR01. The sequence goes on along the minus strand of CAIYET010000229.1, from coordinate 1,783 downwards.
CTCCGGGAGGGGTTAGCGCCCTGGTTCGACCGGGCGGGTGGGCGAGCCTACGGCGGCCCCAAGCGCGTCGTATGCGCCTTTCAAGATATAGTGCAACCGCAGTTTTGGAGCCACCATGCTTCAGTCGGGTGTGCATCCTTGACGTGCGTGGCGTAAGCCGCGATGTAGTCGGCGTGCGGTTCTCGCGGCCAATGCGCGTTACACCATTTGCACCACCACGATAGCGTAACCGGCTTCGGCGCTTCGCCCATCGGATGTTTGAACTCGAAGTCGATCAGCGGGTCTGCTTCTTCGTAATCGCCGTTCACGGGTGATCCTCCGGGGTTGCGCGCGTAATGTGACAATCAAACGAAACCCACTCGCCCTTTTCGTTGACGTGGCACCATTGCTGCGGGTCCATCGGCTTCATGTCTTTTTTGCCGATGTAGCCGATTGGCTCTTTGCAATGCTTGCAGCGCGGATACGGCGCGTGCATGCTCATCCATCCCGAACGTGCGAGGGCGACAAGGATGCCTTGAACGTGCTCGTCGGACATTTCGTGAACAGGGGCCCAACGACCAGAGAACTCCCGTACACTGCGGACGATCTCAGGGAGATGCCGCTGCAACCATGCTTCCTGACTTCCTTCGGGATAGGTCATTTCATCATCTCCGGCAACAGCAATTTGCGGATATTATTCACGGCGTGACCACCCGGTGCTGCCACTCGGTGAGGGATAGTGCCGGTCGAAGTACTCGCGGACGCTTTCCCGCTCACGGGCGTTTTGCTCGCATTCCAGCCGGACCGATTCTTCCCACGCTTTCAGGGTCGAGCGAACGAGCCATGCTTCGAAGCGTGCCAACAGCCTGTCCAGCAATTTGAGGATATTCATACGGGCTTCAGATGCCGTTCGCGCTTCTGACTCATCGCTTCGCGGTACGCTTCGGCCTCACGTTGTGCGCGTCCGCGACTCGCACCGCGCTCCTGGTAGGCGGTACACGCCGGACGCCCTTCGATGTAGCGCCACGCCTTATGCCATGTCGTGCGGTCTACCGGCTCCGCACGCCCGTGCTGATGAATGAGGATGCCCTTCGTGCAGTCGGTGTATCCGGCTTTGCGGTTCACGTAGAAGCGGCATCCGTTCTCGCACCACGCGCCCTCGAAGTCCATGCCCTCGGAGCCGTTACTCGGCAAGTACCGCTCTTGAAGCTCCGGGTCTTTCTCGTTGCGCTTTTGCTTGAGATTGCGGACCTTGGAATAGACGATCATGGGATTGGTAACTCCCGAACGAATTTGGCCGGCAGCGTCATCTTGCGTTTGCGATCGTCGCGCTTGATTGTGGCGAAAGCGCCACCCTGACCGCGCGCTAGGATACTCTCGGGACACTTCGCATGTTCAGCGTAGACCGTGACACATACCGGACCGGCGTCGAGCGTTTCTACCCAGGCACGATATGGACACCTGGGCATGATATCCGGCAATCGTTCTTTCATTTGCTCTCGCAGTAGGCAACATCGTGCAGTAGATCGACGTACGCGGTCCACGCAATAACCATCTCCCGAACCGACGTATCGTAATCATCAGCAACGCTTCCAATTGAGTCGCCTGCCCCGGTGCGTCCCATCTGCGCGTCGATGAGCCGATGCGCTGCGTAACCATCGCCGCAGAACGCGCACGGGCCTTGCTTGACGATCCGCGCCTTAGCCGCGTCAACGATCTCCTCGTATACTGTTTTCGCGAGGTCGCTCATTTGCACTCAACCATCGGCTTGCCGCAGGTATAGCAACGATGCGAGCACTCGGGC
>CAIYET010000228.1 GCA_903925285.1 Candidatus Hydrogenedentota bacterium | reverse complement strand
CGCGGCGTCTTGAACTGGTGGACTGCGTAGATGGATTGACGAATCCGTGAGGGCAGCATCGCCATGGCGTCCAGACTGCGCCGGTTGAGATCGAGCACTTCCGCGTACGATTGAAACGGGCTGTCACCCGACGGTGGCACGATATCCAGACTGAAACTCCGGTGTTCGCCGCCGTGGTATTTTCGCAACAGGTAAAGGTTGGCATTGAGCAACGCCGGTATTTCGCTCTTAGCGATCTTGCGCGTTTGTATCTGGTACCCGCCCGAATCGCGGAAGAGGGGCTTGCCCTGGAGATAGTGGGACGCCGTGACGGCATCGATGTTGTCCGAGAAAGCGGCCACGGTTTTGGCGGGGTCAAATCCATCCGACAGCGATAGGTCGCCGAAAGAAACCAGTGTCGCCTTGATTGTGCGCTGGCAGAACTCCGCTAGTCCGGTTGGCTTGAACAGACGATAGAATTCACGTTCGCCGCGCGCAAGGTAATCGATGGTGGCCCGAGCTTGGCCTGAGACGTAACATGTATTGAGCATGATGATGGTCCTCGTTTCGTGAAGAGGGGCCATGCCTCATCGACATGACCCCTCGGTTTTCCTAGTCGTTCGCAATGTCCGGAAGGCTGAGATCGCGCCAGCAGTCGGCATAGAAATCGAAAACATAGGCCTTGCGGTTGGTGCGCTCGCGAGTGGCGATATGGAAAAGATGTTCGGTCCAGCAGGCCAGGAAAGCGCCCGCGATTGGCTCGAACTCCGTGTCGGCCGCATCGTGACAAGGGATGACATTGACCCCTTCAACGATCCGCACTTCGGCTCCGTCGTCAGAACGCCATTGCCATTTGCACGAAACGCCGGTGCAGGTCTCGGACGGCTCAGGACCTTCCGGAACATCATCGGCTGTTTCTTCATCCACTGACGGCGCGACGGGCTCGCGTGCATCCACTAGGGCGCGCTTGAGCAAGTTCTCAGACTTGTCTCCCGGCTGACCGGCAAATTCGGAGAGTTCACGACCAGCACCCACGCAGTTGCGCAAGACAATCTTGTCGTTTAACCATTCCCACTTATTGTCGTACTTGTCGCGACACACCTCGCGTAGCGGCGTATACCGACTTTCGGTGATATACCGCACGGCCTCGGGGTTGCTGCGTGCCGGGACCCATATCTTTTGAAATACGCGAATCCGATCATCGACAGACGAACTCCTGATGTGCAGGTGTTGCCATGCCTGCTCGTAGAAGAGTACTCGGTTGTTGCGCAACTTCAGCAGGATGAACTTCAGGACCCCGCCTTGATGAACGCGCAGAAGGGTCATCGACTGGTCGAGCCGAATTACCTTCTGCCAAAGCTCATCCAACGAGATTCTATCCAGGTCCATGGGGTGCTCGAACGCCCGCTGTAGATCGCGCAAAATATCTTCAACGTGATCGCCGTTGAGCGTGAGCCGGGGCACATGCCCGTTGGGGTCGGTTATTACTTGAACCGACATGTTCGTGCCGTCTTGGATGGCGGCATAGAGGTCTTCGACCTCGTAAGGCCTCACAACCGGGAATTCAGTAATCACATTTCACATCCTTTCCTTTTTTGGGGAAGGGGCCGGTAGGATCCGACAGAAATCCTACCGGCCCCTAATTCGGGTTACGCCGTAGCCGGCGTCTCCGTCGCGCTCACCGACACCGGTGCCGTAACGTTCAGCGCGTGCAGGAAGGCGTCGATTTTCGACTCCTCCTCATGCAGACGCTGGCGCTCGACGGCTATTGCCGTCTTGCGCTCAAACTGGCGGTTGATGACCGAGACCATGTCGTCGATTTCGGCGACATCTTCGCGCGCCTTCTCGCGCCATTGTTCGTACGTTTTCAGGGAAACATCTTTCCCTGTCGCCGCACGCACTTCTTGCAGGGTTTTCCCCTGCGCGACCAACTTACGACCAACTTCAACTACAACGAGCGAATACCCCATTAGGGCATCCTCCTTGACCTGCCCCGCTTCTTGCGGAGCGGTTATGACGAACGGCTTGTCCGGGACCATCCCGTTCTTTCAGCCGTTAGAGCCTGAAAAACAAAAAAACGGGCGGCTGCTTCCAGGGTTACTGGAAACAACCGCCCGTTTGTTTTTGTACCGAGCGTTATAATTGCCCTCGTTTAAGGCTATGCCTCTCACGACAGCAAAATGATGTTACCATATTGCCCACCAAATGTCAACAAGAATCTGACACGTGAATTTACGGCCTGGCCGATAGGCGCGGCGACGACAGGAAGCCAAGCAGCAATTGGGTGCGGAAGCAGCATTGCATTGTTTACAATAAACACCGATCACGTATCATGGAGGCAGACACTTGAGCGAGCATGAAGACGATGAGAAGAAGAGCATTGATGCCGTCAAGATCGCGTTCCTGAAACAGACGCGACAGAGGGAAGCTTCCGTAGATTCGGAATTGGCCGATATCCGCAACATGATGCGAGTGTTGGTGCCGGGCGACGATGTTGCCAAATGGAAGCTGGCGCTGCGCTGGGTGGGATTGTTGCGAAGGCAGATGGCCTTCAAGGATATTCGCGAACTCGCCGAACTGGGTGCTGACCCCGCGAAAAGAGTTCGCAACGCGTCCCAGAAGCTTCAGAACGCATCGGAAGAATACAGGTTTTGGCGTCTTGCGTTCCGGGAAGAGGTCGTGGCCCTCAAGTTGAGGATGGCGGAAATGAATCGCAGGGATTCATGCAATTACTGTGAATGTCCAGTTGACAAGATCTTAATGAACAGGGCTAGAACTGGTGCAATGTCCGTTCGTAAGAAACCGCCTTCGACAAGGGATTGAACCTCCAGCGTCCCTCGAATAGGCCGTCACGTAACTGGAGCGGTCCACCTCGAAAGCGGCGTCTGGATCTGATGCAACGCGCGTAAGACAATTGCAAGCGCGTAGAAGCACGTCGATTTCTCTGTTGGCCAGGAGTTGGCGTTCGCTACGTGCAGGCTCAAGATTGCGGTGCCTGCAATTCGTCGGTGTCCCTTGCCAGGTACTTCAATGATTTATACGCACCGGCAAGAGTGTCCAGGAGGGCTTCGCTAGAATGGTACTCAGCTTCGGTTACGATCAAGTTGAAGGCCCGGAGCGCGTTTAGAATTCGCTCACGCGAAAACGGTACCCCGCGTCTTTCTTCCCTGTCCATGACACAAATGCCACAAAGGAAGACCTTTGCTTCGTGACGGCCGAACCTGCCGACAAGTTGGGTCGCCCATTTCACGGCGCGTACGGAATTCCCGGGGCCGCTGGTCTTGAGGAGAGAAGCGATTTGCTCCTCGGAAAGCCCCATTTCCCGAAGAAGAACCCTTTGGTCTTCGGCGCGTTGTCTCCTAACGCCTTTCACGAAGTCTATCGCCCCTGCGGCGATGTCTTTGAGCAGGTTTCTGCGTACGGACTCGTCAGGTATGCCCGCCAGTTGTCGTGCGCCGGTGATGTCTTCCGGAGAGAGAATTCGTTCCGCGGTCTTCCATGCGGCGGATGTTCCCTTCATCACCTCCTCTTCCAAGATCGGGATAGGGTCACTCGGTCGTTCCCTATTGTCATCAATCAACCGGTCACCCCGCTGTTCAATGAAACTCGGGGCTACCTTCTTCACCTTATCGGCCAAGGCAATCCACGTATCGAAAGATGTGCGCCATGACCGCTCTTCCGCCCACCGCTTCTTCCGCTCAGTTGTGTTTCGCGGCAGCCAGCGGTTTTCAATAATGTCGAATGCATCTTGGACAGTCTTTTCATTGCAATGCCGAAGGGTTACAAGGAAGTTGAGCTTCAGCTTATCGGCATATTGCGCGTCCTCGGCGATTCTTCGCTTAACGTCCTCGATCTCCGCTTCGAGCCGTTTAAGATCGGCCTTTCCCCACTGTTCCACAATTCGGCGCAGCGTCGACTTGGCGCTCGCGAGGTCACTTGGATTCACTGTCCGCTCCTCCTCAAGCAAGTGCGTCTTGACATAACATCACGATTCGTGGTTAAATTATAGGCGAAGTGGACCAGCATCGCAAGCGGTGTAGTGGGTCCAGTTCGTACATAACGTCTGTTACCAAAACAACCAGACGGGTTGCTCAGAGTCATCAGGCTCTAGGCAGCCCGTCTTTTTTTTTGCCCAAGGAGAACACCATGAAAGACCGGCATGTCACCATCAAAGCGCCGTCGCCCCGCCCCATTTTCGAGGAAGAGGTAAACCTTCTGCTCGAAATCCTGCCGCCGGACCTTATCCACGCAATTGCCATGCTCGGCTGCGATGAGACCGAACTGGCCGGATTATCGGAACAGCGGTAGCGGAGGCTCGATGAGTCTAGCGGTCAAACGGAACACATCTCTAAGCGCCCCACAACCCAACAGTGGCAGGCGCAAGAATGATGTTGTTTCCAAGACCGATAACCATTATAATACCATCGTAGAACAGTTCAACCGGAGTGCGGAGCCTATGCGCGTTGTTGGTTATGTTCGCGTCAGTACGACGGAACAAGCCGACCACGATTTGAGCCTGCCCGACCAAATCCGACAAATCGAACAGTATTGTCGCAGCCATAATTACGATCTCATCAAGATTTATGAGGAGGGCGGGGCAAGCGCCAGCGACGACAAACGGCCTGTTCTCCAAGAGATGATGGCCAATATCGAACACGGCATCATCGACGTGAGCGCCATCGTTGTGCTCAAGACAAGCCGGTTCTTCCGCAACATCAAAATGGCACTCGACTACAAGATGCGCCTCAAGATGGTGGGCGTCCGCTTGATTTCGATGGACGGGGCCAGCGGTAGTGCCGATGACGAAAACCCCATGGCGGAAGCCTTTGAAATCATCGCCGCCACGTTCGACCACTTGGAATCTCGGAACATTGGCTACCACACCGCGCGGGGGATGCGCGAGAACGCCAGGCAGGGATTTTGGAATGGAGCCAAGCCGCCTTACGGCTACCGGGTCGAAAAGCACGAGGACGCCAAGGGCAATTCCAAGGGGGTACTGAAGATCGATAAGGCGGAAGCGGAAATTGTCAAGCGCATTTACAGCCTGTACACCAAGGATTTCATCGGCGCTATAAAGATCACCAAATTGCTGAACGCAAAACGGATACTGCGCCGCGGCAAACTCTGGACCAGCGTCCTCGTCCTTAAGATTCTCCACGATCCGGTGTACACGGGTGTCTATACCTACAACAAGTTCAGTGCTCGGCTCAAGAGGCCCAGGCCAGAGGAGCAATGGATTGACATCATGGTAGACCGAATCATCAGCGACGAGGAATTCGCGTTGGCGGCGCAGATACAGGATGAGCGGACGCCGGAAAGAAAGGAGCGCAGAAACTTGGACGGGCCACGGCTATTCACCGGCATGCTGAAGTGCAAACACTGCGGCGGGCAAATGGTGTCGGCGGGAACGGTGAAGAAAAAGAAGACACACGGCGGTCCCCAGGAGCCAAAGAACTACCGCTACTACACCTGCAAACGGCGGATGGTATCTGGGGCGGATGCCTGTGCTGGCGTATGGGTCAGCGCCGAGGCGTTCGAGCGGGTCGTACTCGACGAGATCATCAACTGGATATTCAGCGTGGACCACGTCCGGTCGGTGGTCAAGGCGTTGAGGAAGGCGTTGGACGAACGATCCAAACCGCTCAAGGCGCTCAAGAAGCAGATTGCCGAGGTGCAAGCCGCCATTGCCAAGTACCAGGAGGGGTTTGAGAAGGGTCTGTTCCAGATGGAGGATGTGTCCGAACGGTTCCGGGAATTGGGTGCCAAGAAGCGGGCGCTAGAGTTCGAGTTT
>CAIYET010000227.1 GCA_903925285.1 Candidatus Hydrogenedentota bacterium | reverse complement strand
CGGTCGAAGCCGTCGCCAGGGAAACCAACCACTCCTTCGAAGCCATACAACGCTATATAGGAGACTTTCGCAGAGTACTTTTGTGCAAACAAAACGGTATGACGACCGAACAAATCGCCAACGTCATCCGTCACTCGCCACACTTGGTCAAGGAGTACGAAGCCATCATCGCCCACTATGGCGCGCAAAGCAACGACCTCAAAAGACTACTGGAATTTCACCCCACAATAAATTAGAATCAGGAGCCAAAACCGTCGGGACACATGTCACATCCTACCGGCCAAGTGACCTTATTTTTATTCCGCTTGACTTTCGGTTCATATTGTGTTAAAGTGTTAATACAATCTTTTGCGCGGAGGCTAAGGCAATGCAAATTCACGTTACAACTGCGGATGGGTTGCCCATCTATCAACAGATCGTCAACCAGGTGAAATATCTGGTCGCGTCGGGGCGTCTTCAACCGCACGAAGAATTGCCGCCGGTTCGGACGTTGGCCGAGCAGTTGCTCATCAACCCGAATACGGTGGCGCGGGCGTATCGCGAGCTTGAGATTGCGGGGATCCTGTACAAGCGGCAGGGTGCCGGGACGTATGTGGCGGAGGGGATCTCACCGTTTGCCGAGCATGAGCGGCGGCGTGTGCTTTCGCAGCGGGCGGATAGTCTGCTGGTCGAGGCGCGTCAAATGGGGTTCAGTTTGGAGCAGGTTATTGCGCTGGTTCGCGAACGCGAGGTGGCGCTGAGTTCGGAAACCGTGAATTCGGAACGGGAGGCGTAGTCGGACCATGACGGAACAACATGTGGCAAGTCCCGCGCGCAAGGCTTCCGCGTGCGGCGGTGAACCGGTAGTCGAGGTGCAACATCTATCCCGGCGTTTCCGGCGCAAGGTGGCGCTCGATGGTGTGAGCTTGACTGTGCCGAAGGGCATGGTCTTCGGGCTGGTCGGCGAGAACGGCGCTGGTAAGACGACGTTGATCAAGATTCTGCTGGGTCTGTTGGCGCCATCGGAAGGCCAGGTCCGCGTGTTCGGGCTTGATCCCGTTGCGGATCCCGTGGGCGTACTGTCGCGGATCGGATATCTGTCCGAAGACCGCGACATGCCCGGCTGGATGCGCCTCGACGAGTACATGCGCTATACGCAGGCGTTCTACCCCGGGTGGGACGAGGCGTATGCGGAAGAGTTGCGGCAGACCTTCAACCTGGACTCGCGCGCGAAGTTGCGGACGTTGTCGCGCGGCGAGAAGGCCAAAGCGGGCCTGCTTGGCGCGCTGGCGTATCGTCCGGATCTGCTCCTGCTCGACGAGCCGTCTTCAGGGCTTGATCCGGTGGTCCGGCGCGATATCCTCAGCGCGATTATCAGGACGGTAGCCGACGAAGGCCGGACCGTCATATTCTCGTCGCACCTGCTCGATGAAGTCGAACGCGTTGCGGATTACGTCGCCATGGTCAGCGCGGGGAAGCTCGTGATGTCCGCGCCGATGGACGAACTCAAGGCAACGCATCACCGGCTCACGTTGCGCCTCGCGGAACCGACTGTCCAAGCGCCCGCGCTCGATGGGATGTTGAGCGCCGAAGGCGGCGGTCGGGAATGGACCATCGTCTGCGACGGCCAACTCGAGGCGTTGCGCGCGTCCGCGACGCGGATTGGCGCGATGATTGTCGAATCGAGTTCGCCATCGCTCGAAGAGATTTTCGTCGCACGCGTGGGACAGCGCAAGCAGTTGTCGCTTGCCGGGGAGGGATGATCATGCGATCGGCGTTGCGTGCTCTGATATGGGAACAGACGAAGCCGATTCTGCCGGTAATGGCGGCGGGCGCGGCAGCCTGCGCCTTTTTCAATGCGTTGCCCTGGATAAGTTGGCGGCATCCCAGCGATTCCGAGGTCTCGACATGGTTTTCGATGGGCGCGATTGTGGCATTCTTTATCGTGCTGTTGTTGACCTCGGCGGACCCGAATGACCTGCGGCCACGATTCGGAGCGCGTCTGTACCGTCTGCCCGTGAGGACCTTCACGATCATCACGACGCTATTCGTTTTGCGGATCGTGCTGGTCACGGTCGAAGTCGTGGCGATCCTGGCCCTGCATACATACCTAAACAGCCCAGACGACCTACTCCTAAACGTGCCAACGGTTGCGGCGTTGGTAGCGACCTACGCGATCTTGCAGGCCATCGGCTGGTCCGTCGGCAACGCCAGTACGAAAGCAGCGGTGAGTCTGGGCCTGCTGCTCATCGCGATCTACGTTGGTGGTCTCATGCTGATGGAACGCTGGCAGACGACCGGCTATCGTTTTCAACACGACGCGCGTTTTCCACCGCTGTGGTTTCGTGAGTCGTTACGGTTCGTCGAACACAACCTGCACCGGCCCGGCGGACTGCTTGCGTGCCTCGCGGGCGCGTACGCGGCGATCTACGCGGGCGTGACTCTCGACCGGCGCGGCTGGTTCCAGAACCCGCGCAGTCTGCGCGACCTGGCGGATTCCTTCTCGATGTTCCGTGTGCGGCCTGCGCGGTGCTTCAAGTCGCCTGCGGCGGCGCAACGCTGGTTCGAATGGCGTCGCATGGGACTTTTGCTGCCGAGTGTGGTGCTGGTGATCCTCGCGATGAGCGTGCTCATCCCGACTGTATTGACACATGCCTCATGGCCAACTGTTGAATTGCATTACATTAAGAATGTGTTCGTGCTCCAGGCCGCCGCGCTGTTTCTCGGCACCGTCCTTTCGTCCATGGCCTTGCGAGTACTCGACCGGCACGACCAGCGTAGCGGCCTCGCACGCTTCATCGCCGTGCGCCCGTTGTACGCGTGGGGTATTGCACGGGCCCGATTCGAGGCCAGCCTGTTGAGCGTTCTGGTAGCCATGACGGCGCTCGCCGTGCTGTCCTTGGGATGGACTCTCACCGCTGCCCCGGCGGGTAAGGTGCTGTCGCTATGGCTCACGTATCCCACGTACTCGGTCATGCGCGTGGCGACGTATTTGTTTTTTGCCGCATTCCTGTGGGGCGTCTTGCTGATGGCGACGATGCCCGCCTCCGTGCTGGCCAACAAGACCGTTGCGCTGATTGCCATTCTTGTTGCGAGCATTCTTGGCGGCAGTTATGCTCTGCACAACGTTGCCGTATTGCTTGCGGCTGTGGCCATGACAGCGATCGTGGCGGTAGCCTTCCTGCTGTATCGCCCGGCGTACCGAAAAGGACTGATTGGCGCGGATGTCGTCTGGAGCGGGATCGTGGGTTGGCTGGTCCTGTTCGTTCTATACACGGCGATCATGATGCCCGGCAGCGGAATATTTTCGGCCATGCCAAGCGATTACCTGATCGCATCGGTCCTGTGCACGATCCCCGTGGCGCCGCTGGCGGGCGTCCCCCTGGCCGTCCATCGCTGGCGTCACAACCAGACCGGACACAATGGTTGGATGCTGTAGGATGAAAGTCGAAAAAGGAAGCACGATGATGAATGATCAGGCGAAGGTTGGACGGCGCGTGTGTATGATCGTCCTGTTGGGCTGTGTGGCGCTCGTTTTGATTGGCGCGTCGTCGCGGGTTTCGTGGACGCGCCCGATCGATGCATGGTTGTCGACGCTTCCGGCGGAGGGCAGGCCGGTTCCGTGGGCCGAGTTGCCGTCGCTATATCCCGACGTGCCCGAAAACGAAAATGCCGCCCTCGTGTATATCAGGGCGGATGTTTCGGTCGATACCGGTCCATTTCACCCCTATCATCAGTGGACCCAGCCCGAAAAGGGAGATCCGCCGGAAGCGTGGGAACCGATTCCCACCGCCGTTCGCGACGCACTGGCCAACGGCGTGAATGAACATGCGAAGACGTTTGACGTGCTGCATGAAGCTGCTGCCATGCCGCGCAGCCGTTATCCGGGTGTGGACTTGACTGACATATACAGCTGTCGGCTGACGCATCTGGAACACCTGCGGTCGCTGGCTCGATTGGAGGCGTGGCGGATTGCCCTGTGTGCCGAACGCGATGACGCCGGCGGCGCGGTCGATGCGGTAAAGGAGGGGCTGGCTATAGGACGTTCGTTGGCCGGTGAACCGATGATCAGTTCGCAGATGGACCGATGGGGATGCGATCGCGACATCCTTTTGGCGCTGCCTCGGCTGGTATCGCGCGCCCATTTGACGGACGGGCAGTTGTGTACTTTGGGCGAATGCATTGCGGCGCTCGAATACTCCGAGGGCATGCGCAAGACAATCCTCGATGAACTCTCGTTCCGGATAGGGAATCGGGTCTGGTATAGCGGTTTGACGGAATGGGCGTTGCCTTCAAACGTCTTTGAGGTTGTGGGCCGCGCGGCCATGATGATGGGGTTCAGTTGGTCGAACTCGTTCGGCCTGTCCGACGTCGAGGCGGCGGAGTGTATCGATTTCGCGGATAGGATCATCCGCATGAGCCGCATGTCCGTTCTCGAATGCTTCGATCCGAAATGGCGATTGAACAAAAAGCATCGCGAGCACGCCATAACGGGCACTTCGTTCGGGGTTCAGTTCATCGACGAGTCGTTGGCTTCCTACCTGAGAGCGGAACTAACTCCTCTGGCGGTGCAGTACGTGGCGCTGACCGCCATCGCCATCGAGCGGTATCGCCTGGCTAATCATGCCCTGCCCGAAAGACTCGAAGATCTCGTTCCGGTCTATTTGCCGCGCCTCCTTCCCGACCCATCTGGTGGGAAGCCGCTTCCCTACAAGATCGACGGCGCCGGTTATCAAGTTTACAGCGTTGGCAACAATGGGCGGGATGACGGCGGGCGTGGATACGCAGACGGCACGGGGGCGGACGATATCGCAGTGTGGTGCGCACGCCCGAACGCCGTCCTGGCCGTCGCTCATTTGTTTTGGAGCCGGATCGCGAGTATTGGTAGGGATAGCCGTTGACTTGAGCGGGAACGTGGAAACAACAACGCGGCCCATCGCGTTTTGACGCGATGGGCCGCGAACAGTTAATGGAGGGCGTGGGCTACAGGATTGCTTCGTCTGCCTCGCCTTCATCGTCGAGTAAGATACCGACTTCGAGTTCGTCGGAGAAGTCTTGGCTGACGGTCTCGTTGAGCACGACTTGGGTATCTTGGTAGTGTGGACTGCCGGTGCCTGCGGGGATCAGGTGGCCGATGATGACGTTCTCTTTCAAGCCTCGCAGGTAGTCGCGTTTGCCGGACAGTGCGGCTTCGGTGAGTACGCGGGTGGTCTGCTGGAAGGACGCGGCGGCAATGAAGCTCTCGGTGCTCAGAGCTGCCTTGGTGATGCCTTGCAGCAAGGGTTCGGCTTCGGCGGGCCGCCCGTTGCGGCGCTGGGTCTGTTCGTTGGTCTCGCGGAAGCGGATCTTGTCGACGTCTTCGTGCGCGAGGAAGGCGGTGTCGCCGGGATCGTCTTTGATTCGGACTTTGCGCAGCATCTGGCGGACGATGGTCTCGATGTGCTTGTCGTTGATGCGCACGCCCTGGAGGCGGTAGACCAATTGGACTTCGTCGAGTAGGTACTTGCGTAAGGCGTCTTCGCCTTGGACTTCGAGGATGTCGGTGAGGATGACGGGGCCGTCGGTGAGGCGCTGGCCGGCGTACACGCGGTCGCCTGCCTGGACGTTGAGGTGCTTGCCGGGTGGAATCGTATAGATGCGCTCCTTGCCGACCTGCGGCAGGACCTTGACTTTGCGCATGCCTTTGGCGGAGCCGCCGAGTTCGATGACGCCGTCGATATGGCTGATGACGGCGGGGTTCTTGGGCTGGCGGGCCTCGAACAACTCGGCGACGCGCGGCAGACCGCCGGTGATGTCTTTGGTCTTGCTCAACTGGCGGGGCGCTTTGGCGAGCAGGTCGCCTGCACGGACTTTGTCTCCGTCTTTGACCTGGACGTGGGTTTGTGCGGGGATGGTTGCGAATGCGAGCACGTCGTCGTTCTTGTTGAGGATGGTGATCTGGGGGTGGATGTCCTGTTTGTGGTCGGTGATGACGCGCTCTTCGAGTCCGGTGTCGGGATTGATGTCGACGCGCATGGTGATGCCTTCGACCATGCCTTCCAAATGGACCGCGCCTGAGGCTTCCGCGATGATCGAGTCGTTGTAGGGATCGCGTTCGAGGATGACGTGGCCTTTGCGGATCTTCTGCTTGTCTACGACATGTAGAACAGCGCCGGGCGGTGTGAGTGCGCGCTGCACTTCCTTGGCCTCCGGCCCGAAGACGATGATTTCGCCGCCGCGGTTGACGACGACGGTCTTGCCGTCGCGGTTGACGGCGGTACGGACGTTTCGGAACTCGATGACGCCAGCGTCGTAGGCCTTGATTTCGGTTGATTCGACTTGGCGACTGGCGGCGCCGCCGATGTGGAAGGTGCGCATCGTCAACTGGGTGCCGGGCTCGCCGATGGACTGGGCCGAGATGATACCGACGGCTTCACCCAGTTCGACGAGCTGGCCGGTGGCTAGGTTGCGTCCGTAGCAGTGCTGGCACGCGCCGCGCTTGGATTGGCAGGTCATGACGGAGCGGATGCGGACGCCCGGTAGGCCAGCGGCCCTGACTTTGGCGGCTTTTTCTTCGGTGATCATTTCGTTGGCGCGGATGATAGGCTCGTGCTGGCCGGGTACCATGATATCGTCCAACGTGAAGCGTCCGTAGATGCGTTCTTCGATCGTGGCGACTTCGGTTTCGCCGTCCATAAGGGCTTCGACCCAGATGCCGTTGAGGGTACCGCAGTCTTCTTCTTCGATGGTCACGTCTTGGCACACGTCGACGAGGCGTCGTGTGAGGTACCCTGCATCGGCGGTCTTGAGCGCGGTGTCGGCGAGCCCCTTTCGGGCGCCGTGGGAGGAGATGAAGTACTCGATAACGGTCAAGCCTTCTCGGAAGTTGGATGTGATGGGGGATTCGATGATATCGCCGGAGGGTTTGGCCATCAGTCCTCGCATGGCGGCTAACTGGCGGATCTGTTGTTTGGTGCCGCGTGCTTGGGACGAGAACATGAGGTAGATGCCGCTGAACCCTTGTTCGTTTTTGGCCATTCCTTCGAGCATGGCTGCGGCGACGCGTTCGGTGGTGGCGGTCCATTGGTCGATGATCATGTTGTAGCGTTCGCCCTCGGTGATGAGCCCGTTCTGGTACATCTCGTCGATGCGCACGACTTCTTTTTGGGTGGTGGCGATGAGTTCCTTTTTGGCTGCGGGGACGATCATGTCGACGACGGCGATGGAGATGCCGGCGATCGTGGCGTACTTGAAGCCGACGGCCTTCAATTTGTCGAGTAGTTCGACGGTTTTGTTGTGGCCGTGGCGGGCGTATGCGCGGGCGATGATGTCGCCGATTGATGTCTGGTTCTGTTCCTTGTTGACGTCTTCCAGGCGGATTTCATCGAGCAGCGTGTCGAGGAACAGCACGCGGCCTACGGTGGTGTCCACGAGTTTGCCGTCGTATCGGATCTTAATGGCGGCGTGGATGTCGACCGCGCCCAATTCGTAGGCCATGATCACGCCCGGCACGGATTCGTAGATGTGTCCGGGCTTGAGGATTTCGCCTTTCTTGCCGATCCATTCTTTTTTCCATTCGCCGTTGGCGCCGGGGCGATGTTTGGTCATCCAGGAGATGCCTAGCACGATATCTTGGCTGGGTGTGACGATGGGGCGTCCGTCGGACGGTGCGAAGATGTTGGTGGTGGAGAGCATGAGCAGGCGTGCTTCGAGTTGCGCGGCGGGCATCAAGGGGACGTGGACGGCCATCTGATCGCCGTCGAAGTCGGCGTTGAACGCGCGGCAGACGAGCGGGTGAATGCGGATGGCTTTTCCTTCGATCAGCACGGGCTGGAATGCCTGAATGCCGAGTCGGTGCAGCGTTGGGGCGCGGTTGAGCATGACGGGATGGTCGCTGATGACGTCTTCGAGAATATCCCAGACTTCGGTGCGGGCTTGGGCGATGGCGCGTTTGGCGGCCTTGATGGTTGTGGCGATGCCGCGTTTTTTGATTTCGTGGATGATGAAGGGTTCGAAGAGTTCGAGGGCCATCTTCTTGGGCAGACCGCATTGGTGCAGTTTGAGTTCGGGGCCCACGACGATGACGGAACGGCCTGAGTAGTCGACGCGTTTTCCGAGCAGGTTCTGGCGGAAACGTCCCTGTTTGCCCTTGAGCATGTCGCTGAGGGATTTGAGGGGGCGGTTGCCGGCGCCGAGTACGGTGCGTCCGTGGCGTCCGTTGTCGAACAGGGCGTCGACGGCTTCCTGGAGCATGCGTTTCTCGTTGCGGAGGATGACTTCGGGTGCGCGGAGTTCGATGAGGCGCTTGAGGCGGTTGTTACGGTTGATGACGCGGCGGTAGAGGTCGTTGAGATCGCTTGTGGCGTAGCGTCCGCCTTCGAGGGGGACTAGGGGGCGCAGGTCGGGGGGGATGACTGGAACCACGTCGAGGACCATCCACGCGGCGCTGTTGCCGGACTTGCGAATGGCTTCGACGACCTTCAACCGTTTGATGGCTTTTGCTCGAGCCTGTAGCGAGGTGGTGTGTGCGAATTGGTGGTGGAGTTCTGCGGCGAGGGCCTCGATATCGATTTCTTCGAGTAGTTCTTTGATGGCTTCGGCGCCCATTTTGGCCTTGAATCGGTCGCCGAACTCGGCGCGGGCGTCTTGATACTGGTCCTCGGTGAGTGTTTGCATTTTTTCGAGCTTGGTGTCGCCGGGATCGATGACGAGGTAGTTTTCGAAGTAGATGATGCGTTCGAGAATGCGAATGGAAAGGTCGAGGAGGTTTCCGATGCAACTTGGTGTGGTCTTGAAAAACCAGATGTGGGTAACGGGTACGGCGAGCCGGATGCAGCCCATGCGCTCGCGGCGGACTTTGGATTCGGTAATTTCGACGCCGCAACGGTCGCAGGTGATCCCGCGATGTTTGACTTTTTTATATTTTCCGCAGCCGCATTCCCAGTCTTTTACTGGGCCGAAAATGCGTTCGCAGAACAGTCCGTCTTTTTCCGGTTTGAAGGTCCGGTAGTTGATGGTTTCGGGCTTTTTGACCTCGCCGTGCGACCATTTAAGGATTTCTTCGGGTGATGCCAAGCGAATCGCCAGGGAATCGAAACGCTCTCCGGTGGTTGGTATGTATTTGGCCAAGGTCTTATTCCTCCACGGGTTCTTCTTTGTCTTCGAGATCTGCGGCGCCTTCAACACGCACCAGCTTGATGACATCGAGACAAAGGCTCTGCATTTCGCGCACTAATACATTGAATGATTCGGGCGTGCCCGGCTCGACTTCGCGGTCGCCCTTGACGATCGCTTCGTAGGCTTTGGTACGTCCGGCGATGTCGTCGGATTTGATCGTCAGGAGTTCTTGGAGGGTATAGGCCGCGCCGTAGGCTTGGAGTGCCCAGACTTCCATTTCGCCGAATCGCTGTCCGCCGAACTGGGCCTTGCCGCCGAGGGGCTGCTGCGTGACCAGCGAATACGGGCCGATCGCGCGGGCGTGGATTTTGTCGTCCACCAAGTGGTTGAGCTTCATCATGTAGATCTGGCCGACGGTGACGTCCTGGTTGAATGGCATGCCGGTGCGTCCGTCGCGCAGGCGGGCTTTGCCGTTTTCGGGCAGGCCGGCTTTTTTGAGATACGACCGGATCTGATCTTCGGATGCGCCAGCGAACACGGGGGAGGCCACGTGCATGCCGAGCGCCTTGACTGCCCAGCCGAGATGGGTTTCGAGAATCTGGCCGACGTTCATGCGTGAGGGCACGCCGAGCGGATTGAGCACGATCTCGATGGGTGTCCCGTCGTCGAGGAAGGGCATTTCTTCGCGTCGCATGACTTTCGCTACGACGCCCTTGTTTCCGTGGCGTCCGGCCATTTTGTCGCCCACGGACATGCGGCGTTTTGTCGCCACGAAGACCTTGACGATTTTGATGACGCCCGGGGGAAGTTCGTCGCCCTTGCGCAGCATGTCGATTTTGCTGTCGCGGAATGCGATGAGCTTGGCCTCTTCCATCGCGGCCATGTTGACGAGGCGTGTGAATCGCTGCTGTGAATCGGCGTCTTGGACGCGCAATCGGGCCAGGACGGCGTAGTCGAGCTTGTCGAGATTGCCGACTTTTACGCGCTTGCCTTTTTCGAGGACGAGTTCGTCGGTGCGGTGGTCGATGACGTCTTCGAGGATCTTGGCGCCGACGAGTTCGTCGCGGACCAGCGCGATGAACGTGTTGCGGATTTCGTCGATCTTCTCCTGATACTGGCGTTTGATGCGGTTTACTTCCATGGCCAGCGCCGATTTTGGCCCGTGTTCTGCGGATTTGTCGCGTCGGCTGCACACCTTGACGTCCACGATGACGCCTTCCGTTCCCGGCGATACGGTCAACGATGCGTCGCGTACGTCTTCGGCTTTTTCGCCGAAGATGGCGCGCAGGAGTTTTTCTTCGGGTGCGAGTTCGGTTTCGCCCTTTGGGGTGACTTTTCCGACGAGGATGTCGCCCGGGCTGACTTTGGCGCCGATATGCACGATGCCGTTTTCGTCGAGATTGCGTAGCGCGTCTTCGCTGACGTTTGGAATGTCGCGTGTGATGTCTTCGGGTCCGAGTTTTGTATCGCGGGCTTCGAGTTCGAAGACCTGGATATGTAGCGACGTAAATACGTCGCCCGCGACCAAATCTTCGCTCAACAAGATCGCGTCCTCGAAGTTGTAGCCTTCCCAGGGTAGGAATGCGACGAGGATGTTGCGGCCCAGGGCCAACTCGCCGCCTTCCGTCGCGGGACCGTCCGCGACGATATCGCCGGCCTGCACCGCTTCGCCTTTGTAGACGATTGTTTTTTGATTGATGCAGGTGTTTTGGTTGGACCGGACGAATTTTTTGAGGACGTATTCGTCCTCGTCGGAGCGGAAGGGATTGTCTTTTTTGTTGGCGGAATGGCGTATCCGGATGACTTCGCCGTCGGCGTATTCGACCACGCCGGAGCGTTCGGCGCGCACGACGGTGCCCGCGTTTTTGGCGGTGACGTGTTCGAGGCCGGTGCCGACGAGGGGTGCTTCCGCGCGCATTAGGGGCACGGCCTGTCGCTGCATGTTCGAGCCCATCAACGCGCGGTTCGCGTCGTCGTGTTCGAGGAATGGCACCAATGCGGCCGCGACGCTGACCAACTGCTTTGGCGACACGTCCACGTAGTCCACCTGTTGTGGGGGAACCTTCGGGAAGTCGCCGCGATGGCGGCACAACACCGCGTCGCCCGTGAGCCGGCTGTTTTTGTCGAGTGGGGCGTTGGCCTGGGCGATGGTGTAGTTGTCTTCGTCGTAGGCGGAGAGCCACTCGATCTTGCTGGTGACCTTTCCGTTTTCGACTTTTCGGTAGGGTGTTTCGATGAATCCGTACTCGTTGATGCGCGCGTACGTGGATAACGAGGCCATCAAGCCGATGTTCGGACCTTCCGGGGTTTCGATCGGGCAGATGCGTCCGTAGTGCGTGGCGTGTACGTCGCGCACCTCGAACCCGGCGCGGTCGCGGTTGAGACCGCCGGGGCCGAGCGCGCTGAGGCGGCGCTTGTGCGTCAACTCGGCCAGCGGGTTGATTTGGTCCATGAAGTGCGACAATTGGCTGCGTCCGAAGAAATCCTTGATCACGGCGCTGACGGGTTTTGGGTTGACCAGCGTCTGCGGCGTCAACTGTTCTTCGTCATGGAAATTCATGCGCTCGCGGACGGTTCTCTCCATGCGAACCAAGCCGATGCGAATCTGGTTCGACAACAGTTCGCCCACGGCGCGCACTCGGCGGTTGCCCAAGTGATCGATGTCGTCGAGGACGCCTTCGCCGCCCTTGAGTCGGACTAGGTACTGCAATGTCGCGATGACATCTTCCTTGGTGAGGGTCTTTGTTTCTTGCGGGATGCGAAGTCCGAGCTTGCGATTGATCTTGTAGCGCCCGACCGGGGCAAAATCGTAGCGGCTCGCGTCGAAGAACAATTTCTGAAAGAATGTCCGCGTCGTCGCGTCGGTCGCGGGATCGCCGGGACGGATGCGCGCGTAGATCTCGCGCAGGGCGTCTTGATGCGTCTCGGTGCTGTCCATCTGCAACGTGTTGACGATCGCCGCATCGCGGTTTACGTCCTCCGCATCGAGGAGCTTGAACTCCTTGACGTTGGATTTCATGATTCGGTTCAAGGCTGTTTCGGTGAGGTCCATCCCCGCGTCGACCAGGATCTCGCCCGTGTCGGGATCGATAATGTCGTCCCCGGCGATCCGGCCAACTGCGTCCACGAGTGGTAAAACCGTGTGGCCGATCTTGAGGCGTCCGCGTCCGGCGGACACGGTTTCGACCTTATAGAAAACAGCAAGGATTTCCGCGTTGCTCTCATGACCGAACGCGCGCATAAGGGTCGTGACGAGCAGGCGCGACCGGCGGTCGATGGTCAGCCACAGCACATCGTTGATGTCGTATTCGAATTCGAGCCACGCGCCGCGATACGGGATGATCCGGGCCGACAGGAGCGCCTTGCCGTTCTGGTGGATCTTCCTTTCGAACGAGACGCCCGGCGACTTGTGGAGTTGGCTGACGATGACACGCTCGGCGCCGTTGATGATGAAGGTGCCCGTGGGCGTCATCAGGGGCAATTCGCCCAGGAATACTTCCTGCTCGACCATCAACCGCTCGCGCGTGTCGCCGGCCGCTCCCACTTCTTCGAAGCGGACCAGGCGCAACAGGGCCTTTAGCGACGCGGCGTATGTCAGTCCGCGGCTCTGGCACTCGGAGATGGTGTATTTAGGCGGCGTGAATGCGTAATTTGCAAATTCCAGCCGCGTCATCCCGTCGGGGGATACGACTGGGAATACTTCCAGGAAGACATCTTGCAGCCCGTCGCGCTTGCGCTCGTCGGGGGGCACGTCCCATTGCAAAAAGTTTGAATAGGATTTTGTCTGGATCTCGATCAGATCCGGAAGACCGATCTCGTCCTGGATTCGGCCAAGCGAAGGACGCTCAATGGGATATTGTCGCGCTACAGCCATGAAAGTACCCCTTCCGCGGGTTGTTGATGGGAAAACGATTCATCGATCCTAAACCTCGTTTGCGAAGAACTCTCACAATTACAATAAATCCCGCGAACAATATTGACGGTTACTTCCGACAACAATGACCGCTCCTCTGTGAAGGCTGTTCGCCAACGAGTCCATCGGTTAGAGAAAGGCGATAAAGATTTGCGATGCAAAGGCCGCTATTCCTTTGCTATTCCTTGCCGGTCGCCGTTTGCCAGCCTTAACTCCCGTGCGCGCGTTTTGACGTTCGCGTTGCCGTCCATACAAAAGACAGATCTCACCTCTTGATAAAGTAGCAAAAAGTATACCACGTGCTCGGACCGGTGTCAAGTATTTTCCATACCCCTCATCGGACCCTCAAAGATCACGGGAGCATTTGGCTCTTGACAACGCCGATTGACGGGCGCATGCGTCGAAGGTCGTTATCGTTTACGAGGCAACTCGTCTGCGTCGGAAACAAATGGCGGCGACGCCGCTCAGCGCGACGAGGCCCGCAAGGAATGCCGTACCAACATCTCCGGTCACAGGTAGGGTGCCGGGTTCATATACGACGAGAATATAAGGATCGGTTTCCTTGACGATGTGGGTGATGGTCGTGTAGCCACATGTGTAGGTTCCGGCATCGCCCGGCGCGACTGGGTCGATGGTCATTGTGCTGTTAGTCGCGTCGGTCAAATAGGCGTTGTCTTTTTTCCAGTGGTAGATAGAGCCTTGCGGCGCGGTCAATAAAAGCCTCATGTCTTCTTCGATGAACCCGCTTGGTTGGGCCGTGATCTTGTTCGGCGGCGCGACCACGGGCGGCGGGTAATCGGGAATGCCGCTGCCCGTCGCGCTGAACGACGCAAAGCCGCCGGAACCGTACGAGAACACACCAATGTAGACGCTCGATGCCCCGAACAGCGCCCCGTCGAGAGACACGGAACTACTACCATTCAGTGTCAGCGTCGCCTGTTCGCCATAGGTGTCGTATTGGAGCGTCATCGAGTTGAGCGCGGCTGGCCAATTGAAATCGAGCGCTCTCTCGTTTCCTATCCAGTCCGACAACACCACCATGCCGTCGCCGTCCACCACCGCTTTCAGCACGTTCCCCTCGTCCGACGTATCGAACATGATCAGGCCCACGCCGTTCTGCGCGTCCGAGTAGGGGACGAGTCCCATCGTGGCTGAGACCGTCCCACCGTTTCCGACAACGTGCGATCCGTCTTTCATCAGCACGGTCGTGTTCGAACCGGTAAACACCGCACGCCCGCCGACCGCCTGCAACCGTCCCGCCGGGTTCTGCCCTGTCAGCAGACCGATGCCGTTCGAGAAATCGATCGTAGTCGTCCCGGCCCAGCCCGGCACGGCCGCCAACATAAGCGCGCATCCAATCATTACACTAATAGTCCGCATGTAAGTCCACTCCTCTTCCCCAAACGGGGTCTCCCTCTATAAGACACCATTTGACGCGTTCTGTCAAGTACCCAAAATTAGCCTGAAGGAAAAAGGAGGAATTTGAGATTTGAGGCTTGAGGGTTTGGCTCTCCTTCAACCTTCAGCCTCCACTTCGCAGTTCGCACCGCTTTCCGGCTATGATGCGCGGTAAGTGATATAAAGGACAGGAGCATAGTGCCGATGACGTTTCGCGAGTTGAACCTTCGGATTTTTCGTCGTGAACCGGTTGACCGGGTATTGTGGCAGCCGCGGATCGAGCATTGGTATTACACGCTCCGGGACGAAGGCACGTTGCCGGAGCGTTACCGCGCGATGTCGTTGCTCGAAGTATTCGACGATTTGGGTTGTTCCGTGCGCCCGTACGGGGCCTTCAACGAGGCCCAACGTTATGACCCGCCGGCGCAATTACGGCGCGAGGAGTCGAGCGACGGGGCGTTGACGACTGTCGTCGAGCATACGCCGGTGGGTAAGCTGGTTTCGGTATTCCAGCGGACGTCCATCGCACACCATACGCTCAAATATCCCGTCGTGACGCCGGACGATATGCGCGTGATGGAGTGGATTGTCGAGCACCGTGGCGCATCGTTCGACATGGATGCGTACGACCGGGGTTGCGATTCAATCGGCGACCGTGGCGCACCGTGCATTTTCATTCCGCGCATCAATATTCTGCGTATCATGATCGAGTACATGGGCTTCGAGAACGGCACGACGTCGCTCTACCTGTACCCGCGCGAGATGGAACATTTCATCGACGTCATCGACGCGGCCGATACACCTATGCTCGATATGGTTGCCGCGTCGCCGATCGAGATCGTGAATTTCGGCGACAATGTCCATCAGGTGCTGTGCTCGCCACCGATCTTCGAGCGCTTCGTCCAGCCCGAATACGTCCGGCGCAACGAAATCCTACATAAGGCGGGCAAGAAGACTTACCCGCATTGGGACGGCGATTGCAAACAGTTGCTGCCGTACGCGCTCGATTGCGGGTTCGATGGCTACGAGGCCATCACGCCGGTTCCGCAAGGCGACGTGACGCTCGAAGAAGTACGTGACGCGCTCGGCGACCGTATCATGCTCGACGGCATCCCATGCACGGACTTCTTGCCGTCGGACTCGATCGAGAGCCTCATCTCGAATACGCGCAAATGCATCGAGTACTTCGCGCCCAACCTCGTCCTCGGCATCTCGGATGAAATCTCACCTGTCGGCGACATCGAGCGCGTCCGAATGGTCAGCGAAATCTGCGCCGAATAAAATGGTAGGCTTTAGG
>CAIYET010000226.1 GCA_903925285.1 Candidatus Hydrogenedentota bacterium | reverse complement strand
GATCAGCCCAGTTGTGAGTCCGTTGGTGGCATTCTGTGCTGCCGTAGTCGCTGCATTCGTAGCATCATTCAATCCCGCCACACGATAGCCGTTTGCGTTAGTCTGACCATTCGCGCTCCCCACAATCGGAAGAAGGAAAGTCGTGTTGCCCGCGAGATAGTTCGACCCACTGAAATTGTTCTGGCCGGATTGAAGAACGTCTCCGCCTGCCGCGGTAACGTTGATGTTGACCACTCCAGATCCGTTTGTGGTTACAGTTGCGCCACCGCTGCCCGTCACTCCCGCAACTCCACCACCGCCTCCACTGCTGGCGGTCACCCCGTGTACGCCACTAATTTGCAGCCCAATGTAAGTGTGCAGTAGCATGGGGGCAGCGCCTGACGGCGTATGGATAATCATCTGAGCCCCCCCGCTTCCCGTCACGTTTATGTTGACCACGCCCGACCCATTTGTCGTGACCACAGCACTACCGCTCCCGGTTATGCCGGGCACGCCACCACCGCTCTGCGTCAGCGCCCCGAATCCGCTCCCATCGGCCTTCAGGCCCAGCACTTGCAACGGAGCGAATCCGACGGTCTGGATGGCCGATATCGGGAGATTGGTTAGCGAGACAGCACTTCCAGCAAAGCTCGCCGCCGCGACATTGCCATGAGAATCAACAGTTATCGCTCCACCGGAAAAGTAGGCATGCCCATCAACCGAATTAATGTATGCCATCGGAGTCCAAACTCCTCCGCTTAAATAACCCCATTCGTCTATGATATTGGTTCTGAACATGATGCCAGACCCCCCAGCGGTCCCGTAGAATCCATTGACCCCGAGGTCCCAAGTGTTTCCGACGATTTGAACGTTGTACAGCGAGGTGTTCGTGCCGTTGCCGTTAAGCATTTGGATCCCGCTATCGCCCAGGGTCCAATTCGCGTCCGCGGTCCCGCCTACGAGCCGCCACTCCTGGCCTGTGCCCGTCACCCAGCACGTCATCCCCTCCGTGCGCCGCGCGGCCGGGATGTTCGTCATGCTCTGCATGTCCGGCACTTGCTTCGGAGTGCCCCCCATTTCCAACGTGTCCCCAATCGAGAATGTGTTGTTACTGTTTCCGGTCGTGATTTTCGCCGCAATCACGGTGCCAGGAATGGACTGTCCAAGGGCCACTGTCGCCATGCAGAGCAGTCCGATTACTATCAGGTAGATGGGTTTCATTGCACGGATATCGTGTAGGTTCCAGACAGAAGATTCTGGCTCTGATAAATGTTGTAGCTGCTGGAGTAGCCGCTCGCGTTTACGAAGCTCCTTGTGGTCAAATTCCACGCGGTATTGGGAAGCCCATTGACGATGAAACTCGCGGTCCCGTAGTTCGCGGGGTAGGCGAAATAGATGTACTGAGCCGACGCAGTAACGATCTGCGTTTGAGTGCGACTTGAGGCGAAAGCCGATGAAAGCGCAATGATCTGAGAATCGGTAGGGGCCGTAGCAGTCGAGGCCCCCCAGTAGTTCTTTTGCTTAAACGTGACCGCCGTGCTGGCCGAAACGTTCGTGTTTCCATCACCTACGCTGAGCACGTAAGTCCGGTTTGCGCTGTAGCTCGAACTGTCGGTGGCCGTGAGCAGGGATGGCGCAATGGTCCCGACGTAGGAGAGATATTGCGTGGTCACCGTGTTGCCAGCCAGAGCCCATGTCAGCACGGTGGAGTT
>CAIYET010000225.1 GCA_903925285.1 Candidatus Hydrogenedentota bacterium | reverse complement strand
GTGTTCCGTTAGACGAACAGACTGAACCGGCGCAACCGGTCATTCCGCCGCAAGGCTTCCCGCGCGGCATCCTCCATCTTGTCGAACGTCTTGACAATCCGCGAGCCTGACGGGTGAAGCATCCTCACCAGATCATAATTTCTCTCGCCATTGTAAAACCAGATCCCGACTTTGTACCCGGTAGTTTGGCCTGCTCTCATGGCTCCATTCCTCCTGTGTGCTGGTTGACTGCCTTCCATACCTACACTGTGTAGCAATCCCCATGCCACTGTTTCGATGCAGAAACACAGGGGTTTCCGCCTATCGGGGTGTTCCGTTTCCGACACAGTGTATCACTTTCCCGATACAGTCCGAGGGAAGGCGTAACGGATTCCCCTGTGTTTCCGCTGTTTCCTTTTCGGCACGCGGCTTGCTACACTGTGTAGGTGTGTGGTCTGTGTTCTCTCCCATCAACCCGGCAGTCCTCCCGAAAGGAGCGAGACGCCATGAGACAGAAAGAGCGGGAAGCAGCGGAAGCCCTGGAACGGTTGCGCGAGTGGGTGAAGCCTGGAGACACGATCTGGTGTGTTCTGCGGTCCGTGTCCCGGTCGGGCATGATGCGGGTTATCGACTTCCAGAAGTTCGAGGCGGACGGGCGCCACCTGTCGCTCGGCTGGAACATCGCCAAGGCGCTTGATATGCCCTATGACCGCAACCGCGAAGGCGTGAAGGTGACAGGGTGCGGGATGGATATGGGATTCCATGTTGTCAGTAATCTGGGATATGCGCTCTATCCGCAGGGGTTCGGGTGCATCGGCAGGACGGAGGACCGGCAGACGTGGTGCCCCTCGAACGACCACAGCAACGGAGACCGGGATTACACGCCGCACGGCACTTGCGACCTATGCCGAGAACCTGACTGCAAACAAGATAAGCCGCACCTCCAGGTGAAGCATTGGCACACCTCGGGCGGCTATGCCCTCGTGTCGAAGTGGGTTTGATCTAACACGCTCCACCGGGCCGCGCATGGGACACGCGGAGAAAGAGCCCCACAGTGAAGCTCAAGATTGAAATCAAGATGGACAACGCGGCGTTTGATGAAGACCAGGGTTTTGAAGCCGCGCGCATCCTGCGAGAGTTTATCGAGACGCTGGCTGGCGGCGGCTACTGTGCCGGATACCCAAGAGAGAACCTCCGCGATGTCAACGGCAATATCGTAGGCCAAGCCAAGGTGACGCGATGAACACCTACCAGGACCCCCAGGCCGATGCAGACGCCCGCGCCTTCTTGCAGTTCGAGCAGATCCGGCGCACTCGTGCGCAGCGTATCCCCCTGGAGCGCGACCCACGCCAAGCGCAGCTCTTCCCGATCCAACGCACCCTCCCTCCCGGCCGCCTCCGCACCACGAAGCGCCAGGCCGAGGAGCTGGGGCCCTTGTTCGGGGGCGACGAAGGGAAGCAAGACCGGTTGGCCTAGCGTCCCGGAATCCCTCGTTTCTCGGATGAAACAGTGGAGCAAGAACGGTCAACGGTTACGAGTCCCGAAAGT
>CAIYET010000224.1 GCA_903925285.1 Candidatus Hydrogenedentota bacterium | reverse complement strand
CCAATCATCGCAACCGGAAAGCAGGTAGTATTCTGCAAGACGGCACTGTGCCCGTGCAAGCCCCGCCCCAGCGGCTCGACGGTACAAAACTGCGGCATGTACCGGGTCCGGTTCGATCCCATAACCAACCTCGTAGCGGGCGGCCAGATCATAAAGCGCGAGCGGTTCGCCTTGCTGCGCCGCCAGATCACAGAACCTGCCAGATTCGCACGGGTCTTGGGGAAATACCCAACCCAGCCAATAGCATCTGCTCACGAGCCACTGTGCCTCGGGCCAACCCAGCCGCGCCGCTTGCCGCCACATGTCGCAACGGTTAGGATCTGCGCCTCTGATGAGGGCATCAATATCCTCATCCGTCCCCTTGTGCTCACGATATGCCGCTATATCTGAAAGAATAGCAGCTCGCAATTCTTCCAGGGCTTCGCTGCTCGCTGATGTCTCTGGAAAAGCGGGGGCAGAATCGACAACAGGCGCGGCGCCGCAGTTGGGGCAGAACAGCCAGTCCGATTCAACAATCTCCTCGCATGATGGACATTTCATTTCTGATCTTCTCGTTCTTTTGCTAAGTGCAGCCTTCTTTGGCCAACATAATACCATCGCCCATGGCTGCATAAGAATGCCGGCCTACTGCCCGATAGGTTAACCCTCCGAAACTTGTGCTAAAATGGCAGTCGCGAAAATGATCGGATAGAAGCGAAGAAATCTAACAAATTGCGGAGAGAAACAACCATGGCCATGAATGTGCATATTCCGTTGAGGGAGAGCCAGTGAATCCGCAGGAACGCGGCCGGGTAAAACGGTGTATCGCGGCCACCCAATACGGCGTAGCGCGACATGGGGTTATCGAGCAGTCCTTGTTATCCGAGCGAAGCGAGGGAGAGATGTATTGTAGTTCGCTTGGTCAAGTCGCGGGAGAGTCTGAAAGAGCGGCGTTCAAGACGCAGCGTCACTCCTGGGCAAGCGAGAGGACTGGCAGGACCAGCGACGACCTTGCGAGCCTTCGCGGCCCCTCCGTCCGTTGCTGCGCAGCGCCGCCGTTTGCGAGGTCTTCCTGCCAACGGTTTGGGACCTTACGCATGAAGTCTCCGGCATTGCTCGCACTCCGCGATGGTACGTAAAAAACAGAGAGGTGGCCGCGAACGGAATTCGTGGCCGCACTTCGCCGGATTCACAGAAGTGGCCGCGCACGGAATATGCAAATGTCGAAATCAAGGATAACAAGCTTTGTATTGAGATTGATCTGGAAGAACCCAAGCCATCAGCATCCGGTAAGACATTAGTGGTCGCCAGCACAAGGGGCAATACTGTTACCACGGCTGAAATTAATGGAAAGCCAATTACTATTGGATTGAACGCATACATCAAGCCATGAATCATGGGGTTGGGGTCCGTATGGTCCGGCTGGAGAACACGAAATCGCTGGCCTTACAATCGGTCCATATCGCCCCTTGCATGTCAAGCAAGGACGCTATCGACTCTAAAGTATTGGTATTAAATGGTTTACGCTATGCCGTTGGCGTGGTGTCCACCCCTGCGTCCACCCATTCGACCGATGATACCCGCGCGAATGGCTCCGAAGCCACGCCGCCCGTGCCCAATGCGGATAACATTCTCGAAGCCGTCAAGGGCATGTCAGACGTCGAACGCGGAAAACTGTTGATGGCGCTGCTTGGATTGACCGGTGGGCACAAGTGATTACCGAAAGCATAATCGCACTGGACCATTTCTGGCAAACATGGGAAGCTACAATGAATGGATGAATGCGCTGTCGATCATTTGGCTTCAAGCGAAGAATCTGGCGCTGCGGCATCAGTTCTGCGTGTACCTGCGGAGCATCAAGAGGCCGAAGGTGCAGCCTGCTGTCTCTCGTCCGTTTCGCGTTGTTCCCACAAGCGGAAAAGTGGCTAGACACCGCGTTCGTCCCCAAGAACTCTCATCGGATGGTAGACCTGCTCTGTCTCAAGAACTTACAAGTGAAGAAGGAGTTAACGTGATTAACGTGATCGATACGCCTTCTCTCACGCGGGTCTTCTCTCTTGTGTTGTTGTCCATATTTTTCGTTCTGAGCCTGCCCAGAAAGCAAGAGCGCCCAGGATTTTTTGGTGCTTATTCTAATGAGCGTTCAAGTTGAGACTAATTATCCACGGCCAAGCCGTGAGACTACGCAGACCGGGCCGAGTCCTCGCTCATGCGTGCTAACCCTTTCTCCAGTTGCCGTTCCACAGCGGCAAGTTCATTGAACACCCGGTTGGGGAATTCCTTTTCCCGCAATTCATCCCAGACGTGTTCTTGCGGATTGAGTTCGGGGGAATAGGGAGGCAGCGCAACCAAACGTATGTTTTCCGGGCAGTGCAATTCCTTGGATTTGTGTGAACTGGCACCGTCCACCACCATGATGATGAATTCTTCCGGATGCGCCGAACGGACTTTTTCCAGAAAGCAGCTCATGCGTTCTGTATTCATCTCCCGGCAAATCATCCAGTCCATTTCGCCTTGGACGGGACTTACGGCGCCGTAAACATAGACGAATTGGCGCACGTAGCCGTTGGATATGGTGGGGCGCTCGGGCGCGGGTGACCAGCATCGCCGAATGCGCACCATGCGGCCGAAACGCGCCTCGTCCTGAAACATCACCCGTATTTT
>CAIYET010000223.1 GCA_903925285.1 Candidatus Hydrogenedentota bacterium | reverse complement strand
GTCTTACGGGAGGATTAGCCGGGGGCAGGTCTTGGCGACGGGGTGAACTTTCTACATTAAACGGTGATTCACCTTGAACTCGGTTGTTCTTTATGCTTTGCAGTCAAAATCAATCGTTTGCTTTCGACCGTGGAGGGCTTGACCTCAAAGGCATCGCCCCCATACGGAAAAACATTTCCTGCCTCCAAGTTTTGGAAGTCACCAATTGTCCGAGGGAACTTGAAAAAGTTAACAACCTTTTCGTTTTTCGTGAACACCAACAGGTAAAAAGTGTCCGATGACTGGATTGCCGTCCCCTCGGCCTCAGCCCATTTGTAACCCAGCTCTGTTTCGATTTTTGCGACAGGGGTGTAGGGAGCAAAGATAAACAACCTGTCCCAAGCAAAGTCTGTCACAGCCGAAATAGTTACGGTTGAATCACCACTTCCCTTAGCTGATAAAGCAGAGCGTTCGAGCCTGGAGACAAAACCACTGTTGGATTTCGCACAACCAAAGAACCCAAACGCCGACAGGGCTACGAGAAATGTCGGCCACAATAGAAAGGAACCTGGTTTCATGGATTTAGCACGCTCAACTTACCGTCATCCAGCGCTTTCTTGCACAAGTCCCCACAATCTCCAGATTGCGATGAGAGGTCTCGTCCTGAGCCGTTATTGCTTTCGTCCATCTTCCGTTCGTCAGGTGGTTGACCGTTCCGGTCGCCTTCATTTTCGTGATCCCAAGCGATGTATTTGGCGCAATGCTGTCCAATGGCACGCGCCATCTGGCAACTCCAGTAACAATGCCTGAAAGCATCACCCCTACCGTTGTGTAAGCTATCGGGGTATCTTTTCGCCGCTTCCTTCAATGCGTCGTCGGCTAGTTGTGCCGCCGTCCTGCACTTAAATGGCCCGCATTCGCAAACACAATTGATCTTCGCGACGGTGCCAGCTCCACCTCCATACAATCCAAACGGATCAATTCGGCGCACTGGGTCATTCCAAACGAAAGCATACAGGTTCAACCCGCCTTGTTCGCCGATCGGGTCCTTGCAGAGGAAGCGTCCTGTCGAGGGGCTGTATGGCCGACGCGGATACATGATGAGGTCGGTCTCATCGTCCTGGTATTTGGTCGAGAACCGAAAGGGATTCACTTTAGCCATTGGCCCGGTGGCTCTAATGACTTCCCCGAAGGGGCCGTATTCGTATTTGGCGGAGACGGTGCCGTCGCTGGCGCCAGCGAGCGCGCTAATGTTCCCATTTCCGTCGTAAGCAACAAAATGCACACCGTTCACCGCATCGCTGAGGGCCAGCAATCCGCCGACGCCGCCGGCGCCTTGCAGAGAACCACTCAGATCCAAGCCCCACAGGTAAGAGCGAATCACTGCGTTGTTTGTGGCATTCAATTCTGCCGCCACATTCCACGTGTCATAGACGAACCGATTGGAAAGCACGAGGGACCAAGCCGCATTCGTCCATAATGACGCTGTCTTCTGAATCCTCCTGCCTTGGTAGTCGTAGGTGAACTCCAGCCTGCGCTTGGCGCCATCGGGCACGGTAACGGTGCCGCTGGGCAGCATGGTTACCAATCGATTTTCCGCATCCCAAACATAGGCCCAGCGGCCATCGTTGGTCAGATTGCCGTCGGCGTCATACGCGAACTGCTCCGGCGTCTTGGCGACGTATACGCTGCCGGTGATACTCGTCTGTCCCGGAGCCGCTACGATGATATTGGTCCAAAGACCCACCGAACCG
>CAIYET010000222.1 GCA_903925285.1 Candidatus Hydrogenedentota bacterium | reverse complement strand
TGGACCCGATCGACGGTACGCGCGCCGCCAAGAGCGGATTCGAGGCCTGCGTGATCTGTATCGCCAGCACGCGGGTGATCGAGCGTCCTTGCATGTCGGACGTGGACAACGCCCTGGTCATGGAACTCATCGGCGACCGCGTTTTCTACGCCGAACGCGGCAAAGGCGCCCGCATCGTGCAAGGCGACCACATCAAGCGCCCAAAGCTATCCAGGAACGTGAACCTCGAGATGCTCGCATGGACCATGACCGTCCCGGCGCGCCCAGCCGAACTCATCTTCCCGACCGCCGCGAAGCTCATCGACCTCAGCGCATTAAAAGGCGGATTCTTCGCCTGCAACAGCACCTCGTACAGCCTGACCCGTCTCCTGACCAACCAACTCGATGCGTGCGTCGATTTCGCAAACCGCTACTACCGCGATATCCCTGAACTCGTGCGCGACACCTTCATAAATGCCGGGCGCGGCAGCGTTATCGGCATCGAGCCATACGACCTCGCCGCAGGCCTGCTCATCGCCCAGGAAGCCGGCGCCATCGTCACCGACGCCTACGGCAAGAACTTCGACGACGTCTTACTGCTCGACACTTCCGTGGACAACCAGCGCTCGCTTGTTGCCGCCGCAAATCGCGAATTGCACACGAAACTATTACGCTTCTTCGACACCCGCATGAACCAATACGAACAACTACTCAAAATGCGCGCCGGCGCCGGCAACTGATGTGGATTGCGGATTGTAGATTTCAGATTTCAGACACCTGAATTCCGACGGCCTTTTTTAGGGGTGCAGCTCTCCTATTGCCGTCGAGAACGGCCCTATTTGGGGTTCGGCGGCTGCGACGCCGTTTTCGCATCGGCGTATCATCCATCCAAAGCGGCGTCGTAGCCGCCGCACTCCAAATTTCGACTGTCTTCCGTAATCTGTTGCATCCACATAGACGGGATTGGATTTCACAACCGCGAAAATGCCTCTAGGCTTGCGAACAAATTATTGGACGCTACGGTAAAGACAGAACTGCACCTTTTCTTTACGACGGCCGAGTTACCCGTCGAGACGATCGGGAGTTTTAGGCGCGGTCGTTTCCGCCGTGGGTTCAGACGGCGTTTCGCTTTCGGGATAGGGCGATGCCGAGGATGCCTCTTTGGTTTCCATTTCGGAGGACGCCGCAGAGGGTTTCTTTTCGTCGTCGACAGCGGAGATGGCTTTGGCCAGATCTTCGACGTATTCTTCCGGGTTATGCCGGGCGAGTTCGCGGAGTTCTTCCTTGATGGGTTTGAGTTCAGCAGTCATTTCCTGTTTGATATCGTCGATATACCCGCGGAAATCGCGGTAGGCGCGCATGGCGATCTTCGCGTATTCGGGGAACTTCTCGGGTCCAAGGACAATGAGCGCGATGACGGCGATGATCATGATTTCGCTCATGCCCAAATTGCCAAACATGACTTGTGTTGCCTCCTACACTTTCTTATCGCGGTGCCGTCTGCGGTAGACGACGTAGGACATCCAAATACTGAGTTCGTAGAGGATCATCATGGGAATGAGCATGATCATCATGGAAATGGGGTCGGGCGGCGTCAGGAGCGCGGCTGCAATGGCCAATGCGACGATCGCCACGCGGCGATAGCGTTTTAGCGCGGCCGGCGTGAGCAGCCCGAGATAGACTAGCGCCAACGTGACCATCGGGAACTGAAACGCCACGGCAAACCCGAAAAGCCCGAGGATAATCTGCATGACGGTCTCGCTCATGCGGAACTGAAATTGCACACCTTCGGGAACCCACTGCATCAGGTAAGGCAAAAGCAGCGGGAGCACGGCGAAATAGGCCACTCCCACGCCCAAGAGCGCAAACCCCGCACAACCGAAAAGCAAAAACTGCACCATCCTGCGTTCGCTCGGCTTCAGTCCCGGAAAAATGAACGCACAGAGCTGATACATGATAAAGGGCAACGCGAGCAGCACCGATGCGTACACCGCCAGTTTGATCTTTACCATGATCGGTTCGAGCGGGTTGAGGACCGTCCATTGCGGGGTGCGCGGTTGAAGTCCGGGTGTCGGGGTGGGAACCGCGCCAGGGGTGGGTGGCTCAATCGCCGTCGCGACCCCGGCGTGTTGAAGGGGCGACAGCGGCCACGCGATCATCGCGAAAATCTGGTTCGAAAGGGCATAGCAGAAGATAAATGCCACGCCGATGGACATCATGGACCGAATAATCCGCGTACGGAGTTCCCCCAGGTGCTCCGTAAACGTCATGCGTGCTTCTTCGTTGCTCACACGGCAATCCTCGTGAAAACGTCTTCTACAAGTAGGAAGCCTACCATAAGAAGGTGGTGAAAGGACAGTCCGGATGCGCGAAGGCTGCTGGCTGGGCGAAAATTTCGTCTTGATAAAACACGACGCGCTTTTGTTTGGACGAGACCGCCAAGGCCAGCCTGATAAATGGCGTTAGACGTTCCTGTGCCGGGCTTAAACGAACCACTGAGTTTCAATGGGTATTCCGGGACGTAGATGCCCGCCGCTTTCCTTTCATGCGTTGGCTCTGATACCGTATGCGTCTGATGGGCGAATTCATGATCCGAACATGGGGTTAACGAGGCCATGCCACAACAGTTTATCTTTACGATGCTTGGGTTGAACAAGTTCTATGGTGCGAAGCAGGTGCTCAAGGACCTTAACCTGTGTTTTTTCCCTGGGGCCAAGATTGGCATTGTGGGCGAGAACGGGTCGGGAAAATCGACTGTGCTTCGCATCATGGCAGGTCTCGATGACGACTTTCACGGTCAGGCGGCCCTTACTAAAGGGTATCGAGCCGGTATCGTGCTGCAAGATCCCATTTTGGACTTGGATCTCACGGTGCGCCAGACGGTCGAGTCGGCCTTCGGAGAGGTCCAAGCGTTGCTGAAGGAATATGAAGACCTCGGCGTGCGGATGGGGGAACCGTTGTCCGACGACGACATGCAGGCGGCCATGGATCGCTTGGGGGTGTTGCAGGACAGGTTGGATGCGGCGGATGCCTGGAATCTGGACACGCGCCTGCGCCAAGCGGGTGAGGCGCTTGTGTTGCCGGACGATGATCGTTGCGTAGGCTCGCTGAGCGGGGGCGAAAAACGGCGGGTGGCGTTATGCAAGGCGTTGCTCGAGCGCCCGGACTTGCTATTGCTGGACGAACCGACGAATCACCTCGATGCGGAAACGGTCGATTGGCTCGAAGAACAATTGCGGGAATATCCGGGCACGG
This sequence comes from Candidatus Hydrogenedentota bacterium, assembly GCA_903925285.1. Taxonomy (GTDB): domain Bacteria; phylum Hydrogenedentota; class Hydrogenedentia; order Hydrogenedentales; family SLHB01; genus DSVR01. Next base: position 16,637 of record CAIYET010000222.1, on the reverse strand, counting down.
TGATCATTGTCACGCATGATCGTTATTTTTTGGATAATGTAACGAAGTGGATCCTCGAACTCGAGGGCGGCCACGGCATCCCGTACGAGGGCAACTATTCTTCGTGGTTGGAGCAGAAGCTCGCACGCTTGACTACCGATGCGAAAAAAGACACCTCCCGTGGCCGCGCACTGGCGCGCGAGTTGGCTTGGATTCGGATGAGCAATCAAGACCGCCGGGAACTGGCCCGCACACGTCTGGGCGCCTACGAGAAACTCGTCGCAACCGAGTCGGTCAAGGAAGACGGCGCGTCGATCCAGATCGCGCCCGGGCCGGAACTGGGGGATCAGGTCATCGAGCTTACGGGCGTATCGAAACAATTTGGCGGCAGGACGCTGTTCGGGGATCTTAGCGTTACTGTCCCGAAGGGCGCGATCGTGGGGCTTGTGGGGCCGAACGGCACGGGCAAGACGACGTTGCTGCGCCTGCTCGTTGGCCAAGAGCAACCCGATGCCGGCGCCATCGCCATCGGTTCGACCGTATCATTCGCGTATGCCGAACAGGGCGCCGAGTCTCTGGATCGCGACCGCGGGCTGCTCGAGGAGATCGGCGGAGGCGCCACGGAGATCGTACTGGGCAAACGCATGGTCCCGATTCGCCAATATCTTGCCCGTTTTGGATTCAAAGGCTCGGATCAGCAAAAGAAGGTTAGCGAACTCTCCGGCGGCGAACGCAACCGGTGTCATCTGGCCAAGGTGCTTAAAGTCGGCGGAAATGTCTTGCTGCTGGACGAACCCACAAACGATCTCGACGTGAACACCCTGCGCATGCTGGAAGAGGCGCTCCAAGAGTTTCGAGGCTGCGCTCTGGTGATCAGCCATGACAGGTTCTTCCTCGACCGCATTTGTACGCACCTGCTCGTGTTCGAAGGGGAACGTTACGTGCGGTGGTTTACCGGCAACTATCGTGAATATGAGACTTGGCACGTCAAAGAACTCGGCAGTCCTCTCTTCGACAACCGCCGAAACCGATATCGCAAAATTGCCAAGGCGTAATCGAATGGTTCCGACATGAAATTGTTCGTGGCGGATTCGATTGCCCTGACTATCTGGGCGGGGCTGGAACAACTGGATTTTGGCACCTACGACAATGACGAAGCAACGGTCTGACCGCAGTATGGACGCTGGCGTTACTGCGGGGTGTGACGGCTGCCGGCGCTGTACGGTAAGGATATCGAGTTTCGCAGGCTGTTGGGGAATGCACCCGTAAACCTAAAAATGGCCGTCAGCATTCAGGCGTCAGTCATCATGACACAGGCTGTCACCCCTACCATGGAATTCCTACGGCCTTTGTTGCCGCGTTTTGTTAGAAAGACGTTAGGCAATTCCTGCCTGCACCGACTGCTTTTTTTAGGCAGAAGCCAGCGAAACTGCACATCGGCTAGAGATCGAGCGGTTGTCGCATCAGTTCGATGAAGCTCGTGGCGTGATGCGTGCGCGAGATGCGTTTGGGTTCGCCGTGCTTGTCCGGGCGCAGAATCGTGACCGCCTCGAATGGCGCGCGTAGCGGCACAAGTGGCGGACGCTCCTTCTTGAGTTTTCGGATGGCGGCTTCCGCGGATTGGCGGATGATCTTGTTGACGCGGGCAGCCGAAATATGCACGGCGCCGGCGTTACGCGCTTCGTATTCATCCTTGGTGCATTCCTCGCCCGTTCCGCGCATCACGCCGCGTTTGACCGCGCATACCGTAATGCCAGGGACCAGCGTCTGCGCCTCGGCCGTCAACGCGAGATCGCCGCTTGCGAAAAACGACGGCACGCCCAATTCCGACGCGCACAGCGTCATCTGGCCGAACTCGCCGATGGACACGCCGTTCACGGAAAGGTCGATGTATTGGAAACTCTGCGTGTGGGCGAGGTGAGACAGTTCCGTGGACGCCTTCGCGTGCTGGCCGACGAACGCGAGTCCGTCGTAGCTCGAATCGACTCCGAATGGCCAGCCCTCCGGCCAGCCGCGCGCGTACTCGACGCGCTCATCGAGCAGTTCGATGTCGATCGCGCCCGCGCCATGTCCATCGGCGACCTGCACGTATTTCGCGCCGCCCGCGAAAAATCCGTCGATGGCCGCGTTTACCTCGCGCGTCAACAACCGGCAACCAACCTCGTACCAGCGGTCGCCCGGCCTGAGCCATTCCGTGGCGTTCTTCACGCCCGACACGCCTTCCATATCTGTCATCAACATGATCCGCATAAACACCTCCGTTGGAATTGCGGATTGTAGATTGTAGATTGTAGATTGTAGATTGCGGATTGAACATTCGCAACGGCACGAATTCTTCCGATCAATCTACAATCTACAATCCGCAATCTACAATCGCCAGACGTCCAAATGCCGGTCGGACGCCATCGCTACCTGCAAGAATCCAAGTCCCGCCGCATCGAGTTGCATGCGAACTTCGTCCACCGTGAACGCCGCCAGCAATGAGCGATAATACTCCGCCTGTAGCAGCGCCGATTCCTGTCCCGCATACCGCTCGACAATTGCCTTTGCCCGCTCGCGCGATTCGGGTCGCGCCAAATCGCGCAGGAACACCAAACCGCCCGGCGTCAGGATACGCCGGATTTCGCGCCAGAGCGGTATCGGATCGGGAACGTGATGCAGGATGCTGTTCGAGAAGACGACGTCGATGGCCGCATCTGGAAACGGGATCGCTTTCGCATCCAGGCCCAGCCAGAAAACAGTCCCGCCACCGTTCGCTACGCGCGCCGTCGCCAACATCGGCCACGAATAGTCGCTCCCTACGATACGCCAACCGGGCCGCGCCTTGGCCAACCGCAACGGAATATCGCCCGGCCCCGTTCCCAAATCGAGGCATACCGGCGCATCCAATATCCCGGCGTGTTCGATAAGCCGTTCGACAAACGCCGCGTTGACCTCCGAGAAATCCGCCTGCGCATACGCCGCGACTTCGTCCGCCAAGTCCATGACTTCCGGTTCAAGTTCCCGCTGCATCCTAAATTCTCCTTTACCCCGACAGCATACCGCATCCGACTCCGAGACTTCATGCCGGGACTTGCCTGTATAATCCAGCGTTGGATGGAGTGCCGAACGATGACGAGTAAGACTTGCGCCGGGCGTACGTTGGTCGTACACACGGGCGGGCTGGGCGATTTCCTTCTCGCGTGTCCGACGATTCAGGCGCTCGCGCGCGAGGGCGCGGTCGAGTTGTTGGGACGACCGGAGCGCCTGGCATTGGCGGTTGCGGGCGGGATTGCCGTCGTAGCGCACGATATAGAGAGCGTGGGATTCGACTCGCTCTTCAGTACGCCTACCGCCATGATCGCGAATTTTCTGGCGCGTTTCGAGCGTTGCATCGTGTGGATGCGCGACGATGGCACGTTGGCACGCGCGATATGTTCGTGTGGCGTGCCAGACGTGCGGACGTTTCCAGGCCTTCCGCCTGAAGACTGGCGCGCGCACGCCAGCATGTATTACGCGCACGCCTTGGGTTTCGACGAACTGCCGCCTTTTCGCCTGTCCGTCGCCCCAGCGCAGTCATACGATATCATCATCCATCCAGGCAGCGGCGGACGCCGCAAGAATTGGCCATGGGAACGTTTCGCTACGCTGGCTAAGGCATTGGCGCACGAAGGACGCCGGATCGTCTGGTGTCTTGGTCCCGCCGAAGAGGAAGGGCCATGGAACGCCGCGCATCCCCTGATACGTCCCACACATCCGCTCGAGCTAGCCCGCCATCTCGCGGGCGCGGCGCTCTACATCGGCAACGACAGCGGCGCGACGCATCTAGCGGCGGCGGTGGGCTGCCCGACGGTGGCCATCTTCGGACCGACCGCCCAAAACACTTGGGCGCCGCGCGGGCCACACGTCCGCGTCGCAGCAGGCAATCCATGGCCCGAAGTACATGACGTGCTGGCAGCGATTGGGGAAAGGATGAAGGATGAAGGATGAAGGATGTAAAAGGGGGGGTGGGGTTTGGGGTTTGGGGTTTGGGGTCCGCCAAACCCCAAACCCTTACAGTTGGTTCGAGGCTGAGTGTTTTTTCATCCTTCATCCTTCATCCTTCATCCTTCATCCTTCATCCTTCTCCTTGACACGCGTTCTCGTGCGGCCTACGATATGTCCACATCACGCCGTGCAAGTGGCGGAAAGGAGCAGGTGGTATGACAGGCGCGTTTCAACGGCTTTCTGGCTGGGGACGATACCCGGTGCAGGAATGTCGCGTATTTCGTCCGGATCGGTGCGCGGATGTTTGCCCGCCGATCCTGGCGCGCGAGGGCCGCACGATTGTTGCGCGCGGATTGGGCCGCAGCTACGGCGACGCAGCCATCAACGGCGGCGGGGACATCCTGGACTATTCGCGCATGAACCGCATGCTTGCATTCGACGCGGAATCGGGCGTGCTCGAATGCGAAGCCGGCGTCAGTCTCGCCGAGATCCTCGATGTATTCGTCCCGCGCGGGTTTTTTCCACCGGTGATGCCGGGCACGAAATTCGTCACGGTGGGCGGCGCGATCGCCAACGACATCCACGGGAAGAATCATCATATAGAAGGCTCCTTTAGCCAATTCGTCGTACAGTTCACGCTGCTCACCGCAACCGGCGAAATCATGAACTGTTCACCGGAGGAAAACGGCGAAGTCTTCTGGGCGACGGTGGGCGGCGTCGGTCTGACGGGCGTCATCCTCAGTGCAAAGATACGCCTCAAACGCATCGAGACCGCCTACTGCTGGGTCGATTACCTGCGCACGAAAAACATCGACGAGACGCTGGCCGCATTCGCGGAATCCGACCGCAACTACGAGTACTCGGTCGCGTGGGTGGATTGTATGGCCAAGGGACCCGCGCTCGGACGTTCGGTGCTCATGCGCGGCAATTTCGCGGCACGCGCCGAGGCGCCAGCGGGACGGCGTGACCCGCTGCAGCCGAAACCCAAGCACGGGAAACCGGTCCCGTTCGACTTTCCGGGCTTCGCATTGAACTCGTTTTCGATCGGTTTGTTCAACCAGGTTTTCTACGCGCTGCACCCGTCGCGCGAGCGGCAATGGGTCGATTTCGACACCTACTTTTGTCCGCTCGACTCGGTCCATCATTGGAACCGCATGTACGGACGACGCGGATTCTGCCAGTACCAAGTCACCTTTCCCATCGAGCAAGCATGCGGACTGACCCGGCTCATGGAACGGGTCAGCCAATCCGGTTGCGCCTCGTTCCTGGCGGTGCTCAAACGCCTGGGACCGGGCGGGCCGGGACTGCTCTCGTATCCCAGCGAAGGCTACACGATATCGTTCGACCTTCCGATGCGCAGCGACGTCGTGCCGCTCCTGCGCGAGTTCGACCAGGGCGTACTCGAACACGGCGGGCGGCTGTATTGCGCGAAGGATGCCGTGGCGCTTCCGGAGACTTTCGCAGCGATGTATCCGAGACTCGACGAATTCCGCGCGATTACGGAACTGCTGGATCCGCAAGGCGTTTTTTCCTCGTCCCTAGCGCGCAGACTCGGCATTGTGCGACCGAAGGCGGGAGGCATGGCCCATGAATGAACACGGTACAAATACGACGACCTGCACTCCGCACGTCCAGGCTGCGGCATGGGGCAAAGGCGTTCTGGTGCTCGGCGCAACGTCGGCGATCGCACGTGCCACAGCCCTCGAACTTGCCCGACAAGGCTATGCAATCCTGCTGGCCGCGCGCGACATGGAAGAAAACGAACGCATCGCGACCGATATCCGTATACGTTGCGGTTCCCCCGCCGTGGCGCTGCCGTTCGAGGCGCTCGATGTCGAATCGCATCCCGCGTTCGTGCAGACGTGCCGCGACATGCTGGGCGGCACGCTCGAAGGCGTAGTCGTCTGCTTCGGAACGCTCGAACCGCAGGACGAATTGCAGAAAGATTTCACCCGCGCGCGCCGCGTGCTCGACGTGAACTTCACGGCGGCGGTATCGATCATCGAGGCGTTCGCGCTGCTTTTTGAACAACGCCATAGCGGATTCATCGCCGTGATTTCGTCCGTGGCGGGCGACCGCGGACGTCAGAGCAACTACCATTATGGCGCGGCCAAGGCCGGCCTGTCGGCGTACTTACAGGGACTACGCAACCGGCTGTTCAGCGCGGGCGTATCCGTCACGACGATCAAGCCCGGATTCGTCGATACCAAGATGACCTTCGGACTGCCCGGCCTCATGATGGTCGCCAGTGCCGAAAGTGCAGGAAAAGCCGTCGCCACCGCCATCCGCAAACGCAAGGACATAGCCTACGTGCCATGGTTCTGGCGCTACATCATGCTCATCATCATTCACATCCCCGAACGCATCTTCAAACGACTGAGGCTATAGTAAGTGCGTCGCACATCCTAATTATATGCACGCGCACGACCCGTAATGGCCGGGTAAGGATTAAGGATGAATTATCCAAAAAAGGCAGTCAGAATTCTGACTCTTGAATTCCGACGGCCTTTTTTAGGTTTACCAATTTGTCCAGAATTTCCGCAGGAATCGCGATACCGCGACTGCGACATGCGCTCACTTCGGCCCATGCATCGTCGTATCGTGCCACGCGTCGCAGGGCGTCAATCAACAGCGGACGCACATCCGCGATGTCCGGATTTATTTCGAGGGCCTTCTGCAACGGCGGTATCGCATGAAGAAAATCCTCTTTCTTGAGACAGGCCAAGCCCAAGCTTATCTGGAACGCGGGGTCGAACGGATTCAGGTCCACGGCCTTCTTATACGATGCGATCGCCTCGTCGAGCCTGCCCGTCGTTTCCAACGAAATTCCCAAGCATGCATGCGCGCGCCCCGCGTCGGGACATACGCCCACGATGCCACGCCACTCCGCGGCACGGCCGTCCGCGTCGCGGCTCTTCGAATAGAGCGCATCGAGCCGGTTATACGGTTCCGGATACCGGGGATTCGCCAAGATGGCTCGGCGGTACGCATCGCGCGCGCCCGCGATGTCGCCCTTCTGCGCCAGCGCTTGGCCATAGTAATCGAACAGCATCGAATCGTCCGGGAACCGCCGCACCGCCTGCACGCACACATCGAGCATCTCGTCCGCCTTGCCCGCACGCTGAAGCGCCGCCGCCAGAAACCGGTGCGACGCACACCGGTACGGGTACTCCGCCAGCAACGCGCGCGCCTGTTCGAGTGCCGCGTCTGCTTGGTTCAGTTCCACCAACGCCTCCGCATACCGCGTGCGAATGATCCGGTCGTGCGGCGCAAATTCGAGCGCTCGCCGATAACCGTCCGCACGCGCCTGCACGGGATTCGGGCCTATTTGCCCGTCCAACGCGCGCAACGTGTCCTCCATGGATGACGTCGGCAGATTCCAGTACACGTTGTAGGCACGCCGCATCTCTTCGACATGCTGTTTGCGCACGACCGGCGTCAGGCCCAAACGCTCCGCGCATTGCGCTTCCGACGGCGCGACCGCGCCTTCCGCGTGCGGTGGCAGGAATGGCACAAGGCTATCGAATACATATTTAGCAATTAAGTAGTTGCCTGCAAATGTAAGGTGTACGCCGTCGTAGAAGAATTCATTGCCCGGGACGCCATTGGGACTCTTCTCGGCCAGTTGCCGCGCCGTGTCGATGAATTGGACGCCATGCGTCTTCGCGACGCTCTCGGTAATCGCGTTTACCGAACGCATGACGCGCGAATGGAACAAGTCGCAGTCCCACGCGCGAACGAAATGGTCTTTCCCGGTCGCATAATCGCCCGTCTCCCAGCAACACCGGCCCAGCCGGAACTGCAATTCCGCATGCGTGTCATCGAGCGCCGCCGCGTCCGCGAAGATCCTCCGCGCCTCTGTGAAGGCGCCCTTGTCCTGCGCCTCGACGCCCTTTTGATACAACGCTTCCCATTGCGTCCGTTTTCCGGGCGCGAGGTCGATGCGCGTCGAAGAAAGCGTCGGTTTCCAGTCGCGCAGATTGCATCCTGCCGTGCAAACCAGGACTTTCGCGCCCGCGCCAACGCCCGCCTCGCAAATATCCTCGATGTTGCGCCGGAAATGCTTCTCGGCAACACCCAAACGCGGGTCGTTCATCGGGATCGTCTGATCGGCCTTGCTTTCCGGCGCATGCCACGGAACGCGCCCATGGCCCGCGACCAACTGGCCTATCCGCAGGTCCGTCATCCACATCCGCGCGCGAACCAGCCACAACGGCCACGGTTTCCCGTTTTTCATCGGCGCTCGAGGACCAAACGGCCCGTTGACCTCGTTGTTGCCCATGTAGAGCACGTACGCGTCCGGCTTGATGACCACGCACGCCCGGGCGATCGCCTCGTTCACATACGAATCCACCGCCGGCTGCGCGAAGGTATATACGTCGAAAGCCGTATTCTGAAACGTGGCCCGCAACATCGTTTCGAGGACGCGCCCGAAACCAAACGCGAAATCCGGCGGCACGCCCAAGGCCGCCGATTCGCCCAGCACCACAACCCGGTAAGTATTCTTCGGCTTCGTGGCCGGGACAAGCGTCTCGGCGTCCGTCCACATGTCATCGATGGGCAGCGCGAAAAACTGTTGAAAAAAATCCTTGTGTGTGACGTAGTACGTTTGCCCGTCAAAATGCTTCACGAGGAAGAACTGCGTCGAATGCCCGAATCCCGCCGCACGCAACAGGTATTCCGTTCCCACCAGCAAGAGCGCGGGCAACACGGCCAACGCCACGCTCCAGCGGACCGCGCCACGAACCCAGCGCAGGATACGCCCCCGCTGCTTTCTCGCAGACTCCTGAAACACGAACCGATTGTACTCCAACTTAGTACCTGACTTCGCAAATAAGGATGAAGGATGAAAAAGGCTTTAGGCTTTAGGCTTCCTTCCTACAGCCTACAGCCTAAAGCCTAAAGCCTAATCCAGCAGTTTCCGGAATCGCCGGTAGATGCCGCCGAAGGCTCCGTTGCTCATGATGAGCACAAGGTCGCCCGGCCTTCCGCCCTCGATAATATCGCGAGCCAATTGTTCGATGTTGTCGCTGTAATCGGCCTGCACGCCGCGTCTCCGGAGTTCGGCGACCAACGCCTCGCGGTCGAGCCGCTCGTTGTCCGCAATGCGTTGGGCGCGATGGAGAGGACCGAGCCAGACCTCGTCCGCTTGCCCAAAGGCGGCCATAAGCTCGTCCTGAAACCTGTTCGTGACTGTCGTGTTCGAGCGCGGTTCGAACAGCACGCGCAGGCGACGATCCGGCCAGCGCCCACGCGCGGCGGAGATGGTCTCGCGAATGGCCGTGGGATGGTGCGCGAAATCGTCGACGAAAATCATGCCGCGCGATTCGAGAAACACTTCCATGCGCCGACGCACGCCGCGAAACATCGGCATGGCTGACGCAATGGCATCGGGCGACGCACCGAGCGTCCCGGCAGCCGCAACCGCTGCGAGCACGTTGAGCAGATTGTGCCGACCCGCCAACGGAACGTCTATCTCCGTCCAGAACTGTCCCTCGCGAAACACTGCGAGATGCGCGAGACCCTCGCGAAACGTGCCGTCCCATTCGCCGCGCCAGTTTGCGTCCGCCGCAAAGCCGTACGTCGCCGTGTAGCACGGAGCGTGGGGGACCAACGCCGCCGCACCAGGTTGGTCCGTACATGCCAGAAGCCATCCGCGGCGCGGGATTTGCCGAAGCATCCACTCGAACGCGCGCTCGATCTCGCCGAGGTCGCGATAGATGTCGCCGTGGTCGAACTCGACCGACGTCACGATGGCAATTTCGGGGATGTAATGGAAAAACTTGGCGCGTTTGTCGAAGAACGCCGTGTCGTACTCGTCGCCTTCAATAACGAACGGTGCGCCCTCCGCGCCGAGCCGGGCCGAGTGCGCGAAATCAAGTGGTTGCCCGCCGATCAGGTAGCCTGGCGCGAAACCGGTGCGGTCGAGCAGATACGCCGCGAGCGCAGTCGTCGTCGTCTTGCCGTGCGTGCCGCAAACGGACACGGGGCGCCGTGCCCGCAGTACTGCGTCCTTCAGCCACTCGGCGAGACTGACATAATGCAGCTTCCGGTCAAGCGCCGCTTCGACTTCCGGATTGCCCCGGCTCAACGCGTTTCCGATGACGACAAGATCTGGCTCCCAATCCAGATTATCGGGACGATATCCCTCCGAAATCTGTACCCCCAACGCCGCGACCATCTCCGACGTGGGCGGATATAGCAGGTTGTCGCTCCCGCGCACCTCGCAGCCCGCCTCAATGGCCAGCCGTGCTCCCGCCACCATCGCGGCGCCGCCAATCCCGGAAAAATGCACACGCCATGCGCGCCCCGACACGTTCGTGGATAGCAACACTTCGTACGGTACTCCCTTCTCGCCTTCATCCTAGTCATCATGAGCCAGGCTGTCACCCCGTACCCTGATGACCGACTCCTGAATTCCGACTTCCTTTTTAGGTTCATCGGTTGGGCCGTTTGGGTTCACAAAATGTGAAAACCCCTGCGGAGATCCGCAGGGGTTTTCATATTCTTGCCCTACCTTACGCATAGACCTTAGAACGACAACTTGGTCTCCACGTAAAAGTAGTTGATGTCGTCCACATGAAGCATCAAAGCCGAATTCCGTAAGGTGGTTGTTCCATAACTGCCCTGAAGACTTCCAGAGTCGTCCACGAACAGGTGCGAATAACCAGCCTTGACAGCCAGATCCTGCGTGTAGTTATACACCACACTGGCATCCAGTTCCCAACCGAGGGAAGCATCTCTGCCACGTTCGTCAAAGAGGCTCATATAGGAACCGCTCAACTGCAACTTGATGGTTTCGGTCGGCATCGCGCTCACACCAGCAACCGCTGTCCAGAAGTTGGTCATATCTTTGCCATTGAGCAAGCTACCTTCGATGACTTTGCTGTAACTCTTATCGGAGAACAGGCGATTAAAGCTGCCTTTCTCGTCTCCTTCGAAGAATGCGCCAGCAACGAACGGACGGGGGGTCCACGTCATATCGAACGTGTAGCCAACTTCCGCGGTGGCCGCGAAGTAATCCGTCGAGTTGTAATTGGCAAAAGTATGGTCCCAGTTAAGGTACTGATACGCAGCTTCAGCATCGAAATCGATGGCACCAAACGTACCGGCTCCGCGGAGGCCGAACGTGTAGGTGTCGAGGGTGATCGCAAGCGAAGCGTCACGAATCATCAACGCGTAAGCATCCAGCGTGATGTTCTCGATGCCGAGGTAGCTGGCGTACAAGCCATACAAATCGGTGTCGCCGTCTTCGTATGTCGGGCTATTTTCCTTCAGCTTCGCCGCGATGGCGTCGACGCTGAACTTGTCCGTCGCGTAAGTCAGACGAACCGCGTCGAACGAGAGGCCGTAGAAATACGGGGCTTTCTCGCCGGTGCCGACGAGCCAGCCACTACCCAGTTTGATTTCCTGACGACCGATGCGGGCCTTCAACGCCGTGCCCATGATCTCTTTCGCTTCGATGTAGGCTTGATACACTTCAACGCTGCTGTCGCCGGTCGGGCGGGAGTCGACGCCGGTCAGATAGTTCGACCGGAAGCCTTCACCCCAGTTACCGTAGCTGTCCAGTTCGATGAACGCGCTGACGTTGTCCGTAAAGTCTGCACGAACGTTGAGGCGCGTGCGCTGTTCGGTAAACGTGTCAGAATTAGCGCCTAAAGACCAGATTTCGTGGCGCGGGCCGAACAACCGCCAGCGTCCAAGCATGGAAGCGCCGGTATCGCCGTAATCGGTGTAATTGCTGCGGATGCGGATCTGTCCGCCGACCACTACATTTTGCAGTTCAGCAAACGCCGGCACGGCCAGCGCAACTGTTGCAACAACAATAAGCAATGCGATGCTTTTCTTCATGGTATGACTTTCTCCTCACATGTTGGCGGCCTAACGACCACCATCCATGGCGCCTGTATTCCAGGCGTATTTTCCTATTCAATTTATCGATCTTTAACGCATCATCACGCGATAGCCCTCGGAGTGTTATCCTGTCCGCTGCATCCCTCCTTTCATCTCCGCGATTCAGTGCTACCTGTGATGGTTATGTTTGCTATGCAATACACTTTACCCACTACAATCCAACTATTATCCCTCTTCGGATTTCGGCGAGTATAGCAACTTGATCCTGATTTGTCAAGCCCTTTTCCATTCGAGCCGTTCGCATAATTCGTAGTTCGAGGAAGCGGACCTTCCCGATTTATACAACATATTGGGGTTGAATGGACACTCGTGAACTATTCGATCTGAACTGTGGCGCAGACTGTCAGTCTGCGAGTAATCAGCCGTAAGTACCCATTCTTCACGGAATAGCTCGGACGGAAGATGAAGGATGAAACACTCGGTTCCTGAGGCCTGAAGCCTGAGATAACACAAGCCCTCGGTCATACCGGCGCCCCCTGCTTTCGGGGATTCCGGAAGCGACTCCTGCGCGGAGGTCGTCTCAGTTGGGGCGATGGGGCGCAACGGCACTGCTTGCGAGAACCCAGACGGGGACACTTCGCCGCTCGATGGTGAACCGGATCCCAGTTTGTTTGGCAACGTTCGCAAGCAGTAGGCCCCGCAGACGTTCCAGATCTTTCCCGTCCTTTTCTGTCACCGCTTTAACTCGTGCCTCATTGAGGGACTGCATGGGGTAAAAATGAACGGGTTTGAGAATGTCAGTCGAGGGTGTTGTTTCATTGACGATTCGCTGGCCCGCCTGCTTCTCCAGGTTCTCCAAAAAATCCCGCGTCATTGTCCCGCTGAGGGTTTGGCCTCCGCTGTTGGGATCGAAGACATCGGCGAAGACATGAATCTCCTCGTTTCCCTTCACGTCTGGAAAAGGTGTGAAAGCGTAAGTGCCGGATGCCACGATGACTTCGCGTTCCATGTCAGCGTTCGTAAACTGGACGTCGCAGTTCAGTTCGTCGTGGAGGATCCGCGCGAGTTCTTTGAGGATCGTTTCCGTTTCGGCTCCGTGCCGCACAACCCAGTCACCGGGAATTGCAAGAGTCAGCAGGCCATCGGGAACCTCCAAGTAATCCAACGAAAGGCCGGTAAGGGTATTGAAGACTTCTCCCAGAATCACCGGACCCTCCGGCATGCGCCCAAACGATTGCGTCGTGCGGACGATACGCTTGTCCCATGCAATCGCCAAGTAGCGGGGGCCTTCGGGTATCGAGGCCGCTTGGCCTGGATTTTCCGCGCGATACCACTCCATCCGCTCGGGGATGAACGGCGGGGCAATCCGCTTGAGAACCTCGCCATCCTTTAACGAATACACCTGATCGAACGCCGTGCGCCAAGAGGCGGAAGCATCGTTGGGCGCCTGAACAGAAGCCTGTTCTTGAGGCTTGTTTGCTGCCTCTCTTGAACTCTGCGCGGAAGTGGCTGCAGGCGTGGCGCCATTGCGTGTGAAAACCCAGATGGGGACACTACGTTGCTCGATTCGGAACTGAAATCCGGTCTGTTTGGCAACGTTGGCAAGAAACAGATTCCGTAGACGTTCCAGATCTTTCCCATCCTTTTCTGCCAGCGCTTTAGCGCGTGCCGCGTTGAAAGACTTCGTGGGGTGAAAGCGAATGTACTCTGTCTTGTCGGCGGAGGGTGTTGTTTCATCAATGATTCGCTGGCCGATCCGATCCTCGAACGTGCGCAGGAATTCCGGAATCGTCTTCCCAGCAGAACTGCCAGCTCCACTGTTTGGGTCGAAGACATCGGCGAAGAGATGGATCTCTTTGTTTCCCTTCACGTCAGGAAGGGGTGTGAACGCGTAAGCGCCCGACGCCACGATGACTTCGCGCGGCATGTCTACTTTTGTAAACTGGGCGTCGCAGTTCAGTTCGTCGTGGAGGATCCTCGCGAGTTCTTTGATGATCGTTTCAGTGTCGGCTCCGTCCCGCACAATCCAATCGCCGGGAACTTCCAGTTTCAGCAGGTCCGAGGGGATCATCACGTGATTCAATGAAAGGCCGGTGAGACTTTGGAACACGTGTTCCAGCATCAACGTGGTGGGATCGCAAGTAAACGTTGCCGTCATACCGACCATACGCTTGTCCCATGACATCGTAACGCAGAGTGGCGGACCTTCAGGGCTTGATGCCGCTTGACCTGGGAATTCCGCGCGATACCAGTCCATCCGCTCGGGGATGAACGGCGGGGCAATCCGCTTGAGAACCTCGCCATCCTTTAGGGAGTAGACTTGATCAAACGCCGTTTGCCAAGGGGCGGAAGCGTCGATGGGCGGTTGGTCAGAAGCTTGTTCTGAAGGTTTGCCCTCGGCGGGGAGCTTTGATTGTTGCTGTAAACCGTTCGTTATAGTTGCAATGCTGTAATAGCCCTTCACCATGGCCGAACCGTCATAACACTTACAGTCCTTCGGAGGCGCAAAGTCGAAAAGTTTCTCAGTTTCGGGATCGTTGACATCCAGTCTTGTCACGTGTGTTTTGGCGCTGTAGGTGGTCTTCTCTTCAAAATCGCAACTCGTTCCCGTTGAAGCTGTTGGCAGCCAGATGCCCGGCAGCGCCTCCTTAATGTCATTAACCACCTCACGGAAAAGCACACAATACCCTCCGACTTTGCCGGGTTTTGGAAGTTCAACGGTTACCTCTTTGACAACCCACCCGCGATCCGGATCGAGCAACCATGAGAAGCGGAAATCTGGGATGGCCGCTTCGGTGGACAAGATGAATAGCTGGCCGGACGAGTCCGGCTGGACGATCAACTTTTCGAGAGGGATCCGGTCAAAAAGTTGCACCAATGTTTCCTCGGTTGCTAATTCACCGACGAAATACGCGTAATTGCTGAAGGCCCCGACCTTGGGCGACTTGTTGCCCTCGGCGGGCGGGATCGTATAACACGTGTTCGACGAGGAATTGTAGTTGGAAAACATCTTGCCGTTCCAAACGGCAATTCGCTGTTGCCCGTTTGACTTCCCGCCGGGAGGGCAAATGTCGGACTCGGAATTGTAGCGCTTTTCCCCGCTCAAACCCCATGTCAAATCCATGGAACCGTCTGGCTTTGATCCGTCCGCAAAGTGGCCGTCTACGCGTGTGTCAACGCGCAAGTTTTGAATCCGCGTATACTGACTGCGGATTTTGGCCAGAAGAACCTCTTTCTCCGGCCCCTGCAGAGCGGAAGACAGATCCGCAGGGAGTTTTGTCGCTTCGGTTTGAGGGCTTGTCGCCTGTGACTCCTGTGATTTGTCTTTGGGTGAGGAAGACACCGTTGGCAAACCCAACACGCCGATGAGAATGAGAGCCACACCCGTAGCCACACTGAGCCACAGGGTCATCCTGCCCCTTCGCCCGCTGAGGATGCGCCGGATACGACGGTTGAAGTTCGACTCGGCGGCGGCGAAGGTGTTGACTAATAGCCGGTGTGTGATGCCGCATTTCATCTCGGCCACACGGGTCAGGCTGTCGGCGTACGCCGCCGCGCCCGCGCCGTCCGCGTCCCCGTAGGCCGATATCACCATGTCGTCGCAGGCCGCCTCGGCCTCGCGCCGCATCATCCAGCCGCAGAGCCAGACTACGGGATGGAAGAAGAAGAACATTTCGGCAAGGCGCTGGACGAGGAGGACGAGATTGTCCCAGCGTTTGGCATGGGCCAATTCATGCGTGATGACCAATTTGAGCTGCTTCGGCGTGAGCGCCCCGGCCATGCTCTCGGGCAACAGAATAACCGGGCGGAAGATGCCCGCCAAGACCGGCCCGTGCGCAACCCGTGTCGTGGCAATGCGCACCCGGCGCCGCATGCGTAGCGGACTTCCCGCCTCGGCAACAAGCTCGGCGAGGGGGCCATCCCGTTGCGTCAGGGCCGTGCTCCGTAAAAAGGCGACATAGGCGCAGCCAAGTAACAGGCGCAAGCCAAGCACAGACGCCACCAGCATCCAGATTGCCGATACAAGCCCATAGCGGTCAATCTGACGCCAGAAAGGCGGCGTTTCTGGCCTTGGCGTCTCAATGGAAGACGATGCGTCGGGCATGGACACGGGCGGGACGGGATGTTCAAACGGCAATCTCTCCATCTGGACAGACACCGGCGTCTGCGTAATAAAGACTTCCGGTAACGGAGGCCAGAGGAACGCATACAGCGACAACGGAGATGCCACGAGGAACGTGACCAGCGGCTTGGCCAGCAATAGTCCCCAGAAAAGGTGGCGCAAGGCCGGCGATTTCACGCGCAGGACATATAAAGCAATCAGCACGATTCCCGCCAGAATGGCCAACTCGACGCTCATGCGCCCAAGCTGCGCCACAAGCCATCGGCCTGATTCATTGAGCAACGTAATTGCGGTGTCCATGGGATGTCTCCTCTCGCGACCTTAGTCCTTGAGACGACGGGTTAATTCCCTACGAATGGCCTTGATCTCCTCTGAATCTATATCGCCGCAATCGAGGAGTTGGCTAACCAGCGCATGTGCGGAACCGGCAAAGCAGCGGTTCATGACGTCACGAAGCAAATGACCGCTTACCTGTTCACGCGATACGGTGGGACGGTACAAATCTGTGCGCCCCTCGCGGACGCTGCTGAGGAATCCCTTGTCCCGCAGAATGCCCATCATGGTCAACACCGTATTGCGCGCCATGGGCCGGACCGCTTTGAGGTGTTCCTGGATATCCCGCACCGTGGCCTGCTCGAGGGTCCATACCGCATCCATAATAACGGATTCCAACTCGGTCAACTTCCGCGAATTCGGTTTGATTCTCATGTCGATT
>CAIYET010000221.1 GCA_903925285.1 Candidatus Hydrogenedentota bacterium | reverse complement strand
TTCCCCTATACCGAAATGTTTGATCGCCGCCCGGACACGGGGCAACTCACGGGGAATCAAGCGTCGAGCGACACTAGCCCCTCGCGGATGGCGAACCGCGTCAGATCGGCCACGGATCGCATGCCCAGTTTTTCTGTGATATGTTGCCGGTGGCCTTCTACGGTCTTGTAGCTCAACCCGAGAGATGCCGCGATCTGTTTCAGGTCCTGTCCGCCGGCCAACAGGCGCAGCACTTCGCGTTCTCGATCCGAAAGCGTCGACACGGCGGGCTGCTCTTTCGACTGGACTTGACGCACGTAATCCTCAAGCACGATGCCCTTGAGCTGCTCGCTGATGTATATGCCCCCGCCGCCGACTTCACGGATTGCTTTGACGAGTTCCTCGGAGGCGCAGTTCTTGGGCAGGTATCCTTTCGCACCCGCAGCCAGCATGCCCACGACAAAGCGGCGATCACTGTGAATGGAAAGACCTATCACTTTCACATCCGGGTTGGTTTCAAGGATCTTCCGGGTTGCCTCGATCCCGCTGATGTCGGGCAACCCGATGTCCATCACCACAACATGCGGATGCAATTGTTGGGTAAGATCGATCGCCGCCTGTCCATCCGCAGCTTCACCGACCAATTCAAGATCGTCCTCGGTGGAGAGCAACGCGCGCAGACCTTCCCGCAAAATCCGGTGGTCGTCCACCAGTAGAATGCGCAGCATCATGTCAAATCACCTTTCCGCGTTACTACCGGTTTGTCCAGAGGCACCGCAACGGTTGCGCGTGTTCCGCGACCCGGAGTGGAATCGAGTTTCAACGAACCGCCGAAGTAGAGAATCCGTTCGCGTATACCGAACAGACCAAAATGTTCGCCTGTGCGCAGGACCTCACCAGTGCGCTGCGACACATTGAACCCTTTGCCGTCATCTTCAACGACGACCTGCACGGCGTCGGCCATAAGGGCCACTGAGACGGACAGGTGTTTCGCCTGGGCGTGTTTCACCACATTCATCAGCAATTCCCGCGCGATCCGGTATAGCGCACTGGCCAAGCCCTCCGAAAGCGACTTGGTTTGGCCTTCATCGCGGAACTCGAATACGATGCCGTGTTCCTCGCATAGCCGCTCGCCAAGGCACTCTAAGGCGGGTCCAAGGCCCAGTTCAAATAGTATCGGCGGACTGAGCTCATAGGTCACCAAACGCGTGTCGTCGATAGTTTGGTCGATCGTCCGTTCGATATCCGAGAGCAATTCGGGCGCATTCATCGACGGGTTCCTGGCCTTCCAAGCGCCTAACTTCACCCGGACGGCAGCCAGTAATTGGCAAATCTCGTCGTGCAAGTACGCCGCGATACGGCGGCGTTCTTGTTCCTCGACTTGCGCCAGATCTGAAGCCAGTGCCCGCAACTGCTCATGATTCGCATTCAACGCATCCTCGGCCCGCTTGCGCTCGGTGATGTCGCGGACAACACTTACCCAACCCCAACGCCTGCTTTGAACATTTGCGAGCGGTAAGACACTGTGCTCGGTGGCAAATATCGTTCCGTCCCTTCGCTTCATTCTGAATTCAAACTGATCCAGCCTCCCCTTCGCTTCAATGGCGGAATATAGCTGTTGCCGGAACTCTGCCAGGACTGATTCGTCAATGTGCAGAAACGCGGTCGTTTGTCCCTGCATCTCATCCTGACGATAGCCGAAAATCTGCGAAGCTGCCCGGTTGCAGTCTACTACCACCGATTTCTCGTCGAGGATGAATACGGCGTCGTTCAAAGTATCGAAGGTTGTATCCAGCAGATCATAAGATTTGCGCAATGCCTCCTCGTCCCGCTTGCGGTCGGTGATGTCGTGCCCCATGCAGAAGAGCAGATCTGTGCCAGGATGAATCTGTGCCACCCAGGAGATTGTCCTGAGGGTCCCGTCCTTGTGAATGTGACGGTTCTCGAATCCGATTGTCAGCTCCCCTTTCGTCAGCTTCTCGACCTCGGCGTCATTCTTGCCGTGATCCTCGGGATGGATGAATGCCAGAAATGGCTTCGACAGCAGCTCTTCCCTGGAATAGCCGAGGAAACGCTCCCACGCCGGGTTCACGTACTTGAAATAACCGTCGACGCCAGCGATGCATATCAGGTCGAGGGAAAGGTCCAGAATCAATTGCTTCTCTAGTTCCGCCTGCTTGCGCTCGGTGATGTCCGTTGAAATGCCAATAAGGTCGACGACATTCCCATGATCATCGCGCCGAGGGATATAATGGTTTTGCCAATATCTGCCGCCTACCGAGACATCTGCCGTAAACTTCTCGCCAGCCAAACCGCGCCGTATGAGCGCGAGCGCTTCAACATCATCCCTGCTGAATTCGAACACAGATCGCCCTACCAGTTCTCCCGGCTTCAAGCCTAATTGGGCCAGCGCATTGCCTTCCGAAAGCAAAATGCTGCCCGCGCTGTCCAGTTCCCACAGGAGAACTGGACTTGCCTCAATGACAGAACGAAGATGCCTCTCGGTCTTCAGCAACGCCTCCGCCGCCCGCTTGCGCTCGGTGATGTCGCGCCAGACACAATGGTACGTAGTGTGTCCACCAGCCTCAATTATCTGCGCCGTCACGTGGACGTCTCTGATTTCCCCTTGTTTGGTCCGTTGCCGGGTCTCAAAATCGTCGTGCCCTTCGCGCACTATATTCTGGATGTGGACAAATGTCTCGTCAGCCGTTTCCGCTGCTTCGATATCGAACACCTGCAGTCGACCAAACTCCTCGCGGGAATACCCCAACTGCTGGCACGCGCGATCATTAAACTCGATGAATCTGGCCGTCTCCGGATCTAAGATTACGACTCCGTCCGGCCCATGCTCGAAAAAGGCACGATAACGGCTACTGCTCTCCCGTAGCGCCTCCTCGACGCGCTTGCGTTCGGTAACATCCTGAGCGGCGCCAATGTTCCTGACAGGGTTCCCCCTGACATCAGCGAGTACGATGCCTCGATCCCACCAATCGGCATAGGCCCCATCGCTTCGGCGAAGGCGATACTCCAGGTCATACCGGTCGCCACGCTCGAATGAGCTGCGAATGGCCTCCATTACGCGAGATAGATCTCCGGGATGAATTTGCTCCATCCACCCAGCAAGCGTGCGAGGAAAGTCGCCGGGCGCATACCCAAGGCATTCGTCAACACCGCCGAAAAACAGTGCCCGTCCGGTTCCGAGATTCCGATCATAGATGAAATCACTGCAACACAGTGCCGCGAAACGGAACCGTTCCTCGCTCGCGCGCAGCGCCTCCTCCGACTGTTTGCGCGCCGCGATATCACGAACCACGCAGACGATTTCCTTCGGTTCGTCTATCTGGCTTCCGGCAATCACTCGCCAAGTCGTCGACACCCACACACAGACCCCATCCTTGGTCAGATGGCGGTATTCGCCCGCATCCGGGGTTCCCGTCTCAAGGGTACGATGTGCCGCCGCCATTACTGTCGACACGTCTTCCGGGTGAATGAAATCGTAAGCCTTTCGCCCAATCAAATCCTCAGGTAAGTAACCGAAGAGACGTGTACACGCTGGAGAAACATAGACGTAGGTGCTGTCCGGGCGGAGACGGGACACCATTTCCTGAATGGTCTCCATCAGAGTCAGGAAACCATCCTGGCATTCTTTCAGCCTTGCCTTAGTCTCCGCCAAGGTGCGCGTAACGTCCAGCGATTCCGACTCCAACTCGGTCACGCGCTGCCGGAGGGACTCGACCTCTCGTACGAGCCGCTCGCTATCGGGAAGTTCACCCGCCATTTCCCTTCTCCTTGAATATGCCACCAATTCAAGCGTTCGCAGTGTGGCAAGACGACTACCTATCTTTCAACCGTACGCGATGCCATCCGCATCGCGAATCCTGGACGCCGCGCGGCACCCAAAACCCGCATTCCAGGAGAATACAAGACGCCAGATTCAAACAAGACCACTGGCTGTCATTATACACCCAGTCGCCGCGCGCCCCTTACATGGAAGATGAAACTCGGTAATTGACGGCAAGGATGCGCCGAATCTTTACGTCGTTCGCATATCCGGAACGTGCCCTAGCCATTTCGTGCCCCCAATTCGCGAGGATGGCACATTGGGCTCTGTGGATGGCATATTTCCGCTGGCCGGAAAATGACACTGACTCAATCCAAAAGGCGCAGTTTCCTGCAACTCCTGCGTTTCCGCGGCATGCTTATTCGACGGGCGCATAAGCGAGCGCATGTATTTGCGATGACCGCACGGACTTGCGTGCGCGCCGCTAATACCGCTCATAAAATACGAGCGCGCACGTATTTTACGAGCGCTGCTCATAAACTGTGCCTTTGCCTTTCCCTTTCGGGGTGATCTTGTCTTCCTGAGCCAACCTTTTCAAGAGACGGGTCGCCTGAAACGGGCTGATTCTGCAAAGGTCCGCCACGTCGGCACGCTTAATGGAACCGTGCTTGGCGAGATAGGCCAAGACCATTTGCTCCTGCTGAATGACATCGAATCCGGCCTGCCGGACGTAGGCTGCCTTTTGCCCGACGTTCCGATAAACATTGGCGCTGAGCGTGTAGGAACGGCCACGGCCTGTTCCATGGGCCTCGACCAGACCGGCCTCTACCAGTTTTTCGAGTGCCGTACGGGTCACCTGCTCGCTTTTTTGCGTATCCGCGGCCAGATCTGGCGTTGTCAGACGGCGTTCGTGCCGGAGTCGCGAGAGAATGATCAGGCTGTCAAGGGGCATAGCGGTTCCGGTTCGCTCCTCGTGCCGCAGGATCATCTCCAGAAACGCGGTGTCGGCGTCGGACTTGTGCATCATGAGCACCACCGAGGAGGTGTCCGACATCGCGTAATCGGGCGCCGGCCGGCCGTATCGCAGCATGCCTTCATAAATCCGGTCAATACCGCGGCCGGTTCGTTCGGCGAGTCCGATGCGCTTGACCACATCGGCCAGAAGGGGATTCCGGGAACGCGGCGCGGCCACCAAGAGGTTGTTCAGGTTGATCCCTTCGACAAACCCGCCCGGGCTCGAAAGGGTCAAACCATCGTCGTCAAGGCGCACATGCACCGCGCCGAGTTGGGAGTAATCGCGATGCACCAGGGCGTTGACGAACGCCTCGCGAAACGCCCGGCGATCATAGTTTGGGATCGGCACGCGAAAGAGTCC
>CAIYET010000220.1 GCA_903925285.1 Candidatus Hydrogenedentota bacterium | reverse complement strand
TCGGCCGCGCCAATTCAATGGTTTTTGCATCACAGCGCCCCACAGTGCGGCGGCGCTTATGTAAATCCGTATCAGGCCGAGTACGGGGCTTAACGCGAGGGCCGTCCGTGGTAGGGAACAAATCGTGCGGGCCTGCGAAAGCGACGCGGCGTCCAACAGGTAGGTCGCGCCGGCCGCCAATGAGAAAGCGGACAGGCCCCAACTGAATGTCCCGTGATGAATTTGGACGGCAATCGCGGCGATCGACAATGGGGCCGGCAAGACCCATTGCAGCAACTGGAATTCGATTGCGGCAAGGAAGTGATGACGACGATCTTCCTGATTGATGCGTTGCTTTCGGACGGTGGCGCGTATGGTTTCGCGGAGGCTGCCGTATTGGCGGCAGCGGAGTTGTTTGCCCGCGCGCCCGAATCCCATCTTGCCGCCGGCCTTCTTGACCACGATCGCTAGCGCGGCATCGTCGACGGGGTCATCGGCGATGGCGACGTGTCCGCCACACCTGAAATAGATGTCATGGCGTACTAGCATGAATGCGCCAATACCGACCGCACGGGCCGCCGGGTCGTTGAGATTGACTTGATTGTCCAAGGCGAAATGATTGGCCCACTGCGCGCCCAGTAAGAGTTTTTCGAGCAGCGAATTCGCCTCGATCCACGGGATGCATGTCAGAAAATCGAGGCCGTTCTTTTCCGCATGTACAACGGCATCGCGCAGAATCGTGCGCCCGAACACGATATCGGCGTCGGTAAAGAGCAGCCACTTCGCGTCGTCCGACGCCAGTTGGGCCGCACACCACAATGCGTTCTGTTTCCCCATCCACCCTGGTTGAAGGGGCGGGTCATGGAGCGCCTCGAGGTTGGGAAACTGGGCGGCCAGCCGGTCGAGGATCGTGGGGGTGGCATCGGAGGAATGATCGTCGACACAGATTACGCGAAGGGCCGGGTAATCTTGCGCGGCCATTGACGCAACCGCGCCTTCGAGCGCCTCTTCCTCATCCCGGGCCGCAACAATCAATGTGACTGGACTCAGGCGGTAATCATCATCTCGCAGTACGGCGCTTTCGCCGAAAATGGGTGCATGGGCGGCGTTATAACGCATCAGTATCCATTGTGCCAACTGAAAGAAGAGGACAAAGGACATGGCGCCTGTTGTCAGCCATGGGACTACGGTTAAGCGGCTGAAAGGCGTATACAGGTACAAGAGAACTAAAGCCATCTGCACCGCCAAGACGAGGAACCGCGCCCATGACGGCGATTCTTGCGTATTCCTGGAGTATCGCATAGTTCCCATCCTGCATCGTTGGTGTCGCGTTGACCGCAAGACTGCACGGACTGGCATCTTTTTTCAACTTTTCGTACGAGCGGGCAGCGTCACAGTTCCGCGAGAAATACGAGGAGTTGTTCGGCGCATTGGATTGGATCGTCGTTCAGTGCAAGGGCGAAGGTAATCGCGGGCTTGGCGGCGGTGGAGAAGCCTGCGCGACGTCCGAATTGTTCTGCGAGCAGGACTTTTGCCTTGTTAACGATGCGCGGGGTTTCGAATTCGATTTTGATCGATTCGCGTGTCGCGGTGATGGTTTTCGCGGCCACGTCGGCGCCGAGCGCGCGCACGCGCATGATATCGATGAGTCTACGGACGGGCGCGGGCGGTTTTCCGAATCGGTCGGCGAGTTCGCTTTGCATTTCGCGTGCGTCGTCGGCGGTCGAGATGCCCGCGATGCGTTTGTAGATCGTGATCTTCTGCGCTTCGGATGGGACGTAGGCTTCGGGGATGTGGGCCTCGATGGCGACGTCGAAGGGCGGCATAACGCGATGCACGATTGGTTCGCCCTTAATCTCGGCCACGGCCTCGCGCAGGAGTTGGGCGTACGTCTCGTAGCCGACCGACACAATGTGGCCGTGTTGTTGGCCGCCGAGGATGTTGCCGCAGCCGCGAATTTCGAGGTCGCGCATTGCGATGCGGAACCCGGAACCCAGCGACGAGAATTCTTCGAGGGCCTTGAGTCGTTTCTGCGCGTCTTCCGAGGGCACGCGGTCTCCGGGGATCAGCAGATATGCGAATGCGCGGTGTTTGTAGCGTCCGACGCGTCCGCGCAGTTGGTACAATTCGGCCAGCCCGAAGCGGTCGGCCCGGTCGACGACGATCGTGTTGGCGTTCTGGATATCCAATCCGGAACCGATGATCGTCGTGCAGACGAGCACGTCGATCTCGTAGCGGATGAAGGCCGACATGACGTCTTCGAGGTGGTGTTCGGGCATTTGGCCGTGCGCGATGGCGATGCGCGCCGTCGGGACGAGTTTGCGGATGTGTTCCGCGACGGACAGGATGGTCTGTACGCGGTTGTGCAGAAAAAAGACTTGTCCCTCGCGTCGTATCTCGCGCAGGATCGCTTCCTGAATGAGCGCGTCGTCGTGCGCCTCGATGCAGGTGTGGATCGGCAGGCGGTCGTTCGGCGCGGTGTTGATGAGGCTCATGTCGCGGATGCCG
>CAIYET010000219.1 GCA_903925285.1 Candidatus Hydrogenedentota bacterium | reverse complement strand
TCGTTCCTCCTACGGATTCTCCCATGTTCCCGTTTCTGCTGCCCAAGTTGTTCCTATAGTGGCCCAGGTTAACCCCGAAGTTTCAGGGGCATTGCTAGTAATCTGCGGCACTGCGAGGGAACCATATTGGAAAGCGTTCCATTGACCAGTATTCCAGCCGCTCGTCAGAAGCGCAATTGAATACAACACCCCTTGAGGACGCGGAATTATGTATCCATTCAGGATAAGGTCTTGTACAAGAGTAGAAGTAGTTAAGCCCGCCAGAAATGAAACTGTCATGTTCTGGTTATCTTGGATCAGAAGCCCGCTACCTGGGAACAGGTTATACCAGCCTTTCCAAAGGCTCGTAAGGCGACCGTCCCAATGATTCTGCCAAACGCGGGCGCGCAGTAGCAGCCGATAGGTATTGTCGTCCAGCACTGGACTAATGCCGAAGCGCGGCTGGAAGGCCACCGTGCGATTTTGGCCAACGATGACGCCGAGGACATCCAACTGCGCGCCGACGGCGGTCAGGAGCCCAAAGGCCGCATCGAACTGCAACATGCAGTTGATGCCGTCCTGGAACAATTGGAGGTTCGCGGTGAGCCATGCGAGGAAGTTGGGAGATCCTCTGTACTCGGAACTCACGCAGCCAGGCGCATAGGACGAGAGCGGCCCCGGCGTTATGCCGATATTGAATGGCGGGAAGGACATAGGCTATAATCTTACTGGACTGCGGTTGCCTGAGGCGGCTGCTGGTTCAAATCCTGTACCGCAGTTCTTCCAACTAAACCAGATTTATGATTGTATTCGCCACATCCCCGCCAGGTGCCTTGTTGTAGGGCACTGGGATATCGGCGGTACCGGTATTAAAGAACGTTACCGGCACGAGCGTTGCCGTCGCGGTAGCTGCGGCGCTGATAGAAATATTGGTCCCGCTGACGCCTGTTACCGTCGTATTTGCTGGGATGCCCGTCCCCACAACCGTTTGACCATTGGCTACCCCGACATTACTAGCCACCACAATGGTGCTCGAACTGTTGAGGGTCGCCGTCGTGCTGGCCACACTCTGGCCCAGCGTCACGCTCCGGATCGAGAACAGCGGCGTTTCCGGATTCGGGTTCACGGAGCCGGCGGCATAGTAGAGCATGCTGTAGACCACCGTCTCGCCGATGCCCAATCCGTTTAAGTAATTCACGATGGCGATCTGGATGGCCGCCTGTGTGGCGGACGTGAACCCCGCCAGGCCGTGGACGCTCATCGCCACGTAGATTACGACGTACCCCAGCACATCGTAGGATACCGGTAGCTCGATGCTCCCGTTGTTTGGGTCACTCACCAGCACCGTCGTGCTGCCGAACATGTCGCATCCGGGGTTGTGGTTCTGATAGATTGCCTGCGCGATGACCGCCGGCTGGCCACCCTCGACGACTGCCGTGATCGAGTGCTCCGGACCGATGCACACGCCGTTGCCGATGTAGTAGGAGACACCGGTCTGACTTCCAGCGGAGCCTGTCAGCGTCAGACTGGTCGTGCTCCCTACGCTCTGTACCGTGTAATTGACGCCGTTGATAT
>CAIYET010000218.1 GCA_903925285.1 Candidatus Hydrogenedentota bacterium | reverse complement strand
CGGCCCATTTGACCCCGAGCTCCCGCTGGATGTTCAACAAGTACTGCGTGGAATAGGAAGTACGATGGCTGGGCGCCATCGAATATGCGAACGGCGACGGCACATTTGCCTTCGCGCCGCTGCCGCCGGGGACCGAATTGGAGAAAAGCAGGTTGGGGGTCCCGACGCCACTCGTCGTAATCGTGACCCGACCGCCGGTGTTCCGCGCCAGATCAAAATACGCGTTGCCGATGTCCTGATTGTAAAAGACGCCCAAACCTGCCCGGATCACCGTTTTCGCGTCCGGCGAGTACGCCACGCCGACGCGCGGCGCCCAATCCCTGTAAGACGTGTTCATCAACGCATCCGGCAGCGCCCCATTGCTGCAAACCGCACTGACGGTTGTCCAGACGATGTTAATCGCGGGCGGCCCGGCGTAGGGATCCGAGCAGTCACCCTGTCGCATCATGTAGGGGGCCACAGAAGCCGGCGTATCCGAGAGCGCAAGAATCTGCGGGACGAAAACCGAGAACTGGTTGTTCAATTGGTTGACCCATGGCGGGGTCAACTCGTAGCGCAGCCCAAGGCTCAAAGTAAGCTTCGGAGTCACCTTGTAGGTGTCGTCAATAAACGCATGAAAGGCATTGCGCTGGAAATTGGCCTTCGCCAGAGCCACCGCTACGGTCGATTGATACAGATGGCCGTACAGGAATTCGGCGAACGCGTCGCCGCCCGTCCTGCTCGAACTCATCGTGGTGTTGGCCTGCGTCGAGAACTGCCCGCGGGAGAACTGGTTTCCGATCTGATTGTAGTTCTGGCGGGTGTACTCGAACCCGAAGCGCAAGCTGTGTTTCCCGCGAGCCCAGGACAGGTTTTCCACCAATTGCAAAGTATTGTCGTCGATGGCGTACGGGCCGTCCTGGGCATCGCCGATCGCCACGAAAGCGGTCCCCGCAAAAGAGGCGAAGGGCACCCCCCAGGATACAGGCTCGCCAGGAGTGAGGTTCGGAATCCCGAGGGCGGAAACAGAATCGACGTCGAACGCCGAGCGGGTTCCCAGGGCGTTGTACAGCCGCGTATGCCCGAACCGCGCTTCGTTCACCAATGTGGGCGAGAAAGTCCGGGTGTTCGTTCCCAGGTACTGCTCGTAGTTTGTCAGAATCTTGCTGCCGGTGACGTTGATGCCGGTGGAGGACTGGTTCTCGTCGCCCCAGCTATAGCGTCCCGTCCACTGAGATTTCGCCGACTCGATGAAGTCCATGCGAAGGGTGAACCCATCCCGGTTGTTGGGGAATGAGTTCATCTGGGTGTAGTTGCCTGTCAAGCCAGGCAAGTTCGAGGAGGCGTAGTAATTCAAGAACTTCTTCGAGATCGGGTCGATTTGGTTTGTCGGGATAGTATTATTTTGGAGAGGAACCTTGTTCGCGCCACCCGATCCCGAATACGGATCGTAGACGACCGTCGTCAGCGCGCTGAAGTCGCCCGCGAACATAGCAGGCGTCGGAACAGAATAGGTTCCCTGGCTGTTCTGACGCTGCACCCGCTTCTCATAGTTGGCCATGAAGAACAACCGATTGCGCCCGTCGAACAGTTTCGGTATCGACACGGGCCCGTCCAGTTGGAAGCCGTAATCGTTCCACTTGAACGGCGACTTGTCGACGTGGGCGGAGGTGAACGAGTACGGCTTGGCGTCGAGCTTATCGTTGCGCACGAACTCGAACAGCGATCCGTGGTACGCGTTGCCTCCGGACTTGGTCAACACATTGATCTGCGTCGCCTGGTGGCCGAACTCCGCCGGGTAAACACCGGTCTGAACCTCGAATTCCTGGATCGCGTCGATCGATGGAAGGACAACGTAGGTGGAGAAGTTGGGATCGGTGTTCGTTACGCCATCCAGCGAGAAATTGGCGAACATGATGCGGTTGCCGCCGACGGAGATGGACTGGGCGGCGCGCTCACCTCCCTGCCGGCCGCCCGCCTGGCCGGAGCCGGAGGAGAGCGTGTTCGCGTTCGCCGACAAGGCAATCAGCCCCAGGTAGTTGCGGCCATTCAGCGGCAACTCGAGAATGCTCTTGTTTTCTACGACCGTACCGAGCGAGGCGTTTGTAGCTTGGAGCATCTCGGCGGACGCCGCCACCTCCATCGATTCCGTGACCTGTCCAATCTGCAAAGCGAAATCAACGCGGAAGGTCTGCTGAACCTGTAACTGAAAATTGTTGACGTTCGCGGTCTTGAAGCCGGCACGTTCGAACTTCAGATTGTAGAAGCCGGGCGGCACGGCGGGAAACGTGTAGTCTCCCGACCCCGTCGAAGTGGTGGTGCGCACGGCATTGGTTGCGGGGTTAGGGTGATCTGGGTTTCTGGTACGCTCGCGCCTGAGCTATCGCTTACGTGCCCCATGATCTCCCAGAAAGTCTGTCCAAACAGCGGAATCGAGGACAGTGCGGAGAACAGAAACAGAATCCATAGTGAACGTCGCATATACCCTCCTCATCCTTACAGGTGGGCAGTGACGAGGCGGTAGCCGCCTACTTACCCTCAACGTGCCGCCAGGACACGCCGCAGAACGCTGCCCCCCGCGGGTTCACATCAAGAGAGCTTCGAAACCCGAATCGATGTAAACGCTAACCTTCTCAGCCCCCTAAACCGCTACCCGCGGCCTTTTGTGATTAGTGTACGCGCTTTCAAATCCAGTGTCAATAGATAGTCTTGTCTCATGTCAAGACTCGTTTATAATGTTCCTCTTGTTGCCTCGATAGGAATGTCCTCTCTTGTGTTTAGCGAGTTCATCAATCACACATCCTTGGCGGAGAGAAATCGTCGCGCCCCCCACACCCCCATCCCCCGCTACAGGCCGTGCGAGAACTCGTCTACAAGGGGCGGATCATGCTGGCGGTGGAGCGATACCGGGATCGACGAGCTTCCTTGGGCAAGGCGGCCGAGTTGGCCGGCCTGCCGGTGGGCCGCATGATCGAGATCCTTGCCGAGTACGGTGTGGAGAGCAACCTTGAGCACGAGGACTACCTCAGGGGGCTGGAAAACCTCAGGAAGGCGTGGTGAGGGCTCCGGCCAGGGACTCGGCTTGCCGAACCTGCCCGCGAAGCACCCACGGCGCTTCTCGGCTCCCTTTCCGCCTCGTTTCGGAGCCGTGCTGCGCTCCAGTTAAAGATTCTCGCACTGCGCCACCAAATGGCGTCCTTCATCGTTCCGTGAAGCGCCCAAGACCAACCCCCGCGGATCGATTCCTGTGGGCTTGGCTCTGTTCCGTCTGGCAGGATTGGAAGTCGGGCGTATTCATCCTGAAAGCCTCCACGTTCGTCGGCTGGCAGCGCATCATGTGAAGAGTCCGCTGTCGGTGGACTTCTTCGCCGTGCCGACGATCCGGTTCCAGATTCTGCACGTGCTTCTGGTGCTGGCTGTAGTCCGCAATAATTCCATCCGGGCATCATGCTGCCACCTTTTCCAGCCAGTATTCGTGGTGCAAGCCACCGAGAACCGGTCTGCTGCAAACATCATGACCTGCCGGTAGACTCGGATGCGCCGTGACGTTGCCGGTTTCAGGCTCGGGCCTCCCGCTATCAGGTACTTGTGTACCGTTCGCGGCGAAACCCGGATCCCCAGTTTCAGCTTCAACTCGTTGGCGATGTGTTACTCTCCCTATCTGGGATTGTCAGAGGCCATCTTCCGGATCAACTCTTGGAGATCCTTGGGCAACCGCGGCCGTCCAACCGTTCTCGACCTCCAGCGCCAGCAGATGGAATCCCTTGCGATGCCATCGGATGCACCCGTCCGGTTTCACATTCACCGATTGCTCGGCACAAAGCTCCGCGCCTTGTTCCAGCGGAAGAAGGGTCGGGATTTGTTCGACCTCGGAGTCGCATTGGAAGATGAGTCCTTGGATGTCGACGGCGTGATCGCATGCTTTGAGAAGTATATGGCACACGGTGGGGCCGCCGTTTCACGGGCGCAGTTTGAAGAGAATCTTCGTGCCAAACTTGGCACGCCGGAGTTCACCGCGGACCTGCCGGTGATTCTCTCGGCGGATGCGTTGGCCGCCTTCGACGTGCAGCGGGTGGGGACTTGGTGCTGAATAAACTGGTGGCTCGTCTGAAGGGCGACTCGTGGCAGGGCGTTCCCGGCATTCGTCCCTGAGGAAGGCGGCGGTCTGGCGGGTTGGATACCGAATTCGCGAAGAGCACGCAGCCCGGTTCAGCTACGATGTTGATGCGATCTACACGGACCTTATGCGGCTGGAAGCGGAATGCAAGCAGTCGCTGTAAGTAGCGCGCAACGACCCATCGGGAATCAACCGTAGCTTCGCCAAATTGGCCCTCACCGTGGAGCAGCGGTCCACCTCAAGCAATTAGCCTTCAACCGAATTTGGGATCCGTACAGCATCGGTACAGAAAACGCACAAAATATTCTGTAAGTAGTTGAAAACAACGGCCGGCTCCCCAAGAGATACGCAAAAACGAACTCTCGATTGGAGAATTCGGCCGGACGGGAATTCTTCGCTTGTTAACAATGCGGGGGAATTCGGAAATGCGTTTGTCTCGAATGGACGTCTCGCCTGGAGTCATTCCTCGGTGGTGGTCGAAAGTTTCGACGATCCGCTGCTTGGAGAAAGACCCTGACCCGCACGCGAGAATTCTCTGGCAGGGGTTGGCGCGGGTTTGAATTATTGGCCTGCACGAGGTCGACCAACTCGGCAGCAGGCGGGCTCGATGTTCGCCATCCGGCTGTAGAAGTCAGTGGCTCTTCGTATCGCTGGCCGTTCTCCTGCGGGTCAGATCTGGTTTTGACTACCCACAGGGGTCCGGACCGATGGGAGCTGATCTTCCCGTCGGGCATTCTCGGTGTGTTGCACGAGCTTTTGTTCTGGACTCGGGTTGTGCCGCCGGAAAACCGCCGAGCCCGGGAAGAGTAGCGGCCAGCCCGAGGGCGGAATTCCATCAGCATCCAACGCCGTGTCGGACTTCATGGCTTCGACGAGTTCTTTGACCAAACGGGCATAGAGGACTTCACGTCTTATCGCGATAGGACCGCGGCCGGGCCAACGAGACAAAAGGCACAACGATTCGTCGTCCCATCGGTTGATGGATGAGTTGCTTGACGGCACGGGGTATGGACGCTCAGGATCGCATGCCGCGATGGCCCTTAGAATCAATGCGTTGGTGCCGGGATGGAGTATTTGCGGACGACAAGGGCTTCACGGAATTGCTGGAGGATCTACTCGGCTGGGAAATGAAGCTCTAGAGTCCTTACCCAAGAGATTGTAATTCAAATGAGTCAAGTTTTAGGCGGCGAGGTTTTCCTCCCGGCAACAGCGGTCAATCTCAGTCTGCAGCCGATCGAATGCCGCCCGTAGCG
>CAIYET010000217.1 GCA_903925285.1 Candidatus Hydrogenedentota bacterium | reverse complement strand
CAACTCGACGTGCGTGTAGTTGGTCTTGTAGCCCTCGGCCATGTCGTCGTAGGGGATCTTGCCGTCCATCTCCTCGAAGTCCAGGAGGGAGGTCTCGGACAGGTCGTGTTCGACCGCCTTCGAAGACGACTGGACGTTGTACAGCATCGGGATATTCGACGGGCGCTCGCGCAGAGTGTCGTCGTAGGCTTTGCGGAGTCCGGGCTCCAGAAGGTCAGGCCAGTTCTCTGAGACAATCATGTTCTATATCTCCTTGTGCCCGGATTAAGACTGGTGCGTGAGGACGTGCTTCGTGAAAACGACATCCGCGAAGAAGCGCGGGTTCTTGCCGAGCAGGCTCAGACCGTCATCGACGGTCTGCGTCATCTTGCGGAGCGGGATACCGTTCGCGGAGATGTACGTCTCCAGGATCGTCAGGACGCCCGAGCCAGCCGCTGCCTGCGAGCCGCCAGTGCCGCCGAACATCGTCGCCAGAGAGTTCAGGTCAACGAGCTTTCGGAAGTTCGGGTATATCTTGAGGACGTAGTCCGTGGACAGGATGTTCGGAGTCTGGCTGGAGAGGGTCGTGAGACCCGATCCGCCCACCACGGCGCGCAGGATGCCGCTGGTGATGTCGTAGATGAATCCGCCCGTGAGGTCTTCGAGGGAGGCGCAGGTGATCGTGGCGCCGGACGAGGTCATCGTTCCGGTGAACGTGTCGGCGGTCGCCTGGGAATACTCGATGCGGTATACGGCGAACGGATTGACGATGACCTTGTGGCGCAGGATGACGCCCGTGGCCTGCACGGAGGGCGTCTGGTTGAAGACCGTGTTGCCGTTGACGCCCGGAAGAGGCTCGGCAGTGACGCCGATGATGTCCGTCAGAGCGCCAGACGCAACGATGGCGCCGCCCTGGTTGGTGCCGGAGGTGACGCCACGCATGACCGCGGCTCCGACGCTCAGAGTGCTTCCATAGATCGGAACTTCCTTGATGTGGGCAGGCCCGCCGTAGAGGTCATGCAAAAAGATCATGTGTGGTTCTCCTTTCTCAGCGTCTTATGCGCGGATTGCGAGCCTGCCGACCGTAATCGTCCCGACACTTCCCTTCGTAGTTCAGACTGCCGCAGAACGGACAGCCAGCTTCGACGTGCATCTCGATCTTTGCGACCGTCCCGCCGCCGAACCTTGCCAAAATCGGTACGTTGACCGTCACCTGCGTCAGGCCCGGACTGTCCAGGCTCGGCCCGTTCTGGTCCCGGTCGGTTCGGCACGGATAACCGCACTGGTAGCAGAGACGGTAGACTGAGTCGTCCGGATCGCCGGGGGCAGGCACCCCAAGGACATCGTATGGTCGGCCACCCCTTGACGTAGGTCCCGGATGTAGGGGAGGCGGTTCCAAGCGATCTCCTGCGGGGATAAAAAAAGGACCCCGCGCCTTTGAAGGCGTGAGGTCCCTTTGGGGGGATGCTCGGTTACGTTACTTCAGAAAACCGTTTTCGTACTTTCCGTCAACGAGCTTGCCGGACTTGAAGTTCAGTTCGACCTTGCACGTTTCCGACTTTTCCTCGATCTCGATAATCTTCGCGGCGAGCTGAACCTTCTTCCTCTCGACCTCGGGATCAGGAGACATTGGATAAGGTGTCACGAGTGTATCAGAACCTTTTTCCTTTTGTCAAGGCTTGTTCTGCGAGATCGGCCTTATTTTTTGAGGCGACCTCTTCGAACTTCCGATTCGGGAGCTTTCGCCCGGACTCGCGGTACATCTCGTATTTCTCCGTGTCTCCGTCGCAAGTCTCGTCGATGATCTTCTGCTCGAACTCGGAATACTCCTTCGCCTTGCCTGCGGGCTTGCGTACGCCGCCGGAACGAGATCCGTCCGTGAGTCCAGGATTTTGTCTCGTATTCCCTCCGAGGACTTTTCCAGCGGGTCGTTCCGTGGTTTCTTCCGTGCTGGTCTTGACGGGCTTCTTGTAGTTCTCGCCCAAGATGATCTTCGCCGCATCCTGCCACGCCTGCGGTTGCGCGCGCACGAACGCCGGGAACGTCGACATCTTTTCCTTGACCTTGTCCATCAGGTCGGGGCGCTCCATGTCGGCCAGAAGTTTCTCGGCGCGGTTGGTTCCGAGTTCTTCATACAGCGGCATGTTGTCATTCAGGTTCGCGGT
>CAIYET010000216.1 GCA_903925285.1 Candidatus Hydrogenedentota bacterium | reverse complement strand
TTACCGAAGCAGTTAGCAAGCGGGTTGGTTCGAGGATTTCCGACAAGGCAGTTTTGGCCCTGCAATCACTCGACACGGAACAGAATGGCAAGACCGTTGACCGCATCGACCAATCCCTGCAATCGCGGTACGAAAGTGCAACCGATGGCCTGATCAAATGGTGGGATATTCGCCGTGAGGAGTTTGATGGCTTGTCGTACAAGGTTCAAATCGTGGCGGTGCTCGCAAATATCAAGTCCAAGCCAAATAAACATCCCAACCGCAAAACCCTGGCAGTTCTTCCATTCAGAGTGGATGGGGAGGTTTCCCTGAAGGGACGGGCGGTTTCATCTGATGCCATCGGCAAACAATTCCGGGAATCGGCCCTGACCTACCTGGTTAACAGCCGCAAATTCGCGGTGCTAGACCAGACGTTTGACCAAGAACTCAACAAGTTTACCGCTGAACAACCCGCTAGCGATCCGGTACAAAGGGCTATCGCCGCTGCCAAAAGACTCGATGCGGAATACGCCGTGATCGGTATCCTGAGTGGGTTTGACATTTCTCAGCGCCAGATCGGAGGGCTCGAAGTTCCCTTCATTGATGGACTCGTGAATTTCCGAATCATCCAGGTAGATAATCGCCAGACCGTTCTGGCAACCGCCGTCGCCTTCGCAGACCTGCTCAATCTCGACCTCGGCGGACCTCATCCCGAGACATCGCTCGCCGATGCCGTAGGCCGCACACTGGCAGATCGAACCTTGGAAACGATTTACCCCTTTAAGGTGGCTGGGTTGAACGGCACTGAAGAAGTCATCTTAAACCGGGGCGGAGACGATCTTTCCGTCGGGCAACGGTTTGATCTGTGCAACCTTGGTCAGGAAATCAAGGATCCTAGCACTGGTGAGTCCCTCGGGTTGGCGGAGCGCCGGGTGGCCACCATCGAAGTGACTCGCGTCTTGCCCAAGGTCGCCTATGCAAAGGTGATCACAAGAACGGAAGAGATCGTAATGGAGGCTGTTTGCCGAAAGCCCCAACAGGCCAAAACTGTAGCAAGATCCCAGACACCCTCGGTCAAACACGACATTGACAACCTTTTCAAATAAAATGAAAACAAACCTATCCATATTTGCCATTGCCTGCGGGCTCCTTGCGCCGTTCGGTGTGAGCCAAGGGAAAGCTCAAACGACAACCGCCGAGCATCCACCTCAAGAACCTGGCGCAGAAGCAGTCCGAATCGGCGAAAAGCTAAAGTCACCGGATTTATCGCTTAAGGTCTCCGATAAATCACCAGCCACCCTACTCAAAGAGGCCCTCATTGGCCAAGGGCTGGAAATGGGTTGGGATAAAGAAAGGCAGCGATATGTGCAAGTCAGCGAGTTTGAAGTGCCGATCGAAGGCTCCTTTACCGCAGCTAAGCTGGTGCCGAGGCTAAACGTGGCCAACCTTGCCATGTCTATCGTGGCAATGCAGGATTTTTCAGGGTTCCTCGGGCAGAAGACGTCGTTCGAAGCCAATTTGAGCATCGGAGGGTCTCCGGTCGGAAGGCTCTTCATGAAGGAACAAGAACGCCTGCAGATGGAGATGGATGCCTTGGAGAAGCAACTGTCCAAATTCAAGCTTCAACTCCACGACGCTGAGGCAATCATGGGGAATGCCAAAGACGCAGAGGCGTTGGCTCAGAAGGATTTGCTCGCGAAGATCATAGAGCAGGAAAGAATCGTCGCGGACCTAAACAAGAAAGCGACCTACGGTCCATCGACCTTAGATAGAATGGGCGCGGCTGCCGAAGCACTCATTAAGAAACTCGATTCCAACTACTCTGCAGTGGATTTCCGGGCACAAGCCGCGGCCGAACAAGGGAAGGCTGCTGAGAAGTTGCAGACCATCAAAGCCCAAAAGGACGAGGCGATGTCGGAAAAGCTCGGTACAGCCAAGAGAGATTACGATAGTCTGCAGAACAACGTTCGCAACCTAGTGAATGACATCAAGGAAAAGAAGGAAGCAGC
>CAIYET010000215.1 GCA_903925285.1 Candidatus Hydrogenedentota bacterium | reverse complement strand
GAGCTTGAGGAGCCCGAACGCCCACAAGAACATGGGAGTCATATCTGAATACCCCTGAGAATCCATCCGACGGCCGCGCCGGCCACTCCCCATGACCCGGAGAGGACGAATATGGCCCATGTGGGCATTCTGTCAATTCGGTCCCATATACGGCCTACGGCGGTCTCTACAGCAGACAATCTCTGCTCGATGGCTTCGTGCTTTGCGTCACAGGTTGCGGTTGACACTTCTGCTGTCATTTTGTACTCCTACGGGTTACTTCTTAGGTCCGAATATGGGAACGCGTTTGGTGGCGCTGCGGGGCTTGCGGGTGTCCTTTGGTTTCTTCTTCGGGAATCCGGGGTAATCGGCTTTCGACCGAGACTCTAAACCCGCAAACTCTGATGCGGTTTTCGACTGCAAGTCAGGAAGGTTTCTATCTGCCGACTTTGCCATATCGTCTTGCATAATTTTCAGCCGGACAAGGATCTCTGTCTTCTTGTCGCCGGGAATGTCCTTGTGCTCGTATACTTCCTTCTCAAACTTTCGCATCGGGGACAGGTGATCATCCTCGACTCCCGACAACGTCTTGAGACGGGCTTCGTCCTCTTTGGATAGTTCGCCTCCAGCTTTGGAATCTGCCTTCGCTTTTTGAAGGTCCGTGAATTCCCTGTAAAACCGACTAACGTTTACGCCCTGTTGAAGTGGGTTGTTCGTCATAGACCGTAGTAACGGAATGTTTGCTGCCATCCCCGTAGGCGGATTGTTTCTGCTTATGCCAACCGCGCGTGTGCCAAGTTCTATCCCTTGCATCGCATACTTTCCCGCTGTCCCTGCCATGTTGTTCACGAAGTAGTCCAACTGGTACGGGGAGATCGCATACTTCCCCATGGCGTGAGCCGCTGCCGCTGCCGCCGTACTGGTCTGTGGTCCACCTTGATACTGTGGCGAAATGCCCTCTTGCGATCTCGGGACAATCGGCGCACCAGTCCAACTCTTATTCGCCAGAAGTGCCGCCGGAACTGCAAAAGCCGTAGGAAGAATCGGGGGTAAAGCCATAGATCCGAAAGTTGCCGATAGACCGTCCAGGGCGTGAGGATCTTTCTCGTAAGCGAATCGAAGGAATCGTTCAGGTAGCGTGGCAAAGAGAAGGCCGTACAGATGAGGCTTGGGAATCGGGATCATCGAGATACCGCCAGGGATCTCTACTCCCGTAAGATGTTTCGCAGGAATCCACCAGTAGGCGTCTTTGGCGTACTCCGGCAACCGCTTGTAGTCTTCGTTGTCCTTGTTCATCAGGTACAACGCGATAGTTGGGACCGTCAGATACGCCGTTCCGCGAAGGCCTGTTCTTACCGGATGCTGTACCATCTTCTCCGTGGTCGTCTTGAGTCCCGTCATTCCGGCCCCAAAGAAAGCCGTGAATCTGCTCCACTTTTGAGACTCGAAACCTTGACTCGGGAAGTCTGGAGACGCAACACTTCTCGAATTTAGCGTCGTAGTCAGTATCTTGTTGATGTCGGTTTCTTTACCCCATTTGGTCGCTTTACCAAACTCCGCAACCTTGTTAGGTTGATCAAGTAGGTTAGTAACAGCCTGGATGTTTGCGAGAGGATGAAGAATTAGGTCAAGCGCCTTTTGGGTATTTGTGTCGTTACTCGCTTTTCGGATCATGCTCTTGATGAGGTTTTGATCCATGGACGTGAGCGAACTGTTTGAGCCGCCCATTGCCTTCCACTGATGATAAAGGTCTGTCCGTCCGATAACGTTCGCAAGCCCACGAATGCTATCCCACGGCTTGATATTCGCGTCGCTTTGGATGATTCCCGTCAGGGTGTCTTTCATCAAATTGCGGTAGTTGAAATCGGGACTTAACCCTGTAGCGCCAGCGCGAAGAACTTTTGCTTGTCCCGACATAATAGTAGTAAACAGTTCCCGTTCTGGCGGGCTAAGAGCAGACATGGCCTTGACGAGTTCAGGTTCGACTCTCCATGTCTCGGGCGTGCCGTCACGCCAAAACTTCATCGTGTCCTCTCCGTGGAGTGTCCCTTTGACTTTGGCGTTCACGAGCATGTTCCCGGCTTCAACAGGGTCAATGTTTAACTGGTCTGCAAGAGCGTCAATATCCACGCCTTTCAGTTCCGTTGCGCGAACCTCTTCGGGAGACAACTTCTCCATGAAAAGGCCGGAGCCTTGGACGTTCTCCGCAAGATCGCGCAGTAGATTTTGTGCCTTGATGCGTTTTGCAGATCCCAACATCGAGAACGCGTTCCTGATATCAGACTCAAACGGATCAACAACATCCCATGCACCGCCGGTTTTCTTGTGAAAACCGGAAGACTTTCCCGAAAACACTTTGCGAAGGCCGGTCTTTGGAATAACACGAGTCGTTGGCGTGTAGTTCTTCCACTTCGACATCATCGCGTCTGCAGCTTCTTGGGAAAGCCGTCCCGCGGTCACCAGTTCTTGAACAACCGTTCGACGAAACTCATGAGCCTTGGCTTGAACGCCGTCGTACAATGCGGCTTTCTCGGGCGACATCCCGTCAATCACCCGCTGGTAGATCGCGCGGCCTTCCGCTTTCCCGTGCGCCGCCGTTGCCGGAGTTTCAAGTCCGGCGTCAATCATCTCTACAAACTGTTTCGACAGAATCCGCGCCGTGTAGTCCGCTTTGTCTTTGCCGTGAAGAACGGGTTCCCATATCTTCATGAGGGATTCGCCGACAGGTTTTCCAATCGCGTCAGTTGGTCCGTTTCCACCAACCCACTCTTCGGCAATCCCGCCCACACCACGAAGCAGTTCAAAATGAAGGGCCGCGTCTTCTTCTGGCGTCAGTTTCCGGCCAAGACCAGACTCCATTTTTTTCTGTGACACCTGGACTGCACGTATGTTCTCGAACCAGTTGGACACAGTCCGGTTCCACAGACTACCAAGTTCACCCTTGGATTCAACCGGCTTGTCTCCTATGGCACTAAGCACCTTGGCGGTATCGGATGATTCAACGTAGGTCTGGATTTTCGCCCGCGCATCCGTGAGCCCCAACCATGCCTTCGGGTTTGAGGACATGACGGTCTCGAAGTGTTTCAGTGTGTTCGGAGCACGTTCGGCCAGTCCCGCCGGGTCCGTCATCCACTGACGCACGAAAGACGCGAACCCTTCCACGAGTGGACGGTTGGTTCCTTCCGGAGCGAGAGACGCCAACTCCGACTTGAACGCATCCGGAATGGTTTGAGCGCCAAGCTCGAACCCGTTCATACCCTTCTTGACGCTTCCGGGGAACACCACGTCTTGAAGATGGTGGCCTATCTCGTGACTCGCTTCGGAAACTGAGTTGACCGCCCGTGTTCGCACAACCTGTGGACCTACTTTGTAGATGGCCCTCTTGAGTCTTCCGACAAACCCGACTCCGATATGAACGTCGAGCGATTTCTGTAACTTGCTAAGCGTTTGCGTCAGTCCTTGCGGCGTGGTTTCTGTCGGAGTTGTTGTCGTTCCTGACGCCCTGAGCGCCGCCGATTCGCTGTATCCGGGTTCCGTGGCCGCCGGTTCAGCCTTCGGGAATATGGTGTCCCCGGTCGCGCCTGTCTTGGGCTGTAGGGGAGCAGACGGGGGGGACTGCTCACTCGGCGCGACCGGGGAGGCTTGAAGGCCGGGGGACACGGGTGATGGCCGTGCGGAGACCTTCGATGCGGGCGAAGTACCCCCGGCCAAAAACTTTGCTACTCCGGTTAAATCCGGCAATTCCCCCGGAGTTACTACAAAATCAAAATCCGACTCTCCGCCTCGCTCTCCTGTTTCTGGATTTGCACCGCCATATTCTTTTTGAGAGTGATCAGACACCCGAACCGTAACCTCTTGACTGTAATTAGGATCGGTTGGATCAGGACGTGATAATTTGACATATTTAGAATGACTGCTTTGAGATGAGTTTGTTGTATCCCATTTCCAGCCAGATTTTTCGGCTATGGCCTCAATGCTTCTGGCTGTTTCCCGCGTCATGTTGTTGCGAACTTCAAAATCCGCAAATTCAGAATCAGACTCGCTTGGATCTGGATTGATTGCTTTTCGTATTTCTGGATTGATATCTGCAAGTTCTTCGCGCGTCATCTGCCACGGCTGCTTCGGAACGGCTTGCTCCGCTGGCAGGGCTAGGCGCTGCTCAACGACCGGCACCTCTGGACGGTGGATGATGCCGGTTTGGTCCACGGACGCATCCTGGGGCATCGTACGCGGTATTTCCTGGACGGGTTTTAGGCCCGACTCGGTAATCACCATCCCGGTAGGCGGCATCTCGACGCCCGGAATCTGCTCAGGAATGGCCTTGATTGCTTCGGCCTGGACCTGGGCGGACACGGCGGCGCGTCTACCCGACAGGTCCACCTGGTCCACGAGTCCGGCCTCTTCCGGGGTCCGCACTGGCACCCCCGCACGCGTCAACCGGCCTACACCGTGCATAGCAGCAACAGGAAGGGCGGCAAGTGCGGCCTCTTCCGCAGTAGGAAGGCG
>CAIYET010000214.1 GCA_903925285.1 Candidatus Hydrogenedentota bacterium | reverse complement strand
GTCACGCGCGGGAAATCGAGGTTGTCCAGTTTGCCCGCCCGGACCGTCTGGTGCAACGACCACCCCGCCAGCGAGATCCGAAACGGCACAGTCGGCGCTATGGTGTTTTCATCCATCATCATCATCCTTATTAAGCGGAAATGTTCAACCAGTCGATCCCCATCTTCTTCAGGGCGTAGCCGACCTCCTTGAGGTGATCGCCGTACGACAACATCCAATGGAACCCGACCATTTCCTCGGCGAGCCGCTCGCAGTCGCCTTCGATGGTAACATCGACCTGCGACCGGCAAATATCGAGGAAAGGGTTGGCGTCGACCTTGCCGCGAAATCCGATCCACCGCTTGGAATGGAAGTCCGGGTCGAGGACCGTGACAGGCTGTCCGATGCGCATGTCCACTTTCGGCGCGGCGCCATAATCGGATTCGTAGTGCGTCAACACCGTAACCTTTTCGGGATTCTTGCCGTCCATCTTGCTCGGCGCCGTGCAATGGGCCAGCGTAATGATCCCATCGTGCGGATACGTCGGGTCGTTCAGGAATACTGGAGTAGCAGCAATGTGGTTCAGGAGAACGCCTGATGGGATAACGACGAAATCCGACTCGCAAAACGCCAGCAACCCCTCGTCGTTGATGAGGCTCAGCGGCATGCAGGCGGTCGTCTGCGACATGGGCATGATCGTCGACATACATTCGCAGATGGTCATGGCCGTCGCGCCATTATCGTCCATCGCTTTGCGGAATACGTCCTTGAGCAAGAATGCCCGCGCGAATGCCCCCTTGTCCGCCTGCAACGTAACCCCCGATTGTTTCAGATAGGCGTTCGCATCGGCTTCCGCGCGCGCGACAAGCGCCGCCTCCCCGCGCGCGCTTTCGACCCGCTTCGCAAGGTCCGTGTAGGGCAGGGCGACGATATCCATCTTCCACAGGTCTGCGGCAATCTTGGGCGCGTCCCTGCCGCCCGTGCCCCAGCCGCTCGCCGAACCAATCGCGACGATGCGCGTACCGAGCGTGTTCTTCAGCGCGTACAGCGCGCGCAAACGCCACAAGATTTCCGCAGTCGAGTCGACGATCACATCGCACGGCATGAGGCCGGGCTGCCCAAACTCGTCGACCATCTTGCGTAGGAGACGCGGACTGACGATCTCGTACCACAAACTGACCGGGCCGTTGCGGTGCCGCACGAACACGAGGTTGTAACGATTCGGAGAGATGAGCGACTCCATATCCGCACCGTCGCCGTTGGCGCCGTAAATCAGCATGACGTCGCAATCGCTCTTGCACACCTGTGCGCCCTGATCGGGCGACGTGACCTTGACGACGGGTAGAATCTTGACCGGAAATTCCGCCTTCTTGGTAAGGTCCGCGAGTTCCTGTGTGATGCGCGCGACCTCCTGTTCGACATCCGCCTCTGTATGGATCGCACCCCAAGGACGCCAACTCGTCTTTTCGGCGCGCGGGTAAATGCGGTACGACAATACCGGCTGGACGACAAGCTCTTTCTTGGCCACGGTTGGACGGGGCCGCTCCACCGCCGCCTTCTTGCCCGCAGTCACGCAGCCGCTGAGGACCGCACCCCCCAGCGTCGAACCGCCGACCGCAGCCAGAAATGTCCGGCGGCCCATGTCATGTCCATGTTCATGTCCGCACCCGCAACAGGAATGATGTTCGCTCATGACGCTTCTCCTTTTGTTATTGACGATAGGTGCAGTCTATCCGCGCACGGCAACCGAATCAAGCGAGTTTGAACCATGGCGCGACGGTGATAGAATGAAATGGTCACAAACTACGGAGCATCGTACCTCATGCAGAAACATCGAACGCTTTCGCGACGCACTTTCATGAAGACCACCGCGCTTGCCGGCGTGGGTTTGACGGCCTTGAAGGATGACGCACACGCAACTGAAGGACCGTCGTACAAGCATCTGCCGAGTTGGCGCGGATTCAATCTGCTCGAAAAGTTCATGATGCCGAACAACGCGCGATTCGTCGAAAACGACTTCGCGTGGATCAAGGAACTCGGCTTCGATTTCGTGCGGTTGCCGATGGACTATCGCTGCTGGACCGATCCGAACGACTGGACGAAGATCAATGAAGAAGTCCTGAAGGAAATCGACGAAGCGGTCGCGTTTGGACGCAAGCACGGCGTACACGTCTGCCTCAACTTCCATCGCGCGCCGGGATACACGGTCGCGCAGCCGTCCGAGGCGAAAAATCTCTGGAAGGACGACGACGCGTTGCGCGTGTGCGTGCAGCACTGGTCACGGTTTGCCGAACGCTATCAGGGTGTGCCGAACGGCGCGGTAAGTTTCAATCTGTTCAACGAACCCGCCATTGTCGATCCGAACGACCACAAACGCGTTGTCGCGGCGGTGCTCGAGGGCATCCGCAAGCATGATCCAGGGCGATTGGTCATCTGCGACGGGCGTTCGTGGGGACGTATCCCGCCGACCGAGTTGAACGGACTAAAGGTCGCCGCCGCCACACGTGGGTACGAACCGATGCATCTGACCCATTACAAGGCAGAATGGGTGAAGGGCGCCGATAAATATCCCGAACCGGCCTATCCGTTGAAGGTAGGCGCGATCACGTTTGATCGGGATGCGCTCAAGCGCGCCCTCAAACCGTGGAAGGCGTTCGAGGCGCAAGGCGTCGGCGTAATGGTCGGCGAATTCGGCGCGTACAACAAGACGCCGCATGCGGTCGTCCTCGCGTGGATGCGCGATTGCCTAAGCCTGTGGAAGAAAGCTGGATGGGGCTACGCGATGTGGAATTTCCGCGGCAGCTTCGGAATTATCGACAGCGCGCGCGCCGATGTGGCCTACGAAGATTGGCATGGACACAAGCTCGACCGCGCCATGCTCGACCTCCTCCAGAAATTCCGAGACGACACGTAAATTTTTAGGAATTTTTTCCGCTTGACATTCGTTGTTCTTTAATGGTATAAACCCGGCGTTTGTTTTACACACGTATCCCGTTAAGGGGCGAATCCATAGGAAAGCGAGGTGACTGGGCGTGCATAGCTGTACTTTGTGCAATGAGCCTTTCGAAGAAGTCGAACTCCAGTTCGGCGACGTCATTGAAGTCAGTGGCGAGTATTGGCACATTGAGTGCTACGCGGAATACTACGACGAAGTAGTTGGCGTAGCGTAACGACAGGTAATAGTGTAAGTGTTTTCTGGCGGTCTGGAGCCGCCGTTTTTTTTTGACCGCAAGAGGCTCCTGGCGTTCGGGTGTCCGAGCGCGTTATTTTTGCGACTTGACACAAAAGCGAAAATCGTGGATAATCGACAAAGTGAAAAGTCGGCGTCTATATAGGCGATGTGTTTCTTATGGCCGCGAATGAAGGCGTTCGCTTGAACATCCGTGTGCAGCCCAAAGCGAGCCGCAATGCGCTAACGGTCGCGCCGGACGGGCAGATTCGTGTGGCTTTGACGGCGCCGCCGGTCGAAGGCAAGGCGAACAAGGCGTTGGTGGCGTTCCTGGCCGAACGGTTTGGCGTGCCCAAACGCGATATCGCGCTGATACGGGGCGCCGCATCGCGCGAAAAAGTCGTTGAAATAAAAGGCGTTACGATTGGCGAGGTCGATGCAAAGCTGCGGTCGGCCCCAGGTGTACACGATTGATTTGTACGAGCGATGCAACTTGAGCGGCCCAGCCGGTATTCAACAGGCAGACCGAAGATGGAAAGGCAGGGAAGCAGGTGGGATTAAAAGAAC
Organism: Candidatus Hydrogenedentota bacterium; assembly: GCA_903925285.1. Lineage (GTDB taxonomy): Bacteria > Hydrogenedentota > Hydrogenedentia > Hydrogenedentales > SLHB01 > DSVR01. Next base: position 9,748 of record CAIYET010000214.1, on the reverse strand, counting down.
AGGTGAGGGAAGCTGTTGACGCCATTCGTGGCTCATATTCGGACACTCCGAACATCGGTATCGAACTGGGCACGGGACTTGGCATGCTGGTCGAGCACATTCAAGTGACGCATCGGTTCAGCTACGCCGAGATCCCGCATTTCCCGACGTCAACCGTGGATTCGCATGCGGGCGAACTGGTGTTCGGTACGTTGTCGGGTAAGAGCGTCATGGCCATGGCGGGCCGCTTTCATGCCTATGAAGGCTACTCGCTTCAACAGGTGACGTTCCCCATTCGCGTGGCAAAAGCCTTGGGCGTGAAGAGTCTGATCGTGTCGAACGCGGCGGGCGGTTTGAATCCCCAGTTTGCCGCAGGCGACCTCATGCTAATCACCGACCATATCAATTTGATGGGCGACAATCCGCTGATCGGACCCAATGACGACGAATTGGGTCCGCGCTATCCGGACATGAGCGAGCCATATTCCAAGCAACTCGTCGAATTGGCGGAAAAGGTGGCGCTGACGCAAGGCGTCCGGCTCCAGCGCGGCGTCTATGTGGCCTGCCCCGGCCCATCGCTCGAAACGCGCGCCGAATACCGTTTCATGCGGACCATCGGCGCCGACGCCGTGGGCATGAGTACGGTTCCCGAGGTCATTGTCGCGGTGCACGCAGGCCTGAAAGTCCTTGGATTTTCCGCGATAACGGACGAATGTCTGCCCGATGCACTCAAGGCCGCAGACATCGAAGCGATTATCGCGGTGGCCAATCGTATCGAACCGAAGCTGACGGCGATCGTCGCCGCCTGCATTGAACAGATGGAAACGTGAGTAACAATGAAAGGCAGCAGCGAAAAAGAAGGCCCGCGCGTTATGCAGATGCGCGGTGTTGGTGTGCGTAACAGCAAGGGAGGCTCAACGTATGACTGTTAAATTTATTCGTGGCCTGTTTATTTTGGCATGCATCATCATGGGCGTCATCTGGGCGCGGTACATCACGGACCAGATGGGCGAGTACACGCTGAAGTCCATCCACCCGATGCCGTGGCTGTTCGTCGGCGGCACGGTTGGAGGCAGCATCGGCATCATTGTGTTGCTCTTATTGACTTTCATCACGCAGGAAATGTTCGAACATATCTCGCCCGCCATCGTGGCTATCGTTCTTGCGATGCTGATGGGATATGCGCTGGGCCAGTACATTCTGATGTGGTTTCCGAGCGCCGAACCCAACGTGCGGGTTTTCCTGATTGCCACGCTCGTCCTATTGTTCGGGTTCAGCGGCATCTCGCTGGGTCTTACCCGCGCCTCGAACTGGGAATCGCTCATCAAGGCCGTCCACAAGCATCCCGTACGTTTCGGCGCGCCAAAGGTCGTCGACACGAGCGTGATCATCGACGGGCGTGTCGCGGACATCTGCGAAACGGGTTTCCTGGACGGCACGCTCATCGTGCCGAGGTTCGTCCTACGCGAACTGCAGAATATCGCCGATTCCGCCGATGTCCTGCGCCGCGCCAAAGGGCGCCGCGGACTCGATATTCTCAAGTCCATGCAGGATATGCCGGACAAGGTCTTCATCATGGTTGTCGAGGACGACTACCCCGATATCCGCGAGGTCGACGGCAAGCTCCTGCGGCTCGCGAAGGAGTACGGCGCGAAAGTCCTGACCAACGACTTCAACCTGAACAAGGTGGCCCAGATCGAAGGTGTCCCGGTGCTCAACGTGAACGATTTGGCCAATGCCATCAAGCCGGCCGTCCTGCCCGACGAACAGATGCAAGTCAAGATCCTCAGGGAAGGAAAAGAAGCCTTCCAGGGCGTCGGCTATCTCGATGACGGCACGATGGTCGTGGTCGACGGCGGCAAGGAACACATCGGGCGCAACGTCTCCGTGGTCGTGACGAGCGTCCTGCAGACCGCTGCGGGCCGAATGATCTTCGGCAAGCTGAGCGGCATCCTCGCGTGAAAACGCAACTGCTCATCCCGGCGGCGGGCATGGGCTTGCGCCTGGGTTGCGAAGGCCCGAAGGCGTTAATCGACCTGGCGGGCAAGTCCATGCTTGTCCGTACGCTCGAACGCTTGGCGCCGCTGGGACTGCTCTGTGATGCGGTGATCATGACGCCCCCGCATTGGAACGGCGTGTTTGCGGATACGCTAAGCCTCGCCTTTCCAGATGTTCCCATGTCGATTGCGCAGGGCGGCGCCCAACGGCAGGATTCAGTCCGCTTGGGACTGGCGTTGCTCGATCCCGAAACTGAGATTGTCGTCATTCACGACGCTGCGCGCCCCTTCGTCGCGTTGGATTCGGTCCAAGCGTCCATCGAAGCCGCCGAGGCGTGCGGCGCGGCCACGGTGGCCATCCCATCGGTCGATACCGTACTGCACGCCGATGCAAACGACTACCTCATCGATACGCCCGACCGCCGATTCCTCTGGCTGTGCCAAACGCCGCAGACGTTTCGCGTTGCCGTAATCCGCGCGGCCCACGCGCACGCCGCGCGCGACGGATACACCGGCACCGACGACGCCACGCTCGTGAGGCGCACCGGCGCGCCGGTCAGACTCGTCACGGGTTCACCGACGAATATCAAGATAACAACCCCGGCTGACCTGGCATGGGCCGCATATCTCATACGACAGGGACACGACGGCTGAACGGGAAAGGCAGAGATGTTCAATACCATGCCAAACGGTATCCAATCGACGATGAAGCGTCTCGAAGAAATCGACCGTCGCGACAGGCTGGATGGAACACCGCGCTTGCAGCGCTTGCGTCAGATTCCCCCGGAAACGGGCCGGTTCCTGGCCATTCTTGCGGCCAACGCACCGGATGGCGAGTGTATCGAAATCGGAACGAGCGCCGGTTACTCCGCCCTATGGCTGGCATTGGCGTGTCGGGCGACGGGACGACGGTTGACGACATTCGAAGTCTTGGAGGAAAAGGTGTATATGGCGAAAGAGACATTTCGCGAAGCGGGGGTGGAAGACGTCGTTACCCTGATTCACGGCGACGCAAGGCATTTTCTGAGGGACTACGCGCGAGTCGCGTTTTGTTTCCTGGATGCGGAAAAAGAGGCGTACTCCGAGTGTTACGAGTTGGTAGTGCCGAATATGGTTTCAGGCGCTATCCTCGCGGCCGATAACGTCATCAGCCATCAGGCTGATTTGGCGTGCGTTGTCCGCGGAGCGGCTGCGGACGGTCGAGTCGATTCCGTAGTGGCGCCGATCGGCAAGGGAGTATTGATTTGCCGAAAGGCGTAGAATAATCAAGGAGACCGTATCATGCGTACAGGCATCGGCTACGATTTGCATCGACTGGTCCAAGGACGGCCATTGATCCTGGGCGGCGTAACGATTCCATACGAGCGCGGTCTCGCGGGACATTCGGACGCCGACGTGCTGGCGCATGCGATCATCGACGCGCTCCTCGGCGCATCCGGCTTGGGCAATATTGGCCAACTCTTCCCGGACACGGACCCCACATTCAAGAACGCGGACAGCATGGTCCTCTTGCGCAAGACCGTGCAAGACGTGCGTAACAATGGTTACCGGATCGCCAATATCGACGCGGTTGTCATTGCCGAACATCCCCGGCTCAATCCCTATCTCGCCGCCATTCAAACCCGCCTCGCCGAAGCCCTCGACCTCGATCCTGCCGCTGTCTCCGTCAAACCAAAAACCAACGAAGGACTAGGCCCGGAAGGCCAAGGCGAAGCCATCTCAGCCTGGGCTACGGCCCTGCTCGAATAATATATGCGGCCGATTGAGAATTAGGACAACGCAAAACATGAATAATCTCACGATAGCCATTGTTCACGATCAGAAGCTGCCGGTGGTCAAATACGGCGGAACGGAGCGGGTGGCATGGGCATTAGGCGAGGCCCTTCTCAAGTTAGGCCACAAGGTCGTCTTCATCATTCCCAAAGGCTCAAAGTGTCCATTCGCGGAGGTGATCCCAAGGCCCAAGCAAACGGATGCCATTCACGCGGTCATTCCGAACGATGTGGATATCGTTCATTCCTTCAATCACGCGATCGAGGATTGCGCGAAACCGCAGGTGATTACGCTTGAAGGCAATGGAAAAGCCGGCCAGGTCTTTCATCCGAACACCATCTTCGTGTCGAAGGATCATGCGAAGAGACACAACTCCGAAGTCTTTGTCCATAACGGACTGAATCCGGACGACTATCCGCTGCCCGACGCAACCGCGAAAGAAAATTTTTGCTTCTTCCTTGCGAAGGCGCGATGGGAAGTCAAGAATATCAAGGGAGCGCTGGCGGTCGCGCGAAAGGCGGCTGTCCCCATCGCAATCATGGGGGGTTGGCGTCCGTCGTTTACCGGGAAGGTCCGATGGCTGGGCATGGTGGGCGGCAGCAGGAAATACGACGTTCTGAGACGCGGTAGCGCGCTCATCTTTCCGGTCCGCTGGAACGAGCCATTCGGGCTTGCGATGATCGAAGCGCTCTTTACTGGCTCGCCCGTCTTCGGAACGCCGTATGGCTCCCTTCCCGAGCTGATCCCAGAAGAAGTAGGCTTCCTCTCGAATAACGCCGACGAGCTGGCGGAGGCATTGAAGAATTATCGACGCTATAACCCCTCGACATGCCGAAATTACGCCTTGAAAAATTTTACTCACCTAACCATGGCAAACAATTATCTTGCCTACTATGATAATATCCTTAAAGGCGCCGTGCTCAACAAGGAGTCTCCGCGAACACTCGTCGCACGCAAACACGGAGAACTTCTGCCGTTCACCTTCTAAACTGGGAATTGGGTATGTCCAACGGCTCTCATGAGAAAAAAGAACGGCTGGACATCGTCGTCCAGCAGAGGACAGGTGTGACCCGCATAAAGGCACAGGGTCTAATCCTCGCGGGCAGCGTGTTCGGTCCCAACGGCGAGGTGCTGGACAAGCCGACCGCTCGCGTGGCGCAAGACATCGTGCTCGATATCCGCGAAGCGCCGCGCTACGTCAGCCGCGGCGGATTCAAACTCGAAGAGGCGATCGATCGTTTCCAACTCGACGTGCGCGGCCTTGTGGCCATCGACGTCGGCGCGAGCACGGGCGGGTTTACGGACTGCCTGCTCCAGCACGGCGTCGCGCGCGTGTATGCCGTGGACGTGGGGTACGGCCAATTAGCGTGGAAACTGAGGCAGGACGCGCGCGTCGTTGTCCTCGAACGCACGAACATTCGACACCTCACACCAAACCAGTTACCGGAACGTCCCACATTCTTCGTGGCGGATTGTTCATTCATTTCGCTTCAACTCGTTTTGCCGCCGCTCAAGGCGTTGCTGGCCGAAAACGCGCAGGGCGTGATCCTGATCAAGCCGCAGTTCGAGGCCTGCCGCGAACACGTCGAAAAAGGCGGCGTCGTGCGCGACGCCACGGTCCACGAGGAAGTCGTGGACACCGTCCTCGATGCCGCGCGCCGGTTGGGATTCGCCACATGCGGTATGATACCCTCATCGCTGTTGGGTCCGGCGGGAAACCGGGAGTTTCTCGCGCACTTGGCCCTAGGCTTTAGGCTTTAGGCTTTAGGCTGTAGACTGTAGGCTTCCTTCCTACAGCCTACAGCCTAAAGCCTAAAGCCTAAAGCGAGGAGGGCGTACAAATGACGGCGGTTTGGGGATTGGTAGCGATGGCATTGGCGGCGGCGGGAACCACGGCGGAATTGGCGAATTTCAAAAACGGTTCGCTGCCGGAAAATATGCAGCAGCACAACACGATCGCCAGTATCGTCAAGCGCGACGGCGCGCGGATGATGCAGGTGGACTTCGATGTGGTGGACTGGCCGAACGTGTTTTTCACGCCGCCAGCCGGGCGCGTGTGGAACTGGAGCGATTTCGCGGGCATCGAAATCGAACTGTACAACCCCGCGAAGGACTCGGCGGACGTATGCATCCGCGTGGACAACGAGGGCGGGAACGGGTTGACGAACAGCAACACGGCAAGCGCGAATATCGCGGCGAAATCGAACGGTACGATTCAACTGCGCTTCAGCACGGACGACACCGAGCGGTTCTGGGGCATGCGCGGCTTGCCCGTGCGTGGTCCCGTGGGACAGGGGCCGACACTCGATCTGTCGCGGATCGTCGCGTACCAGATTTTCCTGCCACAACCGCCAGCGGCGCGCACGCTGTTCATCAAGTCGATGCGCCTGTTCGGCCAAGGCGCGTCGCTCGCCAGTTTGGTCAAGCTTCCGTTTATCGACCGGTTCGGCCAGTACGTCCACGCGACGTGGCCTGGCAAGTTGGCGGACGACTCGGAGTTCGCAACGCGCATCGGATCCGAACAAAAGGCCATCGCGGTCGCGCCGCAATTGCCCCAGCGCGACCGGTTCGGCGGCTGGGCCGATGGTCCGCAACGCGAGGCTACGGGCTGGTTCCGCACCGAGAAGGTGGACGGCAAATGGTGGCTCGTCACGCCGGAGGGTCACCTGTTTTTCTCGAACGGGATGGATTGCGTGGGCACATGGGAACAGACGTTCGTCACGGGGCGCGACGGCTGGTTCGCGGAACTGCCGGACGCGAACGACCCGCCATTCAAAGACATGTTCGGCGAGGTGAGCGGCGCGCACAGCATGGCCGACATCATCGGCGGCAAAGGCCGCACGTTCAGCTTCTACCGGATGAATCTCTATCGCAAATACGGAGCGGAATGGCCCGCGCGTTGGCGCGAGAGCGTGTACCCGCGCCTGCAATCGTGGGGATTCAACACCATCGCGAACTGGGCGCAAACCGATGTGCTCGACAACAGTCCGATGCCGTTCACGGCGTCGATCGGCGTCGCGGGCTCGAGCCGCAATATCGAAGGCGCGAAGGGATACTGGGGCCGGATGCGCGACGTGTTCGACCCCGCGTTCGAGAAAATTGCGGAAGAATCCATTGCGCCCACCGCAGGCCATTTTGGAACAAATCCGCTGTGCATCGGTTACTTCGTCGACAACGAGATGCCGTGGGAGACGATTCGCGAAGGTACGCTGGCCAGTCCCGTGGACCAGCCGTGCCGTCAGGAACTGATCCGGCAATTGCAGCAGAAGTACGGCGACCTCGCGCACCTGAACGAGGCATGGGGCGCCGACGCCAAGGATTGGGATGGACTCCGCGTACCGGCGAAGCCGACCGCCGCGTGCAGCGACGACCTCGAAGCGTGGGTCTACCGATTCGCGCGGCGCTATTTCGAGGTGGTCAACGCGGCCCTCAAACGCCACGCGCCCAACCAACTCTATCTCGGCTGCCGGTTCGCGAGCGCGCCGGCTGCCGCCGTGAAAGCCTGCGCGGATGTCGTGGATATCGTCAGCTACAACCTGTACATGCGGACTATCCCATGCGAGCGTTGGAGTGGCGACAAGGATCTGGGCAAACCGATGATCATCGGCGAGTTCCATTTCGGCGCGCTCGATCGCGGGATGTTCCACACGGGATTGGTGGCGACCGATAACCAAAACGACCGCGCCGCGCATTATATCCAGTATATCGAGAGCGTGGCGCAATGCCCCGCGTTCGTCGGCTGTCATTGGTTCCAGTACATCGACGAGCCAACCACGGGCCGTTGGTTCGATGGCGAGAACTACAACATCGGGTTCCTCGACGTCACCGACACGCCGTATCCCGAATTGATCGCGGCAGCCAAGCAAGTCCATGCCCGCGTGTACCCGTTGCGCTATCGCGGAGAAACCGCACGGAAACACAAAGCCGCTAAGAAGGCACACCGGGAAACGAACGAGCGTTGACCCGAAGAAAAAGCAGGCAGCCGGGTTATCCCCACGTGCCGGAGAAGACTTCCGTCGCGGGGCCTTCCTGGTAGACGAATCCGTCTTCGGCCCATTCGATGCCGAGTTCGCCGTAGACGAGGTGCACGCGCACCTTGCGGTCGACGCGTCCGGTAATCATCGATGCGAGCGCCGCACCGCACGAGCCGCTGCCGCTGGCCATCGTGATCCCGCTGCCGCGTTCCCAAATCCGCATGACGATGTTGCCGCGGTCGATGACGTTGACGAATTCGACGTTGGTGCGTTGCGGGAACTTCGGATGGTTCTCGATCTTCGGGCCGATCTCGGCTAACGGTACGGCTATCGCGTCGTCTACAAAAACGACCGCGTGCGGATTGCCGATATTCGCGCACGTGATCTTGACGACGTGCCCGCCGACTTCGAGGTCTTCTTCCAAGACACGTCCTGCGGTACCGAGCATCGGGATTTCGCTACGCTCGAAACGCGGACGCCCCATGTTCGAGCGCACGGCGGCGACCTTGCCGTCCACGACGCTCAGCACGACGCGGTTCGGGCCGGCGAGGGTCTCGATGACGAACTCCGTGTCGCGGATCATCCCGCGCTCGTAGACGTATTTCGCGAAACAACGGATCCCGTTGCCGCAAGTCTCCGCTTCGCTTCCGTCCGCGTTGAAGATGCGCATCTTGAACGACGCTTCGATGCCGGGCATGACGAGAATGATGCCGTCCGAGCCGACGCCGAGATGGCGATGGCTCATGCGCCGCGACAGCTCCGCCGGATCGCCGACGGGATATTTCGCGGTGTCGATGAACAGGTAGTCATTGCCCAATCCGTGCATTTTCGTAAACGCGAGGGCCATGGTTATTTCCCTTTCCGTGCGAGCGCCGCCTTGACGAAACGTCCTATCAGTTCCGAGTACGAAATGCCTACTGCCGCTGCGGCTTGCGGATACAGCGACGTGGGCGTCATACCGGGCGTCGTGTTGACTTCGAGCCAGATGGGGCCGTCGGGTCCGATGATGAAATCGCTACGGCTCCAAATCCCGCAACCGATGGCTTCATGCGCAAGGACGGCGAGGTCTTGAATCTTCCGCGTGAGTTCCGCGTCGATTCGGGCCGGCGTGATCTCCTCCGAAGCGCCCTCCGTGTACTTCGCGTGGTAGTCGAAAAAATCGGACGTCAGGGGGCAAATCTCGGTCACCGGCAACGCCACGGGGCGCTGTCCGGGGACTTCGTCCAGCACCGCACACGTGACCTCAATGCCCGTAACGTATTGCTCGACCATAACCGTATCGCCGTACACGAAGACGCTTTCGATGGCTTCTGCGAACGCTTCGGGTTCGCGCGGGATCGCAAGCCCCACGCTCGAACCTTGGCACGGACTTTTGATCACGCATGGAAAACCAATCTTTGCGCGGATGCCGTCGGGGTCCGCGCGCCATTCCGCAGCCGTCACGGTACAATGCGCGGCCACCGGTATGCCCGCTTGCGCGGCGACGGCCTTGCTGCGGAGTTTATCCATCGCGAGGCCGCTGCCCATGCAACCCGAACTCGTATACGGGATCCCGAGCAGATCGAGAAAGCCTTGAAGACGCCCGTCCTCGCCGTACGCGCCGTGAAGCGCGATAAAGGCGCAGTCCACACGCCGCGCCTTCAGCCCGCGTACCGCGTCGAAGATGTCGACGGGCGCATCGCCGGGAAACGTCCACAGTCCGTCGTGCGAAATCACGACCGGCGTCACGTCGAACGCGTCGCGGTCCAGCCGCTCGGCCACGTTGGTTCCGGACACGAGCGAGACGTCGTGTTCCGAACTCATCCCGCCCATCAAGACGGCTACATGCACCTTATCCATACGGTTTTCCTTTCCGTCGGTGTTTATGCAGACAATACCATATCGGTCCCAAAGGTTTCCTTTGCGGCCATCGCTTGGTTGCGAGTCCTCGGTGTGTAGCTCTGCCATTACCGCAACGTTCAATAATCCGTTCGCAAGTTTTGGGGCACTTTCGCAGTCTTGAAATCCATTAGATGACGGGGAGCC
>CAIYET010000213.1 GCA_903925285.1 Candidatus Hydrogenedentota bacterium | reverse complement strand
TTGGATAGCGGCACAATGTGAGGCGCTTCCCCGTTCCGCGAAAAGGTCAGCCCCACAAGTTGTCCGGCGCGTCGAAACACGACGGGCGGCTCGTTGGCATCCTTCATCACTTCTAAGATACGCTGCAACACGACGCGCGGTTGAGCGTCTGTATAGACCACGGGGTGCGTGCCTTCCGTCGGGGTTTCCGTTTCGCCCGCCTCTTCACCGTGTTCGACAAGCCGCAGGATGCGTCCGTTCATTTATCAAGACCTTTTCCTGCGGTAGCATCGGTTTCGTTCACAGGCCGTGATGCTGTTTCCGCCTGTGATTCCCTCTTTTGAAATAGCGTGCAAACCGGGTCGCAGAAAGGCTGGACCGCGTGATGATCGCAACCGCATCCCTGATACTGATTCAGATAGGCGCCCGCGGTTTGTGCCTGTACTTCGATCCGGGTGATTATCCGCTTACCTTCCAATGGGCGGTTCTTCTGAGACCATTCGAGCAGTGTTGCCATAGCGAGGTCATACGGGAGTCCTACCTTCCGCAAGCTCACGGCCAATCTGAAGCACGAGTCCCGCTGATAGGCCGTGACGCCTTCCGATAGCATCCGTCTTGCGCACGGCGGAAGGGAGCCCGGCAGCGGCAAGAAAACACCGAGAGACGTCTTCTTGTCGGGAATCGGGTCCATGCCAACAGGAATCTCATTGACTTCGATGAGGTCGTCAAGTAACGATTCCGACATCAATTCGACGTTTTGTAGCACCGCCCATTGATCGGCATATGGACGCAGAGAACCGTCGTCTACATTGAGAAAGACCGTTCGTCCCCTGGGTACCAATCCGCCAAACAGCGGTGCGTGAATGAAATTGCCGTAACTGCCCGAGCCTGTGGGAATACGGTCCTGCTTCGGAAACACTTCCGTCTTTGGCAGGCCAATTTCACAAAGAATATGACGGAAAACCGCTCGTGCTTTCGCGGCATTTACCCCGTTTCCATCCGCAAAACTCCACACGTGGTATCCCCTGGACTTACTGCTTTCCAAGTAGCAGGAGATTCCATAGTGTCGGGCCCCCGCGATGACATCCAGGGGCGGCGCGAGGTCTTCAGTATCGAAATCTGCCACCACTGCGCGAGTCACCTCACCCGTGAGAAGATACACGCCGTAGGGTTGTTTCCCTTTGAGGTGGGCCAACAAGACCGCATCGGTGACGAACTCCTTGACCTGATACGCACGACCAGAGGCAGAATCGTACGTGCCGTAAACGTGTTCCAGACCGGAGAACAGCGATCGAAACAACCGCAGCTTTTCTGCGGTACTCCTTGAATCCTTTTCGGTCATCGTTCAGCCCTCGCCGTAGCTATTCTATTCCCGCAAGAAATAATCGAATGCGCCGGGTACGGGGAACGGCGGGGGCGCATCGAGTTCATCGTTGGTCAACAGGCGATCCTCGAGCATCCCGTTGAAGGGGCGGGGCAACCCGAACAGGTCTGCCGCCAATGCATGGGCGGCAAGATCCGCGCGGCACGTTGAGCACATTTCGGATCCATCGTGCCAACGCTGTCCATTCGGATCGTCAGCCACAAGGGCGTCGCCGCATGGTTGGCAGATTGTGAAATCGTCCACACGGCCGTCAATGCCCCGGTCGACCCATACGCGCTGGTCTTCCTCGAAATTCTTGCGAAACAGCATTTTTTGATCTCCTATGGAACCAGAAGGACAAATCAACTTTTCACAT
>CAIYET010000212.1 GCA_903925285.1 Candidatus Hydrogenedentota bacterium | reverse complement strand
CGAACCCCGCAATGTTCCGCCCACAATCCGCTATGCGCGCAAAATCCTCGAACGATCAGGATTCCATGCGTCCGGGAAAATGACGTTCGCGCGTTTCACCGAAGACGATGGAGATTTGCGTTTGCCGTGCCTGGGACGTTGCAGCAGAACCGAAGATGCCTGCGGCACGCCGTCTGAACTCGCGTTGGTACTCAAGCAGAGAAAATGAAGGCGACCCACTTCGCCTTTGCCGAGGGACGAAGAACGCCTACGCCCGCGCTTCTCTCCGTAGGCGCGGGCACCGCTGTTTTCCATCGTGGAAACGCCATGAAAAAAAGCGTTGTGCCGTTTTCCCTCGTGGACCCGGTGGAACGGTGGAACGTGGGCGGGCGGCTCGTTCCACCGTTCCACGAGTTCCACCAGCGAAGTCACGACGGTGCACTTCAAACGAGCGGCGTCGTCATGTGCACCGCCAGCGGGGCGGCGACCAGCGGTCATAGGTACACATATTTGCCCCGCCTGTGGCACTTGCTGTCTTGCCGGACAACAGCCGCCTTCCGTTTCTGAAAGCCTCCGCATTCTTTCAGCATCACGAGATTGAAGAACGGCCGCCAAAGGAGACACGATAGCCCTTGGTCTGTTCTATGGCATACGGAGGGAATACGAGCTTTGTCTAATCTTTATTATTCGTTTCGCGTGCGCGCTGTATGACTGAACGTGTCTCGGTATTCGTTAGTCGCTTCTTTTCAAGCAGCGCGGTGCCTACGGCCTCAATGTCCGGCCACGCCTTTCTCACAAAGGTCTGCGCAATCGTGCGGCAATACTGGATATGCGCGAACACGCTGTCCATGTTGGCGTGCATCCCGCACGAAAGATTCACGATGTGTTGATAGTCACAAATTGACCGTAACGGCTCGTAAGAGTCGAATACCCGTTCTTCGGCTTCTGCCCCGGCCATGAGAATAATCATGGAAGGCTCACGAACCTTTATGAGATCTTTCCTACTGACAGGGAGTCCTAATTCTGCTGAAAGTTGATTCGCCGTAGCCAGACAGTTGGCCCAATGATCGACGCGATCTCTATCACTATAGGCAATCGTTGTATTCAGGTCCGCCACTTCGTCCGCCAGAAAGAACGCCACAACGGCATGACCTGCCTCGTGATACGCCGTACACTTAAGACGCTTGGCCTCTAGTTCCTCTTTCCGCATATTTTTCATCCTCTCTCAAAATGCCCAATTCCCTTTTTCACATTGCAGAGTACAAGGGTATGCAACTAGCGGCAATTATCGTTACGGCCCCGGAACGCCATCAGAAGTCCGCGCAAACTGAGCAACCCCTTCCGTCGGTAGACAGTGCAGTCATCGTCTCGGTTGATCACCTCGCACCGCCCAGGAACCGCCGATAAGACTCCAACACCGTTTTTGAGGCGGCACAACTGGACGTATCGCTCTCCGTTTCGGCAGCAAAGCTCACCGCCCTTATCGAAGGTATACCGGCAGGTAAGGCACTGCTTCATGATTCGGCCACACTCCTCTCCGTTTGGTTTGTTTGTAGCACATGGCTGTTCCATAATGTGGAACGCGAATCGTGTAAGAAAGGAAATGTGATGCCGCCGAAGAAAGACCCATATTCGAGCCCCGCGCAGAAAGTCCTCGCGCTATACGGACTGCTTCTGTTTACGGGGCGAAAGCATTCGTTGCCGCAATTGGCGGAATTGCTTCAATGCTCGAAGCAAACCGTCCTGCGCCTCGTTGAACAAATCGAACTGACGCATACGGTCACGATTCATTCGTGGACGGAGGAGGGGCGGAAGTGGTTTCAGGCCAAGTCCCCATCCCGTACGCCCAACGTGGCCCTCACCGTCGAGCAGATTCAGCACTTGCTGCTTTGCCGCGATATGGTCTTGCACCTGCTTCCAAGAGCCCTCCAGGATGAAATAGGCAAGACTATCGCCCAAACATCGGTTCTGTTGCCGGAGTACGACCGGCGCGATGCCGTCCAACCAGGACAGGTTGAGTCAAGACCGAAAGGTCTCATTGACTATTCCAAACATCAAGAGGCCCTCGAAACGATACTGAAGGCCATACGCGAACGCCGTGTGTGCCAAGTCAAGTATCACGCGCCACAGAAGACAACGGCCAAGGAGTATTCCATCGGACCGCTCAAATTGATCACGCACCAGGACGCGCTGTACGTCACGGCACAGTTGATTCCGCGTGCGGGCAACAAAGCCTATCCCGACCCGCTCTTGTTTGCCTTGCACCGGTTCAAACAGATCACACTCACGGATACGTCATTTGTCCCGAGCAAAGAAGCCCTCGTTAGCCAACCCCATACCTTCGGCTTCGTGAACGAAAAACCGTTCCGCGCCCGCATCAGGTTCTCGCCAGCCGTTGCGGACTACATCACGGAACGCATCTGGAGTCAGGACCAACGTATCACGCGACAGAAGGACGGCGGAATCGTCCTCGAACTGTCCGCCACCAGCGACAAGGAACTCATCGCGTGGGCATTAAGTCTCGGCTGTCAATGCGAAGTGCTCGCGCCCGAAGATATTCGCCGTGAAATTGCCACTGTTGCGCTGCGTGTTCACCATAGTCACAGCGAGGATACTTAGGGATCCTGTGAAACTTTGTTTACGGCGATTAGAAATCTTTCTTCAGACACTTATTAGGAATAGCCACGTGGTCGTGTGCCTTTGCCCCACGGCTCACTTCTCGACCGCCGCAGACACATAATCATTCCTCCCCCCTTTTTACTCTTGGAGTGCAGCAACAGCTCGTTTGGCAAGCTGCATACGGCATATATCGAGGCGGGCAGTTTGATCAACTTCCTCTAACACTTCACGTGCACGTGCCTGAGCGGCTTCATAGAACGGGTCTGAAACGACATCGACGCCAATTAGTACTAGGGCTGCGACACCGGAGACGCTTTTTGTGACGGGATCCGGCGGGCCAAATGCCCATACGATCGTCACAGCAGATTGTACCGCACGCAGTCCGGCCTTGAATCCGAAGTATTCGCCACCAATCTCGCCTGATTGCCATCGTCCATAGTCGCCGTAGGTAAAATAGGCATTTGTCGCAAGGTCAACGATAACTAACCCTTTTCCTTTTGAAAAGACCTTTTCCGTTGCAGCATAACCCTTCCCGGCAATTCGCGCAGACGCTTTCACCACACTGAAAGCTTTCGGCTGCCATGTTACCGGCAGTCTGGACGCAAGTCGTTCGCCCTGACGCGAGACAGACTCAGCGAACAAACGTCCGTGAAGGAAGTACCGCTCTTCTCGCGACGACTTAATTGCTCCATCCACATACGCTTTCTTGAGATCATCTATGACGTTTACAGCGGACTTGCTATCCATTTTCTTGCAAAGTTCTCGCTTCATTTTTGCAAAGTAGCTGTCATACCACGCTCGGTCACTCTTTGAAAGGTTCTCAGGATCTGCTAACTTGGTCAGTCGCGTCTGCACCGTCGTCCCGTGAGGCTTTCCTCCGTCAAGGGTTTTGTCTAGTTGCTGGATATGTACCGTCAGGAAGCCGTTCTTGACATCGGCGTGAAAGAGTCTAGAACGATAGATGCGATGTTCGACGTATACTCTGATCTTGCGGAGGAGCTGAAGCTGTTGTTCAAGGCCCGCCCTTTCTGTGGACGCGCAACGAAGTAGTTTGTTCTCATACTTTGCAATCTGCTCCTCGATACTCTTGAGGATCCATTCATGGCTCATCTGATAACCTTTATATTTTGTCTTGCCGAGTTGAGAAGTGCCTCGCTTGCTTTCCCCTATGAGTACCTCCAATTTGCCATTTGGTTTCACTCGATAGAATAAGCCATCAATGCCTTGTGAGCCGAGACGATTTACGGATTTCCAGCCTTGTCCGGAGTAATACATGTGCATAAGGCTTTCCGTTGCTTCGCCGTTTATCTGATTGACGGCAGCCATAGAAACCGATACAGCCCGCGGACTCGCAATCGCGTTCGTGGATGATGCCGATACCGGAAGCCGTGAGACGCCTTCCGCAATATCATCGGCAAGGCCACCAAATCCCGGATACGCACGACCAAACATCTCGCCTATCGGTTGCGATTTAGGGAAAGATGCTGGCAGTGATGCAACGCGAGGATTAGAGAGGAGAATCGACCGAGCATGGGCCTCAAACGATGCCATGCACAGCGCCAACAAGAAAACCGAAGCCAAAAAAAACGTTGAACGGCATCGGGGTCCAAAGATGTCCATCAGAATTGCTCCAATCGAACCTTTTCCTTGGAGAGTAGCGTTCTGATAAGATTGTCTCGGCGCATCGGATCGGTTTCTTTTCGGATTAGGTTTTCGTAGGTCAGTGAATAAACAGAAGAAACAGACGGATCAAGTGCGCGAAGGTCAACAACGCCCAATATATCTGGCCATGACTGCGCGCTCTCTGTCATATGCATTTGCCGCAAAGCCCACACGTTGTATCGGACAACTTGAAGCTCAGCCGCCTTGGAACCAAGACTCATCATCCCAGTAGCAATGTTCTCCAATTCCTCAGACAGATTGCCTTCCACAATACCAGACCACCGGCTGATGCCTGAAACCTCAATCTGCTTCTGGATCGATTCGCAGTTCGTCATTACCTGTTGGTAATAACCGCCAGGGTTAGTACTCGTGGGCTCAACAGACTCGCCTTTCGTATCCTTCTGGGCCTCATCTGCAAGAATCACATTTTGTTGCTCCAGAAGGGCTTTCCCCTTACCCAGTATCGCCAGCAACACGTCGGACATCTGCTTTTGAAGTTGTTGAAAGTCCGGATTCGGCGTCAGATCTATGCCATGCCCGCCAATCTCGTCCTGCTCGGCTCCCAGTACTGACGATAGAATAGATTCGAGGCCCGGATTTGATCCTCCTGTCACGGAAGGGTTAATCAATGAGAAAAGCATTGTCAGGTCATCTGCGAATGAAGTGGATGGTCCGGCGGACTTCTCCTGTAAGCTCGCTAGCTGTGATTGTGCAGACTTGCATAGAGTGACCTTTGCATCCGCGTCAGCTTTTTCGATGGCCTCCAAAACTTCCCATGCTGCGTTGAAGATGTTCAAACTTGGGCACTCTGGTAGAGAGGCTCGTACCTCTGTCGCAAAAGCATCCAGACGGCTCATCTGTTCTTCGGGATTATCCTTCAGTTCGTATATGCGGTCCTTTACCACCAACCACATCGCGGGAACTTGAGTAGGGTCGCGACGCATCTGCGCAAAAGCTAGCGATTCCAACAAGTCTGCTTTCTCATTTTGATTCTCCGACTCAAGACGCAAAGCTGCACGTGCAAAGTCTGATGCATAATCTTGAGTAGGTACTGTTGCCTTCGTACAACCTAGTATGACCAGCAAGCATAGTGTGACGGGCGTTTTTCTCATCCGTTGCATCCTTTTCGATTCGTTTGTTTCACTTTCCTGGTGGCGTAGGAACTTCAGCAAACTCGACCGAAACCGCCCTTTTGGGATCACAATAACTGGCGAGATCCTCTTTAATGGGCGAGGCGAAAGCGGTAGCATTCAGTTCGGTCTTACCGAAGATCATAACGTCGCGCCCCCATTGCGAATCCCAAAGCTGAAGCGTATAGGAAGCAGAAGCGTCTGACGAGATATCCCAATGGTTCCTACTCTTGTCTGGAAACTCGGCCTCCCAGCCTACTGCCTCACTTGAGGCTTTCCCTATCTGTTCGCCATTCTTCAGAATGATTACATAGGGCTTCGGCGGCGCGTTTAGCTCTTTATTTAGCCTATGCGGTGAATCTGGGGGAATCTTCACGCGCACTAGGCGATAGGTCTTCTGAGCACTGGCCTCTTGCGCGTGGACAACGACAACGGAAGTTATCGCCACGGTAATGACGATCAGGAACGATAATGCTGTCCAATTTCTAACAATCCGGCTCATTGCAATAGAGTCCTTTCTTTGTAAGGGAACCCGCACTTGTCCTCGACATGGGATTCGCGCGTCTTCGCCATACCCGCAGATGTCTTCACACGACCACCAACGCCGTGCTGCAAAGAACACTGATTCCGCCGTTGTTGGCGACGATGACGGACTATTCTATCGTAAAGTCGAGAAAACACCAAGCGATGTGCCGCCACTCTTGGGCCAGTGTGGCCAAATTGCTAATCGGCGCTTCGGCGCGTCCACAATGCATCATTCGCCGCCTGTCCTGCGTTCGTACGGGCTGCCAAGTAAACCAACGGTCCCAACGGAAATCAGGGCCGACAACCACAAAAATGATGCTCTGTGCCAAAAACTACGCGTACACGACCTATGCAACGGAACAATGCTGCCATACCTGCGTTCCATAATTCGGAACGCACGTCAAGAATCCTTGTCCGCATTTTACAGTGCCACGGCGTTGCACCGCATATCTCCCAGTTCTGCAGGGCAAAATAGGGCATGGCCAAACGTGTCCTGATCATCCCACAAGACCCTTGTAACTCTCCGGGCTCACCGGCTGCAATGATCGGATGGTCGCGTACCCCAATCGTCGCATCAACACGGCGTTGGTGACGGCTTCCGCGCATTTCTTGGCGATTGTGCCTAGCAAGGCAGTTAATCCATGATCTACACCTGCCAGTACTGTGTCGATTCCCGCCATGTTCTTGACGTCAAGATACTGCTGTACCTGATCTAGAGCTCCATCGACGCTGCCCGCCACGAACGTATTGAACGACATCCTCAACAGGATTAAGCCCGATGCGCCGGGCGCGGGGCTGACACCGTAGATTTTCAGGAGGTCCGAGACCATCTTGCTCGAATAGTACGCCACGATTAGCATATCCAGAAACGCCTTTCGCGGACACAGCGCCGTCATCACCGCCACGCGTTTGGTGTAGTACATCACGCGCGCCGTGGCTTTGTCATCAAGTATCTGCTGAAAGTCCTCGTAATACCCTTTCACCCAGTCCGGGGGACCACATCGGATATCAGGATTGAGCAGATTCAGCCGAGTGTTTTCCATCTGAGCAAAGTCCCCGTCACCCCCGTCCTTAAATCCGAGTGCCGCCAACGCCTTCCGCTCCGGACCGTCCGGCGCACCCAGCGGAAATCCTGCCATGTAGCCTTTCAATTCCTCGCGTGCTTCATGGAGATGATTGGTTTCGACGTCCCGCCGCCATCGCTGTCGTTCGGATAGCGCAGCAAGCGCCCTCAGCGGAATCGTTGGACTTTGCCGCAACCGGATGAACAGCCAGCCGGCTTTGAGCAGCGCCAACAACACGCCCAATCCAATGAACGCCCCCAGCGCCAGCACGGTCCATTGAGCCGGTTTGGGCAGCATCGGAACCGTGACCGAAAGCCAGATACCCCAAGTCATGACAACGACGAGCATTATAAGCACCAAGGGCACTG
>CAIYET010000211.1 GCA_903925285.1 Candidatus Hydrogenedentota bacterium | reverse complement strand
TATGGCAGAAGGTACAGGTCGGTGCGTCGTTACGCTGTCCGGCATGGTACGTGGGCTTGACACCCAAGGTAGCATGACAGGTGTTGCACTTCGCGTTGTCGACGATGAGGCGGCGCCCCGTGAAGCCCGTGGCAACTTTCCAGACGTTTGGCGCCGGGACAGTGAGTCCGCCCGTACCGAACACTCCGCTATTTACGGTCGCCGGGTTCACTGTATAGGGATATGCAGCCAAATTGGTCTGGGTCAGCGGCAGCGTTGTCCCGAGACCATAAGTATAACCGATACCGCCCGTGAGCATCGTCGCCGTAGCGGGAACCGCCATATTGGTCAGGGTGATCGTGTAATAGCCTCCGACGGGCCCTGTCAGGGTGCCGATGGAGGTAGATGTGGCTGCTAATGCCACACCCTTCACGTCTTTGCCGTCTCCTCGCCAGAGGTTCTTGATATAGGCACTGGCAGTGGCGTTGTAGTCGGCCGGGGCTGCGATCCCGTCCTGGGCAACGGCCCAGGCGAAATAGATACTCGGCGAACCGACAAAGTTATCGATCATCTCCGCCTTTGCGGGGAAGGTATTGAAGACCACGTCGGTCCCGTCCTTCTGGAACTTGAAGACCATCTGCGGATTGCCGTTGGCCAACCTCGTGACACTCGAGATCACCCAGGTAATCTTGTTTGCCCCCGCCGGAACTGCTCCCGCCGTGGCGACATAGGACGCGTTGGTATTGTTGTTACCCGTGGCCGTATTGAGGAATATGTTGTTCGGATCGGGTGCGGCTACCGTCAAGTGGTTGAGCGCGATGCCCGCTGCGTCGTGACAAATTGAGCACAGCGCGTCACTGGCCGCCCTGCCGCCGACGTGACCCGTCGTTTTGCCGGCAACGGTAGTGCCTAAGCCCGTAGAGAAGTCAATGCCGTTATGGCAGGAGCCGCAAGCCACGACGGTCGGCTTAACCTTCCAGCTGTCTACGACCGTGCCTTTGTGGCACCAGGCGCAGTTTCTGATATCCTGGGCGTACTTGTATTCATTATAAACGCTGGTGGTAGCCAAGATGGTTTCCGACACAGGAAGTTCCTCGCCCATATGGATCTTGTGGATGAAGGGGGTGAAATTACCCTTACCGGAAATTAGCTGCGGGGTGTGGCACACTACGCAGGTTTTCGTATCCGTGCGCGAGCCGAAATGGCCGCTCGTGTTGTTGCCGCGCGGGAAGCCGTACTGGATCTTATAGTGGCACTGGTTGCAGGCGTCAACGGTGACGATGTCTCGTTGGGCAGCCTGTACGGCGCCCGTGGCAGGGATGAAGTCGTAGATGAGATTCGTGCCATTGGTATTCGTGAACTGGGCGAAAACCGCTCCCGTAATGGGGTTCACGGGGCCGGCGTAAGCGCCGACTGTCTTGCCAACCACACCGGGTACGACAACACTACGCACTCCGACGACAACACGGTGCACCAGCGTCGCGTCATAGACTACTTTGGTGTTCGCCTTAATGTTGGCGCCGAAGGTAACGACATAGGTACCATCGTTATTGTCGACGACACTATAGCCTTGCTTATTGACCGTCCCGTCCGCCGCATTGAAGGTTGTGACGGAGTCAGCGGAAGGATTGGTGGGCGCCGCCGAAGCC
>CAIYET010000210.1 GCA_903925285.1 Candidatus Hydrogenedentota bacterium | reverse complement strand
CTACAGCCTACAGCCTAAAGCCTAAAGCCTATCCGTCCTATCGGTTTACAAACATCAACTTAGCCACCGCCATCTTCCTTTCGCGCATCGCGGCCATCGCTTCGGGCAACTCGCGCAGGCTCACGCGATGCGTGACGAGCGGCTCGATGTGCAGCGCGCCCGAAGCCATAGCGTCAAGCGCGAGCCGCCACTCATTGCGCGGCAGCCTGCTGTAGACCGAGTTCCACGTGCCGAGGACCTTCAACTCGTTGCGGAGAATGGCCCAGTACGCATCTTGCGACAAACGCATCTCGCCCGATGGATTGCCCATCAACACGACGCGTCCGAAGGTCCGCGCCGACAATACGCTTTGCTCGAACGCGACGGAACTGCCCGAAGCTTCGACAACGACGTCCGCACCGCGTTGCGTCACATCTCTTATCCATGCGACGACATCGCCGGTTCGCGGGAAGTAGCACGACGTTTCCAACGTCGTGGCATTAAACGTGTCGCGAAAACCGAGATCGCGCGCGAAAGCAAGTTTCGCATCGTCGATGTCGACCAGCAAGATGCGGCTCGCGCCCCACGTCCGCGCCCACAGGCCCAGCATCACGCCGATGGGGCCTGCCCCGAATATCGCGACGCAATCGCCGAGGTCGAGCGCGGCTTGGCGCAACGCGTGCGCGGCGACGGCCGCCGGCTCGGTCATCGCCGCCGCTTCGTACGACACGCCTTCGGGCACGACTTGCAGGTTCCATTCGGGCGCAACGACACATTCCGCGAAGCCGCCGTCGCACCGCGATCCCAGGTAGTTGTAGTCCACGCATTGCGCGTAGGCGCCGATCTCGCACGCGGCGCATTTGCGACATGGAATCAGCGGAAACACCGTCACGGCCTTTCCGACAAGCTCCGGCGCGCATCCCGCGCCCACGGCGATCACTTCGCCAGCCATCTCATGCCCCGGGATGGTCGGGAATCGGTACGTTCCCTTCTCGAACACGCGCGGGATGTCCGAGCCGCAGACGCCGCAGGCTTTGACCGCAACAAGCGCCGCGCCCTGTCCCGGCGTTGGATCGGGTACGTCTTCGTAACGCAAATCGCCGACCGCGTGCAACACGCATGCTTTCATGGAAATCCCTCGCGATTATCCCGCCGCAATAATAACAGAAAAGGGCGGACAGGCTGTAGCCGTTGGTTGCCAAGGCTCGCCTCGTATTGATCTTGCTTTAGGCTTTAGGCTTTAGGCTGTAGGCTGTAGGAAGGAAGCCTAAAGCCTAAAAGCCTACGGAATAATGTTGTGAAATCCGCGTCGGCCATGGTAACATTTTTACTAATTAAGTTGGTTGATGCTTTTGTGGTCGGACGCAGCAAAGCTCTCTTGCCACAGTTGCCAAGGCTGGCCTCGTATGGATCTTGCTTTAGGCCGTAGGCTTTAGGCTTTAGGCTGTAGGCAGTGCGCCTAAAGCCTACAGCCTAAAGCCTCACTTCCTACAGCCTACAGCCTAAAAGCCTCTGGAAGGGTATAGGTACGATGTGGCGCAAGTTCTTCTACGCCGTCAGCTTATTTGTTTGGTGCATCGTTCTTGCCGCAGGGCTTGAAGTGGCGGGGCGCGTGTGGTGGAACCATGAACGGCGCATCGGGGAGGCGTATGCCGAGGCGCGCCGCGAACAGGGTATCGAGTGGGAAAAGCTGGTCCAGCAGATGACCATCGCCGATGCACCGGTTCCGCCGCCCGATGTCTATCCGCCTCCAGATGCTCCGTCGATGGGAACTTACGTCTCGCTTAAAGAGGCCTCGGCCCGTCGGGAACTTGCCTGCCTACGCGGTGAACTGGTTCTGTTCTGCAGTGCCGACGGGCGCATCAAGGAGGCCTGCCGACCCGATAAGCCGCCGGACATGCAGCAACTCTCGGCATACGCGGTCGAGGGTGAACCGCTCGAGGGAATTGTGTCGCTCGCCGACGAATCCGCCCGACAGGATCTGCGCGATGCTTTTCGCGCAACCGTACACGGCGCCCAGCAGTTGCGGGACTACCCGATGAAGTTGGCGGACGGTTCTTCGGTGTCCGTGGAATTCTGTTTCATGCTTCCTCAACCGGGCAGCGAAAGCGGAGCGATTATTGTGGTTCGGCCTTCCTTGTTCAAGGACTTGTGGCTGCGTTACCGAAGTCATGTCTGGCGTAGCGAGAACTTTGGCCACTGGATTGTCTGGACCAACAACGTCGGGTTTCGTAGCAAGGAAGTTGCTTTGCCCAAGCCGCCGGGCGTGTTCCGGATCGTCTGCATCGGCGGTTCGACGACATTCGAAGGGCCTCGTTGCGATCTCACTTACCCTGGGCGCTTGGAACGCAAGCTCCGCGAGCATTTCAAGACGGACCGGATCGAGGTCATCAATTGCGGCGTATACGGCATCGATTCGCAGCACGAGGTCGAGCGATTTCCCGAATACCTGCAACTCGAACCGGACCTGTTGGTTCACTACAACTTTGCCAACGACGCCAACGGCGTAGTTGAAGCCGCCTTTGGTCGCGCGAGCCTGGAAGCGGGAACGGACATGCGGCTGAAGCTGCTGTTGCGGCAATCCGTGTTTGTGTACAACCTGCTCGACCGCTGGCTGCTGCCGTCCAGGCAGACCTTCGACAGGGCCGTTCGCGACTACACCATGAGCCATATGCAAGCCCTGAGCGAGGCCGCGAAAAAGGCGGCATGTCCGATTGTGTTTTGCAGTTTCGTCCGGCCTGACTTCGAGCATATCGAGGGCATGGAACGTCTGCACTTCAAGGCCAAATTCAACGGACGGCTGGGCCGCGACGTGTACAGTTACGCCCAAGCCGTGGATGCGTACAACGCAGCGCTTCGTGAAATGTGTGGCGAGACCGGGGAGCGGTATATTGAAGTGGCCGAAAACTTGACCGGTGGAACCGAGCGGTTTATCGACCACTGCCACATGTATCTAAACGGAATTGATCGGAAGGCTGACCTCATCTGCGCGGGGTTACAGGATCTCGTTGAATTAGGAATAAGGATGAAGGATGAAGGATGAAGGATGAAAAAGAACACAGCGTGGTTGGTGGTTGGTGGTTGGTGGTTGGTAATTGGGAATTGGGAGTTAGGGATTACCAACCACCAATCACCGACCACCAACCACGAGTCAGTGCTCTTCGTTTTTCATCCTTCATCCTTCATCCTTCATCCTTTCGAAGACGCCTCGTCTTCTGGATCGTGGACTTTGCCCTGCTCGCGGTTTTCCTGATTCAAGTCGTCCTGTTCTGGGGTCTGGGCAAGGAAGACGCCTACATCAGCTTTCGGTACGCCCGGAATCTGGTGCGTGGCGACGGTCTTGTCTATAACCCAGGCGAATACGTCGAAGGCATCAGCAATCTCCTTTGGACGCTGTGCCTGGCCGGTCTCCACGCGACCGGGCTGCCGATGGAAGCGGCTTTTCGGATCATAAGCATTGTTTGTACGCTTGCCGCGTTTCTGTTCTTTTGGTGGACAGCCCGTCGCCTGTTCGGCAGCCAAACGTGGCTGGCACGGTTGCCCCTGTTGTCCATCGCGTGCATGAGTTCGATGCCGGCCAGCTATGGCAATGGACTCGAAGGAAGCTTCGTAGGGCTTACCGTGGCGCTGCTGGTGGCGGGCGCGGCCCTTCCGCACGTGGGGCTATTGACGCTGGGCGCCGCAATGATGATCCTCAACCGGCCCGAAGGCGTGGGATTCGCAGGAATCGCGGGACTGTGGTTGCTCTACCAGAGGTTGCGTGGGCGTCAGTCCGTCCGGGCGTTCGTTGCCTTCGCAGCTATTACTGCCTTGACCCTCGGACTCGTCACGGCGTTCCGTCTCATCTACTTCGACGACTTCATTCCAAACACGCTCAGGGCCAAGGCGACGGGATCCTGGCGTCAGGTGAGTCCAATCGGCCTGGCCTACCTGCGCGACTACCTCAGCTACATCGGATGGCCGATGCTCTTGTTGCTTGCCGTTGCGCCGTGGTCCCGTCGGCGACGTCCGCTGGCCGTGTTCCTCTTCCTATTGCTCGTAGCCAGCGGTTTCGTCGTGTGGGCAAACGGCGGCGATTGGATGGTCCACTATCGTCTGTTGACGCCGTACTACCCTTGCTTTGCCTTCCTGGCCGTGATGGGCGTCGAGGCGGCGGGGCGTCGCGGGCGGTGGATGCAGTTGATTGCCGTCGCCCTCTGCTGCGTCTGCGCCGGGCGCATGCTACATGTCCGCGAGCTTGCCGAGGACTGGAAGCGGTTTCCAGGGACATGGTATGGGGCGCTTCACGAGCCTGATACGCGGAACGCTCAAATTGCCGATCATCTTATTGTACGCGATTTCACGCGTCCCGACGACCGGTTCGTCGTCGAAAGCGGCGGGGCGCCAGGATATTTCCTGGACGGCGTTCGAGTGATCGAGATGAATGGATTGGCCGACCGGGCCATTGCCACCTTAAACAACCCCTATGCGTATCGGCGCACGGCCACCGGCACCATAAACTGGATCGAAGTGTTCAGGAAAGAGCCAACCTATTTCCTGTTCAACATGATGAGTACATTCTTGTATACGAGCGAAATATTCACGATCCCTGAGATTCAGGACAAACTCAAGGAGTTTCTCTTTGTCCAAAAACTACCGCTGGGGTCTAGTACTTCGCTCTTTTGGTTCAACACGTTGCTCGTCCGCGGCGACCGGACCACGCTGGCATCCTTTGTCGAGGATTTCGGCGCATTCGCACCCATCGGCGACTTCACAAACCCGCAATACCGCCAGCACTACATGCTTCCAATGCAGGATCCGGCCAGCGGCGAGTACCGGAACGACCTGTTTATGACGCCGTGGGATGCCGCGCCTTGGGAAACGGACGCAGGTTCGCGTTTCCAGCCAGCGTGGCGGCCCTGGGGACGCTCCCCCCGCCTGTCGTACGAAATCCCTCTTCATGCGGGGCACAACGTGCTGAGCAAGACCGTGCCCGATGGAGCGCCGCTCGTGTTGCTGTGCGGCATCGATCGGAACGCGAATCCGCAAGCGACCATTACGGTGACCCGGCAGACAGACGGCGCGGCGTCAAGCGTGAAGGCGGCCACCGACTTGCGCGCACTGGACGAGGCCTCGTTGCGCGTGTGGGTGCTGCCGATCACGGGCGAACCATCGGAGGCCGCTGGAAAGATTGTGCTCGATATCGAGGCCGCCTCCGAAGGGAGCCTGCGCCTGGCGGCCCACCGATGGGTGAATGCACCCTTCCCGGTGTTTCCAACATCCTTCGATGTGAAAGGCTCGCCATGACAGATGGCCGTGTCTGTATGGCCGCGATCTGTTATATTGCATCTTCGCGGCTAATTCGGCGGGGATCGGAATCTCCGGCCTTGCGCACATATCAAAAATAAGGATGAAGGATGAAGGATGAAGGATGAAAAAGAACACAGCCTCGTTCCGTCCGTAAGAGTGTTGGATTGCGCACCCGGCATTTCATCCTTCATCCGTGTGAGGGGCTTTTTCCGATGGGTGGCGCGGGTTATGGCCTTTGCGATGGTGCTGCTTATGCTGGCCCCGATTGTCGCGGAAATCGTCCTGCGCACGGCCGGAATCGGCGTAACGACCCAGCCGTTCGTACGCACACGCGGCCAGGATGGTCGGCCAATTTACGTTTACAACCGTGGCGTATTCTCGCGTTTCATCGAGCATGCGGATCGAGGGCTTTGGGATTACGCCGAGTTCGACGTAGCGGCGGCCAAACCGCGCAACGCCTACCGCGTGTTTGTGTTTGGCGGCGGACAAGGCTGGGGGTGGGCCGACAGTTCAGGCAGCTTCTCGCACATGCTCGATGTCATGTTGAGCGCCACCTACCCCAATATACGGTTCGAGATCTACAACACGTCCTTCAGTTTCATGAACTCGCACGTCATGCGATTGATCGCGGAGGCCCTTCCCCCTCTTCAACCGGACCTGCTGATCGTCTACGCCGGCGGGAACGAGTGCATCGGCTCCTTCCGTCCGACTCAGTCGAAAGAGGGCGTATCCCACGTGTCCAGTCGCGCCGCCATAGATGCCAACGTCTTTCTGAGCGATTTCCGGCTTGTGCAGGCGCTGGACGGCTGGAAATGGCTTCCGCTGGCCACAGCGAGTTCGATGGGACCAGGGGTGTTCTTTCCCGACGAACCGCATCTGGTGGAAGGGGTGAAAGCGAGCCTTCGTGCCAATCTCGATGCCATCTGCGCCGTGGGACGCCAGACAGGTGCTCACGTACTGCTCTGTGGGGAAGGGGCCAATATTCGCGATTGGCCGCCATCGCCCTGCCGACACCAAACGCCACTCACGCCCGAACAACTGGACACCTGGACCCGGACCTTTGAACAGGGCAAGACATTCGAGCAAGCAGGAGACTATTCGTCTGCCGCAGAGTCGTTCACGCAGGCCGCGGGGATCGACGCCACCTACGCGGAAATCCCTTTCCGTTTGGGACGTTGCTACTGGGCGCTCGGTCGTTACGATGAGGCCCGCACGTATCTGTTCCGGGCCTTCGACATGGATGCGTTGTGCTGGTCTCGGGCGCACCAGTGGAGTTGCGATGTCATGAAGGATCTGGCCCAGGCTTACGCTGCCGATGATCCTGTAGAAAGTGAGGCTGTAGGCTGTAGGAAGAGTACGTTGCGCTTTCTTCCGCCAGCCTCCAGTCTCCAGCCTCCAGTTCCTTCCTCGCGGGTGCATTTCGTGGACGGTGCGCAGCGGTTGGCCGAGCGCTCGCTTCACGGAGTTCCCGGAAGTGAGTTCTTCGGGGATCAGGTACACATGACATTCGAAGGAAGTTACGAGATTGCCTGCCTTCTGTTCGAAAACGTGGTGAAAAACCTGCCGGAGCCGATAAGGGCGGAAAGCACGGCGTCGCCGCAGCCGTTGAGTATCGAGGAGTGCCGGGAGCGTTTGGCGTATGACCCCGCAGTGACGGCGCAACGGTTGGAGAGCGGCATTACTCAGTACCGTTTGGTTGGAGTTGTTGGCCCGCTCGATATGGAAACCCGCTTGGACGAGGTCCGAAAGGAGGCCCTCTCTTCTCCGTCGTCACAGGAATTGGCCCGAAAGGCCGTCGAGTTGGGAGGCTCGGATCTATACGCATTGGCGCATTGGGTGGATTGCGCCCCTCCTGCCGAAGCCGAGGAAGCGTTGCGGAAGCTGTTGGCGGCCTATCCAAACCGGCGGATAAGCCTGCGGGCGGCTACGCGCGTGTCGGCGAGATCCGGCCGGATCCCGGAGACGGAAACCGCGTTTCGCCATCTGTTGGCCATCTATCCCGACGATGCGCGGGGATACGTGGAGTGGGGATATCTCTACCAGAGCCAGCGTGACCCTCAGACCGCCGCGAAGAAGTTCCGCGAGGCATGCCGGTTGGATCCCGGCGACGAGAGTGCGTGCAATACCTTGGGGAGCGCTTTGGAGGCCCTCGGCGAACCCGAGGCCGCGATGACGGTGTACCGGCAGGGCATCGCGGCAAATCCATGGTGTAGGCAGCCTTATGAGGGCCTTGACCGGTTGCTGGCCGCCCACGGCACCCCAGAGGCGAGTCTGGCGGAGTGGCATACGCTTATCGAGCGCTACCCGGACGCGCCGCGGGCGTACTTCTACTTGGGTGTCGCGATGGAGAAAAACGGGGACATCGACCAAGCCATCGAGCTCTTTCAGAAAGCCGTCACCTGGGACGGAGGCAATCAGGGATACAAGGACCGCCTGGCGCAAACGAAGGCCAAGAAGAATGAGTCGCCGCATGAGTAATGGCAGTCGGTACAGCAGGAATTGCCTTTTTTAGGTTCATGCTGCTTGTTAGAAACCGCGATTCAGCGTCGTTACCTTTCCATACAGGAGGAAGTTGGCCGCGCAGAACCACGCGAAGGGAGCTGCAACAAGCGCAACCGTCAGCGTAATTCCAATGGTTCCAGCAAGCATTATCGGCAGCATCGTCTTGGTTAGCAGTTCTTCACGCCCCAAAAGTTGCGCAATGCTTCTGCGCTCGGAAATCGGGAGCAATGCGATTTTTACGGAGAGGATCGTCACCCTCGTGGCTATAGGGACAAGAAGAAACCATTGCCAAGGCTGAGGGCCGACAAATACAAGCGCAGCGACAATTAGGGCAATGGTCACTAGTTTCATCCCGATGAAAGCCGCGAGAAACTTCCACCGGCCAGGCTGCCTATCGGAGCACGCGTTTACCCCAAGAACCAAGACTGTCGTCGTGGCGCCAACGGCAGCGTCGTTTGCCACATCTTTAAGCGAGCCGGCAATATTAAAGAAAAGGTGCTCGAGAAAAACGATGGACGTCAGCAGCCACACGAAGAAGGGCAGGGAGGCGTCGCCAGTTACAGTCTTGGCGCCGAACAGGAAGAGCAATGCAGCGGATGCGCCATAGAGGATTTCACTGCCAAACACTCGTTTACTCAAGCGATCATAAAGCAGAACAAGGAGCACGGCGCCGGATATCATCATAAGGGCTTCTGGATCTCTCGTGAGCGCGAGTGCCAATACCGCAGTCAATAGAATAGCGATCTTCACAAACACTAGAACCCCTTCTTGCGACACACTATCGCCGACAAGGGGGCGCTCGGCCAAATCAGTGGAGCTGCGGTCTATTTCCTTGTCCACGTAATCGTTGTCGGCAAACCCCCACGCAACGAAGATGCCGTTTAGGACGACAAGGCTCACCAGATGCGTTGGCGATATTCCTGTACCGGCGATGCTGACGGCGCCAAGCAGCGAAACAAAGCCGAAACCAAGATACTGGAGGCGGCACAACCTCCCATACTCTTTCGCTAGTCCCACAATACTCATACGATAAAGTACTCGCTGCCAATAGGGCTTTGATTCCGGCGCCAGCAAGCAGGCGACTCTCCCCGCCCGGCTAGGCCATTCGCCGTTCGCTCGAAAAATCCGAAAACTCCCGGAACAACGTCTTATACTCCTTCGGGACGTGCAATTTTTCAATCTCGGATTGGGCGCGGGCATTGTATTCTTCAGCTAGATGTCGAGTGTATTCAAACGCATTGTATTTAAGCACCATTTCATAGACAAGTCGTTTTTTCTTCTCGTCGCGACTCCGCGCATTCAATATGTCGGTCAACGTCTCCCGGTCTGATTCCGTAGCGTGCTGGAGAACGTAATTGATAAGCAACGTTCGGCGGCCGGTGGAGATATCCTCGCCCGCGACTTTACCCCATTCCTGCGAATCGGGCGACATGTCGAGATTGTCTCCGCGGATGTGATAACCGATAAGAAGGTAGTCCCCCATCTTTTCCAACACCGGAATATCCTCTTCGGGAGCATCCGCCAACATCCCGGCGTATTTGAGTGGTCCGCGAAAAGACAGGAAGGCACAACGCGCTATCGTCTCCTGAAGATATTGGCGCACGGTTACTGAATTGACATTGCTCTCCGTCCAGTACAGTTCCTCCATCTGTCCGAAAGCCATTTGAATATGCTCCCACGCAAAGGCGTTGAGAAGGCGCGCTGCTTTGTCCACCGGCAATGCAAGTTCATTGTTGAAAATACCGTAGTGTGACAATGCATAGGCAGTACACGAAGAGATGTTGGCTACGGCATACCCGTAGGCGACATGCGCGCATGGTCCACCGCGGCGCATCATCGAATTGTCGATGTAGTCGTCCATCATGATTGAACTGGATTCCATGACTTCAATTGCGCCTATAAACGGCATGAATGGGGCCGGATCCTTGCCGTAAGCTTCCAGACACAGCGCGACGAGAACGGGACGCAATGCTTTTCCACCCCGTTCAAGGTATTCATGTGTTGGCAATAGAATCGTTTCCGAGCGCGCGTCTTCATCCGTATCGAAAACTTGCACTTGGCCTGTAACTCGCTCATAGAACGCCTTATCGAACTTGGATGGGAAAAAGTCGAGAATTGCATCCTTTATCCGGTCGATATATCGAAGGTAGTAGCACTTAAGCTCCGGCGCCATATTCAGCAGGATCTTCTCAAAATCGCGCATTTATGAAATCCTCAAACGTATTGACTTGCAACGATGATCTCACCAAGTTCCGTGAATAGTCCACATTGTTTAATCAAGGCTTGAATTCGCGCCATGGCCTTTTCCTGTTCGGATCGATATTCAGCGAGGACAATATCATTCCTAGACACAGCTACGTGTTTCGCTACAAGTTGGACAAGTTCACCTGCACGGGGATACCGGGCCGGTGTGAGATCTGCACTGGATAAATCGATTTTGCTGCGGATGAAGGCCAGTCCTTGAAACTGGAAGGGAATAGTAGACGACGCAATGGCGTTGCAGTCACTGGCAACGCGTATGGCGCCTAGATAAACTTGCTCCTCGAGACGTAGGCGTGCCCACAGGGTAAACCAAGCAAGAGCTTCCTTCAGGAGCCTCAACTGTTTGTCGCGCACCCCGGCAAAGAGAGATGCGAGGATAACCGGGAACAGAATATATATGCAAGCAATGTCGATGCAGTTCTGAAAATAATGCTGCGGGGCAATACCTCGAAACAATCGCTGAGACCATTTCACAAATACGCCGCGTCCCATGCCCAAGCAGATGTAAATATTGGTAATCCAGCGGTGTATTTCGCATATAACGCCATGTGAAAGTCCGAAGATGTTGTTAATCAGAAAATGCCGCGGGTAATGCGCAAGAAACTGGCCGGTGTATTGGATCTGAGTAAGCCGCTGAGCAATCGTGAAATCCTCTCCAATATTGCTGAATTCATCGTGAAACGTGTGGTAATCGTTGATGATGGCGGAATAGTACGAATACTCGATCATGATGACCGCTCGGCGGTATTCGAGCGGGTCAAGTCCAAGTTGCCTCATTGCATAAAAGAAAAGGCCGGATATCTGTGCGCGGTCAACCATGAATGGGGAAACGATCCGCAGGAACCCTTCTTGAAGAACGTTTGGTTCCCACTCGAACTCGCCTGGCGAACCAATGACGTTCTTCTCCAAGTACCCTATGTCATTAAGAAGCAACATCTCCTTATCGAGAGTCTCGGCGATGATCGCTTTGTCGCCTGTTTGGTGCAGGTGGTCGTACGAGGGGCCAAGCAAAAGGGCCAGCATTTCAAATTACCTCTTGGGTTCGACGAATTGGAAACATTATGTTGCCGCAATTCCGCGGTTGTTTGTGCTGTACGGTTCCATAGTCATAATTGAACGGATTCTTCCGGAAAACGTGAACTAAAATATTCCTTAAGCAGATCGCGATTCATGGCGGCGCGTTCCTTAAACTGTCCGTGTTTCTTGGCGAGCAGGGAGCGCAATTCGGTTTCGCGTGCAATTAAGCTGAGTGCCATTGGCTTGAGTACTTCCTCGATGTTCACGTCGGTCTGCGTTTCGGGGACACGCACGTAATCGATAAAATACTCCATCATTCCGAGTTCTCGAAGGAGCGACTCGCAGCGCGTGTCTCCGGACACGACCGCGAACGGAACTGAATAGGGCGAAGCCAGCACTGCGCTATGATATCTGGATGTAACCTGAAGCTTCAGAACGGACAGCACAGAGACAATATCGTCGATATGCAATTCATCGCTAAGCAACAGGCGCGCGTGCGCCTTGCTTGCCATCGTCCGATATAGGCTCGTGGCCACCTGTGCATCCATGGTTTCCATGGAAATGATCGCCACATCGGCATCGAGGTGCTCAACACACCAGTCGCAAAACCCAGCCAACTGTTTGACGTAGCGCTGTGTCATTTCGCGCCGTTGGGCAGTCCATTGTTTACAGAACGGCCAGCTCAGGCGGTCGCTACGATGACTGCGGAATTGTATCTTCGGCGGCCAGCAAAAGAACTCTTTGGGTACAATGCCGATGACAGGCCTTTTCTGTGGATCGAGGTTCAACCTGGCGATGTTTTCCCTAATTCTCTCAGGCGCGGGCGATGGGTAGAGATAGACGCTGTCGGCAGTCACATGAAGAATTCCTTCGACGCCATACTGCCTCATTCGTTCGGCCGCATCGGCATTTCGAAGGATAAGCATGGAGATGCAGCGATGTATGGTCTTACGAACGCGAGACTGGCTTGACGGCTTCAAGTGCCCGCAATCGTTGACATAACCAATTACAGGAACGTCGAATAGCTTTGCTATCCATGCCGAGGTGCAATAGACGTAGAGAAAGGCAGACGAATAGGCGTCTATAAAGGTAGAACCTTCCGTGAGAAGGAGAACGTCGTACCCATGGCGAATTATCCGAAA
Organism: Candidatus Hydrogenedentota bacterium; assembly: GCA_903925285.1. Classification (GTDB taxonomy): domain Bacteria; phylum Hydrogenedentota; class Hydrogenedentia; order Hydrogenedentales; family SLHB01; genus DSVR01. The sequence goes on along the minus strand of CAIYET010000210.1, from coordinate 2,264 downwards.
TAGCGCCTTGAAAGAAGCGCGGTAGAGTTGGCTCGATGCACGATCGAAATCGCTCAGAAAACGAGATTGGTTCCTTACGTTTTGGGTAAGAATGCCGACGCGGCCAAGACGGTCGCCAAGCGCATGGCGGATGTCATCCAGCACCACGCAAAGTTTTGCCTCCGAACCAATGTTATTGACTCCGTTGTAGCCGAGACAAAGAACGCTGATCTTTTTCGTTCGGGAACGCCGATGTCTAAACAGTTGGCAATTCTCCTTCGGGCATAACGAAACAAAACGCATGTTTTGTGCCACATACGCCCCTAACAGCATCAATAGCTAGAGCGGTCCAGAAGACTGGTTAGTATTCAATAACGAGCGTGCAAAGGTATCCGCCAAACTTGGACGTGTAGTCCTCGGAAATGATGGTATAGTCTGCCTTGCCATTCTTGGCAGTCGCTTTGGCGGCGGCCTTTGAGGCTGCATGCGTCTTTGAAGAGGCCTTTGTGATGCCATGCGCAGTAATTGTCGCCGTTGTCGTCGCTACTGCGGTGAATGTGGCCGTATTGCCCAACGGGGTTGTAACGACTGCGTAGGAACAGAACGTAACCGCGAGCACGCCTAACAATCCAACTACGAACATTCTTTTCAACATTTGTCAATCTCCTTTTGTCTTCTCTTCTCTTCGAGTAAAGATACAGCCATGAACCTATTTGCTCTTCTTGCGGAAATCACCGATGTAAGTGTCAAGTTCCTGTACAACTGTCTTAGAGAGCGCGCCTTGGGCAATTAGACGTTCTGTGGCCTCCTGCGACGCGGCTTGAAATGCGGCGGCCAAACTCGGATCAACGGAGGTATCTTGGATATTGTCAGAAGCCAAGACACCGGCGGCTTCCGCATTTGCGCTGCGGTTATGCGCTCCAATCCTTACGAGCGCAGCCTTAAGTGCTTCGTGAAGAACCTTCGAGTCGTCTTCGGGCATATTATCGAGCACCTTCTTATCCACCACGAGAAAACTCAAGGCATACATAAGAGGGATATTCAGTCTGTAGTTAATCTCTGTGTGCCATTGGCTCGCAACTGCCCCAAACGGCGAGACGACGACCGTGTCGATTTTATGTGCTCGCAGGGCATCTCGCACTTCTCCCAAAGGAAGGGGGACTAGAGTTGTGGCTCCAAGCGCGGTCAAAGTATCGGCTGCCCTCCTATTTTCGGGCATCCACATTCTCTGCGAAATCAATGCGTCCATCGAGAGAATCCGCTTCATCGAAAACACGTAAGCAAACCCACCTTCGGCCATTCCCAGCACGCGCAGATTACTTTGCTTTTCGATCCCGTCTACAATACTCGCATCCATTTTCAGTCGAACAAAGTCAACTTCTTCAATCGATGCTAATCGAAATGGAAGCGCATATGCAAGCGTATCCGCCATGGCGCCGCCAATGCCGCCGCCGGTTATCATACCGCCGTCCAACTCGCCCGCATCGATCTTGCGAAGGACTTCGACATCATTTCCCATCGAGCCGCTTGTGAAAAACTTGAGTTCAACGTGCGTCGGGGTTTGTTGAGCAATCTGCTTGGCCGTTTCCCGAAGTATTTGCACTTGTTTAGAGTTCTCGGGGTAAGCCGTTGCAATGCGGATCGGCAATGCGTGTGCCGCATCCGCCAAAATCACCGCCATTACGACAGCAACCATCGTAGACTTGAATTGCACAGCCAATTTCTCCCTGCTTTCGATGTGGAACTCGTAGCCGTTAGAAATACATGTCAACCTCAGCGAGCAGTTCTTTTGCTCGTTCTCGAGCAAGGCTATTCATCAACAACAGACCCGGTTCTTCAGGATCTGCGGCGAGCACTTCATTCAACAGCCGAACATAGAGTTCGCGGTCAAGCACCAGGCGCGCATATTGATTGGCGTAGGAAACCTTGTACATAAGATTCTTGCCGTGCGAAAGCTCGATAGCCCGCTCGAAATGGGCTTTGCCCTCTTCGGGCCTCCCACCCTGATCCTTGGAAGCCATTGTCGCGAGAATACCCAAATACATGTGAACTTTACCGCTCTCGTATGTCTCATCCCATTCGTTTATACGATTCAAAAGCAATTCGACGCGCGGCAGTTCGGCAAGTGCGGCAACCTTCTCTTTATGGGTGTCGATCCATGTCAACCATACGCTGGCCAAGATACATAAGACGTCTATATCTTTGCGTTTGGATGTATGGACAAAAGACTCGAACTCGTGGAACCCAGCGGCACGAAAGTCGGGCGCCTTGCGCCAATGTTTTCG
>CAIYET010000209.1 GCA_903925285.1 Candidatus Hydrogenedentota bacterium | reverse complement strand
GTCGGAACTGGCCGTGATGTGGGACGAGATATCGGGCGGTGAAGCATCACACTTCAACCACGTTCCAGGCGGCTGCAACGTCTTGTACATGGACGGTCATGTCGAATTTCTGAAGTACGCCGGCAAGTCCGGGAACAAGTTTCCCGTAAACGTTGGGGGAATTGTCTTGCACGAACTGAGCCACATGCTGTACGAGTAATCCATGTGCTGAGCTCTGCAAGACCAAGTATTTTCGGGATTCGTAAGCGTTTCCACCGTGCCGCTCATGAGTCGTACGTCGCATGAACGGCGGTATTCTCAGATGCCTGATATCGGCCCCTGGATGGGATCTGGACGCGAGTCAATGTAGTCAAAATGGCGGTTGAGCCGGTGCAGAGCAAACAAGGCGATGCAGAGAAATAGGGCGTACAGAACGCCGATTTTCGAAGGCCATATCGTCGCGGCCCCGACAACGACGATGACAACCATCAGATCGGCCATGCGTTCGGGGAGACGCGGTGCTTCGAAGCCGCGCCAAGTCCGCGTCCGTGAAAGCCAGGCTATCCGCCCTATCTTGTATGCGGTTACACCGAGTATCAGAACGGCGGCAGGGGCGAACAACGCCACGCGCGCGAGGGGCCATGCGTACTGATCCACTTCGCTTTCCCGGTAGAGACCGAGCAGCACGCCCACATTGCTGGAAGCGCCAAAGAACATGATGAACAACAATAGACAGACCGCAAGAACCAGAGAAATACTTCGTCGCCGTTCCAAGAGATTGGGAAACAGGACCGCCTCCGTATCGCTCTCGATGGGATCTCCATTCGGATGGTGGGCCTTGTCGACACGCCCCGTTGCCCAATACAGGGCGATGACGTAGAGCAGACCCAGGTTAAATCCGGCATTCAATTCCCACATCTTCCACCAATCGATGTAACCTAGCGCATACGAGTAGCCCAAGCACCACAATGCGGCGAGCGTGAATCCAACGCCAAAACCACCCCCGATAATCGCGCCAATCGTCAGCGTCACCCGGTCCCTTTGAAGCGCCGCCACGAGCAATGCGCCCACCCACCACGCCGCCACGACAAAATTCTGTGTGTTGGTTTCAACTGTCCGGCTGAGGTGGCGGTCGAGTTCACCGGCGTACAAGCCCAGATGGTAGTTCGGAAAGAACAGCGAAGGACAGGTTCTGACGAGAAGCCAACCGACGAACCCCACGCCCAAAGGGATGAGCAGCCGGGCAAGCCAGCGGCGTCGCGATGCCTTTGTATCGAGTGCCCAACCCAACAGGATGCCGCCGGGAGCGCCCCAGCCGATGCCGCAAATCACGAACCATGCGTAGCCGATCCAGGGAGCCACGGGGATGATCGCGTCGCCCACCATGAACTTCCCCTGTATCCAGGATACGTATTGGCCATAGCCCAATTCTCCGCCGAGTGCGATTCCCAAGCCCAGCCACAAAGGGATCCCTCGGGCGTCGATTCCTTTCCCGTAGCACAGGTAGTACCAAAGCAACCCCCACGTCATTCCCGGGACGATCGTGCCGTCGATCCCGCCCCAACCGCCCGTCCCTCGGATCGCCCATGTGATCGCGCCCATACTCCCAAACAACAGCATCGGCAGCCACAGCCCGTAAACCGCCGTTCCCTTCTCACGATGCCGCTGGTACTTTGCCTTATCGGCCACGGTCAGCATGTCTTGGCGATCTCCCTGTTGTCCCAGCTTCTGGCTCGCTATGAAGAAAAGGTCCTGACCTCCAGAACTCACCCGGTGTGCGCCGCTTGTGGCAATCCCCACTTACCGAATGAGATGCGGTAGAGCAAGTAGTCCACCGTGTTACCCGTGAGGTTGCCGGTCTTGATAATTCGCAGAACGATGTCGATATCGTTTGCCGTGCTTTGCCCGTACGCGGCAATGAGTTTGCCTCGGGCCTCTGCATCCGGAGCGCCCAACATCTCTGCCCAGTGCTCGGCATATAGGACGCCGGACAGTTGATCGGAAGGGCAGTCCTTGAACGCGCCTTGCAGGATAGCGTCAACTTCTTCACGCGAGATCCCTTCTGCGAGTGCGGCCTTCGTATGGAAACGCGCGCAGAATCGACAATCGTTGGCCTGAGTTACGGCCAACATCATGCGTTCGCGGAACGCGGGAGAAAGCGACTCGCTCCCGAAGATGGCACGTATCCGTTTGCGGTTCTTGAAAATGAAGCTCAGATCCTGGATAAACTCCCGCAGGCTGCGGTAGGTCCTTTTCTTGAATCCGTCCATACGAGAAAAACCCTTTCATGCGAAGCGCGGTTCAGACTCTATCCAACGGCTGAGCATTCAACATCTGCTGGATCATATCACACGCGATGCTGGCATTACGGCATCCAAGCGGGATTCGTCGTGCGGACACACGAAACCGGTTCGGATAACCGCTGTGCGGTTAAGATCTGATTTCAGGTTCTGTGACCTCGGCGTGGCACAAGGATATGCCACGATTTGTTCGTCGCCTTGACAATCAATCGAGTATTTGGTTATAATGCCAAATAGTTACAAGCAGGAGGCAACAGTGGACGCCAAGAAGCAAGCATTATTTGAGGCGCGGGCCGCGATTGTAAAGGCTCTGGCGCATCCGACTCGACTTTTCATTGTGGACGAGTTATCCAACGGCGAGCGGTGCGTATGCGAGCTCCGCGACGAGATCGGCGCGGACTTCTCCACTGTATCGAAGCACCTTTCCGTGCTGAAAAGCGCTGGCGTTGTCGAGGATGACAAGCGCGGGCTGCAGGTGTACTACCGTCTCCGTTGCCCATGCATTCTCCGTTTCTTTGATTGCATCGAAGGCGTTCTTCAAGAGAATGCCCGGAAACTGGCGGCATCGGTAAAGTAACGGCGTCTTGAGAGGCTATCCCTTGGCGAGTAATAGCATCCGATGGTTGTTTCTGGTAACTATTTGGCGATTTAGGAAATAAGCCGTGTATTGGACACATGCGCCAGCTCTAAGGATACAGGGTTATTTATGAGTGGCAAGACCGATCAAACATGTTGCGTTTCGGGAAGCAGCCCCGCAGGTACCTGCCCAACAGAACGCGACACGAGCCTGCGGCGCTATTTGGCGCTGCTGGCCGTCGGACTGGTTCTGTGGTGGCTTGTCTACGGGCAGTTGGCTGGTCTCGCCACGTGGTTTACCTATGCCTTGCTTCGGTTGCCGCGCCGCGCCCACCTCGGTAGTACCGTTGAGTTCTTTGTATTCGAGACGCCAAAAGTCCTTATGTTGCTTACGCTCGTCGTCTTTGGGGTAGGAATTGTCCGCTCATTCTTTTCACCTGCCCGGACACGGAGAATTCTCGCGGGCAAGCGCGAATCCGCAGGCAACGTTCTGGCGGCCGGTCTCGGAGTGGTCACGCCTTTCTGCTCTTGTTCCGCCGTACCGTTGTTTATCGGATTCGTCACTGCGGGAGTTCCTTTGGGCGTGACTTTCTCGTTCCTGATTTCCGCGCCCATGGTAAATGAGATAGCGCTGGTCCTACTTTACGGCCTGTTCGGATGGAAAGTGGCAGCCTTGTATCTGAGCACAGGCCTTTTCATCGCCATCATCGCGGGTTGGGTCATCGGGCGGCTTCACATGGAACGCTACGTCGAGCAATGGGTTTATGCCGTCCAAATGGGCGACCAGGCGGATTCGGTCGAGACAACGACATGGGCGGAGCGGATCCGTTACGGCGCGGCTGCAGTGCGCGAGATAGTGGGCAAGGTCTGGCTTTACGTCGTTCTAGGCATTGCCGTCGGTGCGGGCATCCATGGATATGTTCCAGAAGATTTCATGGCCTCAATCATGGGCAAGAGTGCTTGGTGGTCCGTTCCACTGGCCGTTGTTATCGGGATTCCCATGTACTCGAATGCCGCGGGCATCATCCCGGTGGTTCAGGCGCTGCTGGAAAAAGGCGCCGCGCTGGGAACGGTGCTAGCGTTCATGATGGCCGTTATCGGCCTTTCGCTGCCCGAAACCATCATCTTGCGCAAGGTTCTCAAGCCTACGCTGATCGCTGTGTTTGTCGGTGTGGTGGGATTCGGGATTCTGGTGGTGGGTTATCTGTTCAACATCGTTCTCTAATTTTGAATCGTAAGAGTGAGGATTTGACCATGAAGAAATTGGAAATACTCGGTACGGGTTGCCCGAAGTGCAAGAAGCTGGCCGAGAATACCGAGGCCGCCGCAAAAGAACTGGGTATCGAATACAACCTTGTGAAGGTAACGGAGATTGCCGCGATCATGGGATTCGGCGTAATGACGACGCCCGCGCTGGCGGTCGACGGACAAGTGAAAGTTGTCGGCAGAGTCCCCGGCGTGGCGGAACTGAAAGAACTGTTGGTTTAGGGAAGAAGAAACCATGGAAAGGAGTATTCATCATGAGTAACGATGCAAAAGAAGGCTGCGCCTGCAATGCAGCGCCGAAACTGATTTTTCCGTGCTCGGGAGCGGCTGACGTCGGTGAGGTTGCCGACCGTGCCGCACGCAGACTGACCAAGGAAGGCGCGGGCAAGATGTATTGCCTTGCCGGCGTTGGTGGTCACGTTGAGGACATGCTCTTGAACGTCCAGGCTGCGGGCAAGATCCTTGCCATTGACGGGTGCCCCAAAGACTGCGCCCGTCAGACACTGGCGCATGCAGGATTCACCGACGTGGCGCACCTGCGCTTGACGGACATAGGCCTTCAGAAGGGTGCGTCGCCCGCTACGGATGATCGCGTTAATGAAGTCGTCGAACGCGCCAAGCCGCTCTTGTCGCGCTGAACGCAGGGAGGTGGAAATGCGTCAATACAAGATGGTCCTATATTTGTGCCTGATTCCAGGTCTTGCGATTTGTGGATGCGCGATGAGCGAATCCGCGTCTGGCACTGACGGTGCCCCCGCACCAGCGGCATCAACAATTCATGTTTACTACTTTCACCTAACCGTGCGATGTCCCTCGTGCGAGAGAATCGAGGCATGGACCCGGAAAGCCGTGGAAGAAGGATTTCCGGGCGAACTGGCCTCAAGCACGATGCACTGGAGCGTCCTCAACACGGACGAGCCGCAGAACAAACATTTTCAGGACGATTACCACCTCCAAGCACAGTCGGTGGTCCTGTCCGAGATGCGCGGCGGTAAAGAAACTCGGTGGAAGAATTTGGAGAAGGTCTGGGATCTTCTGGATAGTGAAGAGAAATTCGCCAAGTACATACAGGACGAGGTCCATGCTTTTGCCAGTGCCGCCGCGGATCAGAAGACGATCCCGGAAAACAAGCCTGCGGAACCTACCAAGGAAAAGAAAGTGGAAGAGCCTACCAAGAAGTCCTTGCCGAAACTGATAGACCTTGGGGCGGACAAGTGCATCCCATGCAAGAAGATGGCTCCCATTCTTGACGCTTTGAAGAAGGAATACGAGGGCAAATTCGAGGTCGTCTTCATCGATGTGTGGAAGAAAGGGGAAGAGGCCAAGAAATACAACATCAATCTTATCCCGACGCAGATCTTCTTCGACGCCGCCGGAAAGGAAATCTTCCGCCATGAGGGGTTCTTCCCCAAGGAGGACATCCTCGCCAAGTGGAAAGAATTCGGCGTAGATGTGACTCCGCCAACAAAACCAGAAACGAAGTAATCGCAACATGAGCACTCCTGGAGCGCAACGTTGATAGAAACCATTCTCACCGCTCTAACGCATGCCGTTGAGGGCACGCCCGCCGTTGCCGTGGGCGCGGCCGTCGTGTGGGGCATTCTCAGCATCATTCTGAGTCCCTGCCACCTGGCAACCATTCCTTTGATTGTCGGCTTCATTGACGGACAAGGCCAGATGTCCACCAAGCGTGCCTTTGCCATCTCGTTGCTTTTTGCGTCAGGAATTCTCGTTACCATTGGACTTATCGGTCTTGTCACGGCGGCGGCAGGACGCATGTGGGGGGATATCGGACCCTACGGCAACTACTTCGTGGCGGTAATCTTCTTTCTCGTCGGCCTGCACCTGATTGGCATCATCGCGATGCCGTGGTCGGGCCCCGGACAAGTAGGAATGAAACGAAAGGGATTGTTGGCAGCCCTAATCCTGGGGCTGGTATTCGGCATCGCACTCGGACCTTGCACATTTGCGTACATGGCCCCTATGTTGGGAGTGACGTTCAGGCTTGCGGCCACTCACCTGTCGTACGGAATCCTGCTGCTCCTCGCTTACGGCATCGGCCATTGTTCGGTGATTGTTTTCGCCGGAACTTCCACCGAAATTGTCCAACGGTTCCTGGATTGGAATGAGAACTCCCGCGGCGCCACGATTGTGAAACGCATTTGCGGGGTACTGGTGTTGCTCGCTGGTGCCTGGATGATATATACCGCCCCATAAGGAAGAAAAGCATCATGGCTACAGAGAGGAAATACTCGGGCGTGGGTTGGCGATTGGCCAAGCGGGCTTTTTCCATGGGCTGGAAGCTGGCTATTATCGCGGTTGTCGCGGCGGTGGTCGTGTATCGGCTACGTTATGCGCCTGTCCTTGTCGACGCGCATGTGGCCGCTCTGGCCCCCATCACAGCGGAAGTGACCGGAACCGGGACGCTCGAGGCGCGGGTGTCGGCCATAATCAGCCCAAAGATATCCGGGCTGATTACGCAGGTGCTGGCCGACCAGGGTGACCGCATCACCAAGGGCCAACTCCTGGCTACTCTGTACGATGGCGATTTGCGAGAACAGGTTGAGATAGCCAAGGCGGATTTGGCGGCAACCAAGGCTGGCGTGGATCGTGCAGCAGCGGATATCACCAGTGCGCAAGCCACCGTCACTCAGGTTCGCGCGGCCTATGGCCGCGATGCGCAACTTGCGTCCAAGAAGCTCGTAAGCCCGGAAGACCTCGACAAGAGCACCCAACAGCGCGACGTTGCCGAAGCCCTGTTGAAACGGGCGCAGTTGGCTAAGGTGGAAATTGAGCGCCAGGTAATCAAGGGCGAGGAAAGCCTGCGCTACTACGAAGAGCGTTTGGCGGATACGAAAATCGTCAGCCCATTTGACGGTCTCGTGGTCCGCCGCAGCCGCGAGCCGGGCGACATCGCCGTTCCCGGCAGCGAGATCCTTCAAATTATCTCGATGGACGAGATGTGGGTATCTGCCTGGGTGGACGAAACGACCATGGCTTCTCTGGCGGTCGGCCAGCCCGCACGTGTCGTGTTTCGATCCAGGCCGGAGAAACTCTGTAGCGGCACGGTGGCCCGTATGGCCCCGTTGGCGGATCGCGAGACGCGCGAGTTCTTGGTTGATGTGACGGTGAAAGAATTACCCGAGACGTGGGCTGTGGGCCAGCGGGCGGAAGTCTATATCCAAACCGCCAAGAAGGATCAGGCCCTTCTTGTGCAGCAACGTGCCGTCGTCTGGCAAAAGGGGCGGTCGGGGCTATTCGTGAATCAAGCTGGCCACGCACAGTGGCGAAACGTGACGCTGGGCCTGCGCGGGGCAGAAAACGTCGAGGTCACCGAAGGTCTGAACGCCGGGGAAAACGTTATCTGGCTGCACGACCCTAAAGAGAAGCCGTTGACCGAAGGTCGGGCCGTGGTGTCTGTGGGCTTGCCATGAATCTCGCCGCGCGGGACATTCGCCACAATTTTGGGCGGTTTGTGCTAACGACCATCGGCTTGGGTCTGTTGTTGATGATCGTCATGGGCATGGGCGGCATCTATCGCGGACTGATACAGGATGCCACACTGCTGGTAGATCGGATTGACGCCGACCTGTGGGTGGTGCAGAAGGACACGCGCGGGCCGTTTGCCGAGCTTTCACGAATCCCCGCGAACCTCGAAGACCGCGCCCGTGCTGTTCCGGGAGTGCTCAGCAGTCGCGGTTTTGTCTCGACGACCATCCAACGCGAACGGAACGGCCAGCCATTGCGAATGACGGTTCAGGGCTTGTCCTGGCCGCAGGATCGCGGCCAATGGCTGCCGATTGTGGCCGGACGCGCACTGGGGCAGGCCCATTACGAGATGATCGCCGACGAGTCGCTCAAGCAGCCCATCGGCGAGAAAGTAAAACTCGGCAAGGATACCTACACCATCGTTGGCCATACGCGGGCCATGACTTCGCCCACAGGGGAGTCGATGGCATTCTTCACCCTTCATGACGCGCAGGCCATTCAGTTTGATTTATCGGGTGAGGCGATCCGCTTGGAACGTTCGGCCCGCTATGAGCGGGCCAAACAAATCGATCTCGGGCGCAGCCAGCCGCAGGTGATAGAGCGCAGCCGCGGCCCATCCTCCGGAATCCCTGCCCTCGGCCCGCCCGTTATCAGCGCGGTGCTGGTCAAGGTCTACGCTGGTTTCGATCCGGAGAAAGTCCGCGCGGTTATCGCCAAATGGCCGGATGTCTCGGTCTACTCCTCGGACGGGCAACGTCAACTGCTCGTAAGTGGAATGGTGGACAAGTCCAAGCGCCAACTCGGGATGTTCCGCACCCTACTCGTTCTCGTCTCGGGCATCATCATGGCCTTGATCCTCTACACCCTGACTCTTGACAAGCTCCACGACATCGCCATGCTGAAACTGATGGGGGCGCGCAACGGCATTATCCTCGGCCTGATCCTGCAACAGGCGCTCCTGTTGGGTTGCCTGGGCTACGTGGTCGCATACGTGGTCGGCCAGTGGGTTTTCCCATGGTTCCCCCGGCGGGTCGTCCTCACCCAGGACGACATGTGGTTGTTGGGCGGAGTGGTTATCGGCATCTCGATCCTGGCAAGCCTCATCGGAATCATCAAGGCATTGCGTGTCGAGCCCAACGAGGTGCTGGCATGAGTGCATCCGCGAACAAAGGCGATGCGGTTCTCGAAGCCAGCCACCTCACCAAGACCTACGGCGCCGGTCATACCGAGGTGGTCGCCGTGAGCGATGCTACCCTGACCGTGGCATGCGGCGAAGTCGTGGCACTGCTTGGCCCCAGCGGAGCAGGAAAATCGACGCTGCTCACCCTCATTGGGCTGATCCTGTCGCCCAACGCGGGCCGCATCGCCATCGGTGGGACCGTCGTCTTCGACAACAACCGGACACAGGTCAACGTCCGGCGCTTTCGCCGCCAACATTTGGGCTTCGTGTTTCAGAAAGCCAACTTACTTCCGTTCCTGACCGCAGCGGAAAACGTGCGGTTGGCGATGGAGATCAACGACCACCCTGCGCGGACAGCCACGCGCCGGGCGGCCGAATTGCTCGATTACTTGGGCGTAGGAGAGCGAGCCGACCATTTGCCCTCCAAGCTCTCCGGCGGCGAACAGCAACGGGTTGCCGTCGCGCGGGCGCTCGCCAATCGACCCAATCTGATTCTGGCGGATGAGCCGACGGCCGCCCTCGACAGTCTGCGTGGCCGTCAAGTGATGGAACTCTTCCGGCAAGTAGCGCACGAGCAGGATGCCGGCGTCATCGTCGTCACGCACGATCACCGTGCGCTCGACGTGTTCGACCGGATATTTGAAATGGAAGACGGCGTCTTGCGCGCTGCAGACAATTTGGCTCAACCGGGAGTGATACAATGATGGCAATAGCCAATATCGATGCCGGCATTTGTGGCTTTCACACGACCTCCAACGCCACGAGCGAAGACGGCATGTTTGTGGAATTCACAATCCAGTCCGACTGCGAGAAGATTCGCGGCCTTGCGGAAGCACTGGCCTCCAAAGGACCCGTAAACGCCTATGAGGAAATCAGCCCCGCCAGCGACAGCGTAATCATGGCAAGTGTTCGCGAGTGCCTCAAAGGATGCTGCGCTGGATGCGCCGTGCCGGTTGGCTTGTTCAAATCCATGCAAGTCGCGGCAGGACTGGCACTGCCCAAGAATATCACCATACAGATCGAAAAGGAGTAAGGATGCGCCTGTGATAACAGAAGAGCGCAAAGAGCCCGTATCCGCAATCAAACTGTTCCTCGCCTTCTTGAGGCTTACTGTTTTCAGCGACGCTGCTATTTGCGATGGCCGTTCCATGGAGCGTGCCGTGCGTCGCGTTAGCAGTGGTGGCCTTCCTGGCGCTTCGCTTAAGCCTGGACATCATTTGGGTTGTTTTGGCGGGAGTCGTCATATCCGCAATCGTGCTGTAGTTGACGCCGTCCGGAAATGCCGAGAACCAAATCCTCCTTTGTCTGTGGCCATTAATCATTCTTGACGTTCTTGAACTATAATCGACCGGTTTTCCTTTGAAAACTCATGGAGTCTTTGCGTTGAGTCGCGAACAAACATTCAAGTTGGCGGAACTGGAAGCCGTTCTGGATACGATGGCGGACGGCGTTTTTGTGGTGGACACACAACGCGTAGTCCGGCGCTGGAATGCCGCCATGGTGCAAATTACGGGCTATTCTGCCGAGGAAGCCGTCAACAGGCCTTGCGGCGTCTTCACATGGCTGGAAAAGGATACTGACGACGAAGAAGATGGCATGTACTGCCGCCTCTTCGCGGCGGGTAGTATGGACAGGTCTGAGCTCACGGTCCGGTGTAAAGACGGCTCTGCAATACCGGTGTTGGCAAGCGCCCGCGTCCTGAAGGATGCGGAAGGCAATTCCACGGGGGCCGTGGTCACCATCACGGATATCTCGACCATAAAACGGCTGGAGAGGGAAGTGACCCAGTTGCGCCAGGCGGTCGAGGAGCGCTATCAGTTTCACAATATCGTCGGCAAAAGCCAGGCGATGCAGCGCGTATTTGAGTTGATCGAATTGGCGGCCGCATCGGAAACAACGGTAATGGTGCGCGGCGAAACGGGCACGGGTAAAGAAATGGTCGCCAAGGCGATTCATTTTCACAGCCCGCGAAAAGATGGCCCGCTTGTCAGTGTCAACTGCTCCGCGTTGTCCGAGACGCTCGTGGAAAGCGAGCTGTTCGGTCATGTTCGGGGTTCCTTCACCGGAGCCGTGAAGGATCATGTGGGACGTTTTGAACGGGCAAATGGCGGAACTATTTTCTTGGATGAAGTCGGGGAGATTCCACAGGCGGTGCAGGTAAAGCTGTTGCGTGTGATTCAGGAACGCGAGATCGAGCGGATTGGCGAATCCAAACCGCGAAAGGTCGACGTGCGCATCATTGCGGCAACGCATCGCGACCTCCGGGATCGGGTCGAGAAGGGACTGTTTCGCGAAGACTTGTTTTACCGCCTCAACGTGTTCCCGATATACCTACCTCCGTTGCGGGAACGCGAGGAAGACATCGCTCCGCTCGTGGCGCATTTC
>CAIYET010000208.1 GCA_903925285.1 Candidatus Hydrogenedentota bacterium | reverse complement strand
GCCATTGTTGGGCAAGACGACAACCACGTAGGCGCATTGGCTCTGGCTAACTGGAAAAATGGAGGTACTGGACTATGAAACATCTTCGCTCGATTTCTAGGACGCCTGCGCTTGGTGCAACGAAAGCCCCGTTAACTACGGTGGAAATAACGCAAACGGTAATCTCGTTCGTGATTTTGCTACTGGCAGCGCTCCAGCCGATGCTTGTGTTACTGGACAAGTCGGACTCATAGGCGCGTTGGCTCTGGCTAACTGGAAAAATGGAGGTACAGGATCATGAAACATTTCCACGTGATTTCTCGGAGACCCGCATCTGGTACAACCATGGACACGGTGGACATGGTAATGGGATTCGTGATTGCAATACTGACTGCGATCAAGCCAATGCTTTCGATAATAGACGACAAGCCGGCAACCACATAAGCGCATTGGCTCTGGTCACTTTTAGCAACGGAGGTACTAGACGGTGAAGCATCTTCACGCGATTTCGCGAATGCCTGCACCTGGTACCACGACGACAAGTGTTGGACTGGTGGTTACGTTCGTGGTTGCGATACTTTCAGCCATTTCGCCGTTGCTGGTTGCGGTCGAGCCCTTGAAAGCTCAGCAGGCGAAGTACGATACGAGCGACGACCCTATACCCAACTGGCCGTGACAGGTTTGGTAGGTTATCCCGATTATGTAGATGTTCTGTAGGTCGGCGGTGAGATTTCAACGCCGATTAGGGTAGGAAGAAGAAGCGAAAACACACAGGGAGAAATGAGATGAAGCACGTCAAGAAGGTATCGGTTAAAGCAGCGCGCTTGGAAGACATCGAGAATTATTGGAACCCTTTCATAGTGCCAGCGAAGAAGCAGTAATCCGTTCCAGATCGGCAATTGCTTTTTTCAGCATCGAACGGTTGGAGAGGCGGGTGTCCTCTCCAACCGGCGGTGTGGTTTATGTGTTAAAGAGCTAGGGTCGTTGTGGTCTTGCAGGGTTGCATCGATTTGTGGTTACATGTAAATCGGGAAAAGAGGCGAACGGATGTTGTTAGGCACGTGAAACACGTAACCTGAGTTGGAATCAGAGAAGCTCAGACGGTGTTGGAATGGCGGCAACAGTTGCATTGGCAATTGGATGTTGTCTTCCGCCCGGACGTAAAGAAGCGACGCAATAAACGGGCTGCTCGCCGAGCGATTCGGAGATCCGCGATGAAACATATTGGACGAGTTTCGGTAGTTCCTAACGGTTTGACGGTCCGGCGGGAGCTTAGCAGGGGCGACGCCATCACCGACCTCATGAACGGGTTGTGGCGGGTATGGAACGACTTTATCTACCAGAAGAAAAACGAGATCAGTGTGTGACAGGTTCTTGCGATTTTGATCTTGCCGGGACTTTTAGAGCAGGTTGAGTCTCGGCTGTTTTTTTTGTGCCTCATGTCGGCAGGGCGGTTATCGGGGGTAGCATGTGCAGTAGTTTTGTTTGGCTTAAGCGCTTTTGTGTCGCATAGGCAGGAGGCGCGGAGGCTTTCGCCTCTTCGCTGGAGGTGGAGCATAGCGTGGTTGTAGGCCAACATACGGTCATCCGGTCGGCGGAACCCGATGACGCGCCGGATTTATTGCGCATTTACGATTTGGAACGTCCACGTTGCTGCCTGTTGGATGGACGCCGTGAATTCATTATCCCCACATGCGACGAACTCCGTGAAGTCATGGCGCAGAAGGAAATGGGGCGGAACCTTTTGTATGCGGTGGAGGACGTGCGCGGTGGTGTGCGCGGATTCTGCTCGCTTCGAGGCGTCAACATCGAGGCCAGTTTTATGGAAACGGTCTTGATGTTTCATGACGACGCCGATTTTGATACGCCCTTGGCCGATGAGGCATTTGCTTTTCTGACGCAATACGCGTTCGTGCGTCTGAAGCTCAACAAGCTGCTCGCCTATACGCTCGACACCGAGGAAGCCTTGCGCCGTTTTCTCGTGGCGCACAGTTTTCAAAGCCATGGCGTCCAGCGTGAAATTGTGTTTTGGCGGGGCAGATGGCACAATAGCGAAGCGTTTTCGCTGTTCCGCACCGGCAGCGGTTCTCCAACCTGAGGTATGTCATGGCAGTCAAGAGCAAAGCATTCTTGCGCCGCGCCGAGCGCGACGACTTGGACACGGTTGTCGGATGGATGGAGGATCCTGATTTTCTGTTGTTCCTCTATGGCGATCCGGCGCGTTCCCCTCGCCAGATCCGCGAGACCATCGTGCAGATGCTGGGGCGTTCGGCTGGCCAGTCGGTGCCGGGCGCGATCTATCTTATCATCGACTCGGAGGAGTACGGTCCCATCGGCCTGCTCTCGTTGCAGAACATTAGTTGGCGGAACCGCGCATGTTCGCTCGACATCTACATCGGTCAGAAGCACTTGCGCAGCCGTCTGGTCACCGCCATCGCGTTCTTTCGCGCGATGGAATACTGTTTCGACGAACTCAATCTCCACCGCGTCGGCGCCTTCATATATGCGTTCAACGAGCCTTCGTGGCGGATCCTCGAAAAGGCGGGCGCCGTGCGCGAACTCGTCCTGCCCCGTCACGTCGCGCGCGACGGCCAACTGCATGATCTATACAGTTATGGGCTTCTGCGCTCCGAATTCGAGGCCTTCAAGGCCAAACATGCGCGTTCGGTCGAAAACCTGATGTCGTCCATGGTTGAAGACCGCCGCGCGGCCGCCGAGGCGGCAGCTCGAAATCCGGAGATCCAATTGTGAGTGTCTTGGGCACGGTGTTTTTGGGGCTGCTCATGCTGTACGTGGCGCATGCCACGCATCGTAACCGGCGTGTCCGGCGCACCGATCCGATGCATCCGGAACTATACCCTGTTTTCTTTTCCGCGCCGCCGTTCATCGTCACGTGCCTGTCGGCGTTGAAGCTGCGCACGCCACGCGACATTCTCGTCGGCTACCTGCAATTCGTTCTCTTCGGGCTTGCGTGCGCGCTGGGGGCGGAACAAGAAGTTTTCACGCGCCGTCTTATTTCGCCCGTCGATATCGGGATTGGGTTGTTTGTGGGCCACTTGGTCTTTGGCGTGAGTCTGCTGATCACGCAGACATCCGTTCGCGAAGCCGTTCTGCACCTTATCGACTTCACCCCGATATGGACGTTCGTCGTCGAAAACCCAGCGGTCCTTATGCAATACATCATCGTGAGCGTCGCCGAGGAAACGATCTACCGGGTCGGTGCGCAACCGGCGCTCATCGCCCTGTTTGGCCCGCCATGGCTTGCCATTCTCGTTGTGGCGGTCGTTTTTTGCGTCGTCCATGAGCACTTCTTCAAGAATCCGTCCGAACAGTCGGCGGAGTTTTTCGCATTCGCCGTGCTTTTGGGTGCTCTTTACTATTGGACTGGTAGTCTTATCCTTGTAATCGTCGTTCACGCCGTCCGTAATATCGAGATCGCGTTTCTCGAAGAATCGGTGCATGTGGAAGCGTGCGGCGGGGAAGAGTTGGCGGGCATCGAGCTCGAATACGCAGTCGGTGCGCGTGCAGCCGTTCTGTTGGCCGGTCCGGGAGTACGCGGGGATGTCGTGTGCCTCGAATACGTCCGAGCGCCCATAGCGTCGGTCCATGCCATGGAGTCTATATGACACAGCCTTATTTGGTCGAAATCGATCATGTCGACAAGACGTTCTATACGCACCATTTCCTCCAGATCGATCCCGATACGGGTCGGCGTCTGCTGCACAAGCGCAAGTCGGTAAACGCGGCTTGCGACATCGCGTTCGGAATCAAGCCGGGCGAGATTTTCGGTCTGCTCGGTCCCAACGGGGCCGGCAAGACCACGGCGGTCAAGATGGTGTCCGGGCTTGTCCGGCCCGACAAAGGCCGCGTCTTTGTAGACGGCATGGATGTCGAGCGCAAGCGCTTGCAGATCCTCAAGAAAGTCGGGGTGGTGCTCGAGGGCACGCGGACCAGTATCTGGCCGCTGACGCCGATGGAAAATTTGATCTACTATGGCAATCTCAAGAATGTGAAAGGGAAGATTCTGCGCGCGCGTGCCGCCGAACTGCTTGCGTTCATCGGGCTTAAGGAGAAGATGAACATTCAAGTCCGCCAGTTGTCGCGCGGCGAGAAGCAGAAACTTGCGATATGTATTGCGCTCATCGCGGATCCGCCCGTAATTCTGCTCGATGAGCCCACGACGGGGCTTGATGTCCAGAGCAGCCGTAACATTAAGGATAAGGTCTTCGAGATGACGCGGGAACAAGGCAAGTGTGTCCTCGTCACGACGCACGACATGCACGTAGCCCAGGAAATCTGCGACCGCATTGGCATCATCAATCAGGGCGTCATGGTCGCTTGCAAGCCGACTGCGGAATTGCTCGACTACTTCTCGGATCAGGTTTTCGAGTTCCGTGTGGACCGCGTTCCCGACCCGGTCGAGATTGACGGGATTGCAAATGTGCGTAGCGCGATCGTGGAGGCGAATTTGGACGATCCGATGGTCGTCGTCACGGTGGACGAGGGACTCGATACGCGTTCGGAGGCGCTGTACGCGACGATGCACCGTTTGCAGGAACGCGGCCTGCGACTGCGTTCGGTGTCCCAACGGCAACAATCGCTGGAAAACGTGTTTCTTCGCCTGACGCGAGCGCCCGCCAAGAGCGAGCCGGATAACAACTAGACATCATGTATATAATTGCGAACGGAAGATTTCGGATTTTGAACCTCCAGTCTCGAATTGTCGGGGCGCGGGAAACGCGAGGTCTCTAATGGGTTTTTTTCTGGTCATGAAGGCCGAGATGGCGCGGACGTTCATCATTATGCGGCGCTATTGGTTCCGCACCATCACGGGGATGATCATCGGCTATAGCATGCTCTTGATGCTGGTATTGGGCGTGATGTACAAGGGCCAAGATGCGGTCAGCAAATTCGGAGCCGGACAGGACGCGACCAACTGGGCGCTGGGCTTCATCATCGGCATGTTCGCATTCGGCGTGGTTGGCATGTTTACCCAGGGACTTCAAGAACTCGCGCAGAGTGGCCAGCTCGAGCAGCTCTGCATGAGTCCGCACGGCTTGGTCACGAACTTCATGGCCCGCTCGGTGGTCAGTTCCGTTTCGAGCGTCCTCACGTCGGCCCTGATGATTTGGCTCATCTCGAAAAGCGTCGCGGGCACATTACACGCCGACTTCGCGCCCACGGTTATCTTACTCGGACTGACGTATTTCAACCTCATCGGTTTCGGATTCATGGTCGGCGGCCTCGTCTTGGTCTTCAAACAGACGGGGCAGGTGGCCGTGCTCATTCGTATGGGCCTGTTCGGATTGGCCATCCTTGCGACGGACAAAATCAACCAGTTGTTCACCCTGGCCCAATTGATCTTGCACGCCCTACCCATCACCGATGCGGCCATCTGCCTCAAGTACGTGCTCATCCAGAACCAGAGAATGCCGGATGCCACTGGCCAGATGATCTTCGCATCGGTGTTCAACCACCCGTCATTTTACTGGCTGCTTCTCAACAGTATCGCGTGGACTATTATCGGCATCTTCTGCTTCAGAGTGCTCGAAAATTACAGCCGCACCAAGGGCACCTTGGGAGCTTATTGATGGCGCTTCCGCTCTTGCATCGATTCGAATACGGGGACAAGTATTTCGCCATCGATAAGGATGAAGGATGAAGGATGAAGGATGAACCAGGAGCGATGAAATACTTGGTGCGCATGGAACGAGGCTGTGTTCTTTTTCATCCTTCATCCTTCATCCTTCATCCTTTTGAAAACTGCAGCCGTACCAAAGACACCTTGGGGGCTTACTGATGGCGCTTCCGCTCTTGCATCGATTCGAATACGAGGACAAGCATTTCGCGATGGATCCGGAATCGTGTTTCTGTTTCGAATGCGACGCAATCTCGTGG
>CAIYET010000207.1 GCA_903925285.1 Candidatus Hydrogenedentota bacterium | reverse complement strand
AGGGAGTAGGGCCAAATATGGAGTTTCGGGTTCCAGATCATGTCACGTGGAAAACACTTGATTCGGGGATCGTTCTTCTCGATTTACACAGCAGTAATTACTATACCCTCAATGAGACCGCTTCATTCTTGTGGCGGGGCATCTTGGATGGAAAATCCAAAGAGACAGTCGTCGCGGACTTGCTGGAAACATACGAGTGCGACCCCGAGCAGGGCGTGAGCGACGCGCAAGAACAGTTCGGTTTTCTGCTGGCGGAAGGGCTTCTTGTGGAGGAAGCAGGAACCGCCGGTTGACACGTGGGATAACACAAAACAGGAGGGAAAAAACCATGGAGAAGGAAGCGAAGAAGGTGTACACGAAGCCCGATATCCAGAAGCACAAGGCCATCGCGCTGGTTTCGGGATCAGGGTGTGGCGTATACACGTTTTCTTATTACACCTACTACTACTATTAAGCCGTTGTAATAAGTCTTACTTGGCATTTGTGCTGCCCGCCGGGATATCCTGCGGGCTAAACGGACCGGTGTCGGCGGCGGGCGTGACGCTCGGTTGGCCGACACCGGTTTCGATTGTAAACGCGTAAGCTTCCCGGTTGGGGCAGTTCTTCGTTCCGTACGTTGGGCGCCCGCGGTTGCCACAAAAGGACTGAAATCTTCACACATGAATCTAATTATCACGGACTATTGCAATCGCTCGTGCCCGTATTGCTTTGCTCGGGAGAAGGTGGACTTGGCTGGCGAACGCTCGGGCGCAGAGCCAAAGCATATGTCGCTGGTGGATTTCGAGCGGTGCCTCCGGTTCCTCGAACGCAGCCAGAACCTGAACCTCAAGCTGCTCGGGGGCGAACCCTCGATCCATCCGCAGTTGCCGGAGATGGTATCGATAGCCATCGCCCAAGGCTTCAATCTGACGATTTTCACGAACGGTCTTTGGCCGGAGCCGGTTCGTGCCTTTTTCATGGAATTCCAGGACGCGAAGGTTCAATTCGTTCTGAACGTCAACGAACCCGACCGTCAGGCGGATTGGGAGAACGCGCAGCAGCGCCGCACGATGGAGATTGCCGGACAACGGATCATCCTGGGGTTCAACATTTATCACGAGGACTTCGATCTGCTGTTCATGGCGGACCTTATCGACACCTACTCCCTAAAACGTTCTATCCGGCTCGGCTTGGCCCAGCCCATCGTCCGCAAACAGAACGCCCATTTGAGCAACAGCCAGTTGGCCCAGGCAGGCAAGCGTCTCGTGCGGCAACTCGTCGCGCTGGAGCAGCGGGACATTGTCGGGGGGATCGATTGCGGTTTCCCGTTGTGCATGTTCGATGAAGCCGACTTGGGGAAGCTGATACGGTCGGTCTCGCCCGGATTCAACAGCGTCTGCCAGAGCGTGATCGACGTCGGCCCGGACCTCAAGGTGTGGCCATGTTTCCCGCTCAGCGACGTGCTGAATGTTCATCTCCGGGATTTTCAGACCCGGCAGGAAATCAACGAGTATTATCTGAAACGCATGACCCCGCTGAGAAGCTTCGGAAGCACCGACGCGTGCGTCGGGTGCAAGTTCCTGCGCCGGAACCAATGTTGCGGTGGATGCCTCGCGCGCACCATCCGCTCATGGGAAGCATCCGGCGATACCCAACTCCTCGAGAAGATGGAGCTTTTCCGCTAAAGGCCAGATCGACTCATGATGCCATTTCACGCCGTCATAACATTGCTTGCCCTCGGGATGTCCTTCGGCGTACTGGCGCAAACGAGCGCCCCCGTCGCACCAAATCTCCCGCCCGAAGCCCTTGAAATGATCGAGCGCGCGCCAAGGCCAATCGTCTGCCCTTCCGCAGACGCCCTGTGCGGCCTTATTCGCGAAGGCAAATCCATGATTTCCGGAAAGACCCAAGGCGCGATTGCGACATTGGTTGCGACACTGGATAAGGCCCATCGCAACTGCGTCGGAAAGGGGCAAATCCCCATCAAAGAAGACTGCGACG
Organism: Candidatus Hydrogenedentota bacterium; assembly: GCA_903925285.1. Taxonomy (GTDB): domain Bacteria; phylum Hydrogenedentota; class Hydrogenedentia; order Hydrogenedentales; family SLHB01; genus DSVR01. The sequence continues at coordinate 10,414 of CAIYET010000207.1, read as the reverse complement.
CACAGGCGTGGATCAAAGAAAGGACGGCCCAATGGTCGATGGTCACGCCGCAATGCGAACGCACGATCCTGGCGGCGATTTCCGCGCAGACACAAATGCTGGACGCGCTCATGTGGAAACAAGACCAGACCGCATGCAAACGCCTGCGGCGGGAGCGCCTCACGGTGCCCCTCCGAAGCGAGCGCGAGCGATTCTTCGGAGACGGGCGTGACATTTTCGTCGCCACACTGCTCACGGCCATCAGCCAAATCAGCACTCTGCAAGAAGCCTTGGGATCGCCCGGAAAAGTCGGCCCGGATTTCCCGTGCGACGCCAAGACGCAAGCCGAGGTGGAAGACCACTTGCTCGACAAGTTGCGACGCATCGCCGAGCAGGCCCAGCGGCTGAGGAAATAGCGGCAAGAAAGGAGGTCCTTTTGGAGGCGATGGTCGACCCGGTCTTGGAGTGGCTGAAGAGCCACCCCGGCGCCGCCCCACCCCTCGAACACCACGCTCGATTCGAGTTGGACAAGGGCAGCCTCGCGATCCACTCCAATCGCGCCGACATCGTCGCAGAAGCCCAGGAACAATTCCACCATTATGCGCCGACAAACAACCACCCCTGCGAAAGCCCCGGTCTCACCATTGACGTCCACCACGCTTACTTCGCGAAGGGCGAAGAAGGCATTGTCCTAGATCCCTATTGGCAGCGCTTGGCCGACGGACGTCGACGCAACGACGGCTTGGAATGCCCCGTCTTTCAGCACCTGACCGCAGGCGGGCTCGAATGCTTCTGGCGGGCATCCGACGCGCTGCTGTCGTATGCGACGACTCCGCAACCACACATCCGTATCCTGATAGGCGAACCGTGTACGCACGAGGATTTCGAATCCCACGACGCCGAGAGCATCGTCGACCTCATCAAAATTCTATACGTTCGCAGCCACGGCCTTTTCTGTATTCACGCCGCAGCGCTGGCCCTCAACGAATACGGCGTCGTAATCACAGGCTCCAGCGGCGCAGGAAAGTCCACCACGGCGCTCGCCCTATTGCGGGGAGGGTTCGACTTACTCAGCGACGAACTCACCCTCATCGACACGTCGCAAGACGGCGTGCTGCGCATCAGCGGATTGCTCGTACCACCGCGAATCGTCGACCAATTCCAAACGCCCCTCGATAACCTCGAAGGAACCTTGCGAACAGCCGATCCTCTCGAAAAAAATGCGGCCATGGACGATCCCCCGAACGGCACGCTACGCATCGGAGTACGGCTTGCACCGCCGCAACGTGCGCGAGAACGCCGCCCGCCCCTTGACAGCGCCGTACAGGCGTCGGACCCGTCGCTCAAGAGACTGCTCACGCTCGATCCCTCCTTTGTGCAGACAAGTCGGCGACGTGCCGTAAGACCGAAAACCATTATCGCGCTCGATCCAAGAAAGCACGACGGCCCCGAGCACCGCCTCGTCCCGTTCGAGGCGCAGCACATGTTCGTCGCCTTAATGACCCAGGTACTTGACGTAACCGGACTCTCGCGCCGCGAAGCCCAAGCCGACGCCTTGATAGGACTGCTGAACGAATGCCGACTCTATCGGCTTGTGCTGGGACGGGATCTTGCCGCTCTGCCGGCGCTGATTGCATCGTGCATGGAAGCCGGAAACTCATGACGACGCAAACGACCGTTCGGGAGATTGCCTCGTGAGTGAAGAGAAGCGCGATACGCAAACATCCGCATCCCAGACAAGGCCTCGTGCGGACATCGCCCTGCGATTCACAGAGTGGCAGATCGGATTCGTCCAAGACTGCAACCTGCGCTGCACCTATTGCGGGACCGGTTACGGCGCCACCGGCAAGAAGCCCGGCTACATGACCGAAGACCTATGCAGAAGGCTCACGGCGTTTGTATTCGCGCACACGCCCGAGGATCAACCCATCGAACTGGGATTCAGCGTGGGAGAAACTTTCCTCCACTATGAAGCGTTCATCCGCTTTGCGGATCTGCTTCGACGCGAAGGCCACGACAAGGGCATCTCGCTCAAAATCCACGTGTCCACCAACGGCACGCTGCTAAACCCCGAACGTCTCGAAGCATTGGCCGAACGCGGGATCGCCCTGACCTTCAGCATCGACGGCCCACAAATCCTCCACGATCAGTGCCGGAAAGACCCGCTGGGCCGGGGTTCGTTCGAGCGCGCGATTGAGAACTGGCGCTACTACCGCGCGCTATGCACCCGCAACCAGCGCGGATCGGCTTGCGTCGTACACAGTGTCGTCTCGGAGCACACTCGGCTGGCCGACGTGATCCCGTTCTGGCTGGAACAGGATCTGACGATCTTCGACGCCGTCGTACAAAACCCAAGTTCGTTCGCGTCCGCAGAACAAAACGATGGATGGCATCGGCGCCAAGAACTCTTCCTCGCAGATTTCGAATCCTGGGCAATGGAACAAGCCCAACGCCTGAACGTTCCCGGATTCCTCTCCGAATATACCGGACCCAGACAGATCTTCGACATATGGCAACGGTTGTTTCTGGAACGCGAGAAGCCTTTGTGCGGCGCCGGACTGTATACCCTTGCCGTAGACATCGACGGCGATCTCTACCCCTGCGACGCCCTCAAACTCAACCCAAAGTGGCGAGTAGGCAACGTGATTGACGGGATTGACCGCGACCGACTCATGCAATTCCGGGCCGAGCGCCACCAAGCGTCCCACCAATGTCAGTCCTGCGAAGTCAAGCCGTATTGTCCCAAAAGCTGCTTCGCCATGGACCCGGAAGCCAGCCTTGCCGAGAATTTCGACGTCGGCTGCTACTATGCCAAACAGTGTGCCGACATCGCGAGTCGCAGTTACACGGTACTTTCCAAATGTAAGGAGAAAAAACATGTCCCATAACCTGGCCCGCCCCCCGAATCCCCGACGATCCATCGGCTACGCATTTCCGATCCCATGGTGTCTCTGCCTGCTGGCGGGGTGCGCTTCCGCGCCGGGCATCCAAACCCAGGTCGAGCGAAACATCCACGGGCTGGTCGCCAATGAGATCGACGCGGTCGTGGCAACGCACCGCGCGGCGCCCGCAAACGAGCCTGTCGAGATGACGTTTGAGGACGCGTTCGCGACAGCGGTCGCGCGGGATCCAGAGATCAAGAAAAAGGCTATCGCCTGCCAAATGGCCAAGACGGACATACAGCAGGCAAAGAGCATCGTCTGGCCCCGCTTTACCGCAGAACTCTCAGTCGAAGTACCGATCGGCGGAAGCGATACCAGCAACTACCATTACGTGGGCGGCGGCGTTTTCCTGCGTTATAATATTATGGATGCAATATTTTCGGCGGACGCCGTCGCCGCAAGTCAGGCGGCAAGCGACGTGGCTGCCCAACAGCAACAGGCGGCGCTAAATAAGCTCTACTACCGGGTGACGGGACTGTGCGCCAAGATCGACTCCGAACGGAACCGGGGCGCTGCAGCAGCAAAGGCGGCGCAAATCGCGCAGGAGGCAGTCAAGCACCTTCAGGCGTTGACCAAGGTTGACCCCGTTCCGGTGGAAGTCGTCCGCAAGTGGGAAGGCGCCGCCCGCCGATGCGCCTGGACGCGCGAGGAAGCCCAACAGCGCTTTGGCGCCGCCCGCGACGAGGCGCTCTCGATGCTGGGGATCGACCCGCGCACCGACATTCGCATCTCGGATATTTCCGAGGTACTGCCGCATCCCGAAAACTTCGCCGAAGATGATTGGGATTTCGTCAAAGTGGCCTGGCAACAACGCAATGACGTGCGCGTGGCCGAGTCGGAACTGTTTATGGCGGAAATGCGCATTGTCAACGCCAAACGCAAACGACTACCGCGCCCAACAGCCGCGCTCGGCGTAGGCAACATGCTCTTGCAGACCAATCAACAGGCCGTTTTCATGCCGTCGCTGCAAGTATCGATGCCACTGTTCGACATGGGCGACGTCAAACGCCAAGTGCAGAAGGCAAAGGCCGAGCGCGACATCGCCGAAGAGAATCTCAACGTGAAAGCGCGAGACCTGGTTTGCTCGATGCGCAATGCCGTTTCGGAGGTCCGTCTCGCTCAAGGCCGGCTCAAATCCGTGCAGGAAAGCCTTCAATCCGAACAGGACTACCGGGCAAGAACGGAGCGCCTGGTCGCGGTCGAACGCGAAGTCCCCCTGACGCTCTTTAGCGCAAAATTGGCCGAAGCCGAAGCCGAATTGGACCTCAACACCGCTACATATGAGTTTCAGCGCGCGGCGCTCGCACTCAAGGAAAGCAGGGGGGACTCGCCCAAGCACGAACTGTTGGGGACCATGGATGTCGATCCAAAGTAACACGAGGGCCATGCCCGACGTCCCAACCTCGTGGGAACTGTCGCATTTGCCGCCGCTGAGTCTCGCGGATCAGGCCGCGCTGATCGACCTGCTTCAAGCATGGTTCGATCAACGCCTCTGGAATCCGTCCATCGAGCAATCCACACGGCCTCTGTGGGACTACGCCGAACGTCATGGCCTGGGTGGCGCGGCCGGTGCATTGGCCATGGCCGGCAAGATCGGGCACGCCGAACTGAGTGCGCAGGCCCAACCGCGCTACTTCAGCAACCTCTTGTTCCACCGCAAGTGCGAGATTGTCTGCCGTCGGTTACAGACCGAAGCCCAGCGTCTGCGCGTTCCAATGGCTATTCTAAAAGGCCCGTCCCTAGCCGACGCCTACGGCGATCCGGGCGTGCGCGCTTACGCCGATGTGGACATTTTCGTCGGAAGTCGTGAAGAGGCACAAGCCCTTATCCAGGCAATCGGGTGCGAGCACGCCCACGAAGCGGCACGAGGTAGCATCCGCGACCGCTTCAACGAATCCGGCCGATTCCATGTATGGACGCAAGGTTGGGAACTTGAATTCTGCCACCGGTTGAGTCCACCGGGGGATCCCCTGTTCGACATGCTCGAAGCGCACGCGGACCGCATCTTGCGGATTCCAGATGCAACAACGGTTTGGCCTGTGCTCGATCCCGCAATGCATCTCGTGTTCCTCATCCAGCACATGGCGCGCCATCTGTGCGCGCGACTCATCTGGTTCCTGGACTTGGCCGTGCTCGCCCGGCGGCATCGCAACGACCTGGACATGGACTGGGTGGCGACCGAACTGGACCGGCTCGAAATGCGTAATGTGGCCGCCGCCATCAGCCAATTCTGTATCCGCCACATCGACCCCGCGTTTCCGCGGATCGAGCACGGCCGTAGCGGCTGGAACAGCCATTTTCAACAGGAAATGACGTCGGCCCCAAGAATCGTGCACGGACATCTCTCCCTATTCCATCATCGCGGCTGGCGGAAGTACTTCGCCTATACGCTGTCGCCCGCGCGATTCTTTTTGATAACGGACCCCGCAGCGCAACGGGTGTGGCGGCATTCCAGAGCAGGCGAGTGGTCCGCCGCCCGCTTGCTCTACACAATCCACTGCAACAGCCGACTACTCGATTATGCCCTGGACAAGTTCATCGTCCTGTGTTATCCGATCTTCCTGTGGCTTATAGCCCATATAGCCATTAAGAAATGAACGAAATATCCGAATCGCTGCCTTCCCGACATCCGGTTTTGGATTAGAACCCGCGACGGTATATGCTTGCCACCGGTAACAGGCGGACCGAATATGGAGCATTTCAAACAATACACGGCGGTTCTTATTCTCGCGTGCATGGTGGGATTCGCGTTTCAAGGATCGCACGGCCTCTTGGAATCGACCGAAGGGCGCTACGCCGAAGCCGCGCGCGAAATGCTCGAAACGGGCAATTGGCTCGTGCCCCAACTCGATTATCGCCCGCATTGGACAAAACCGCCGCTGGCGTATTGGGCCATCATCGGCGGCATGATGACGTTCGGCGAAAACGAGTGGGGCGTGCGGTTCTATAACGCCGTCGCATTCGTAGCCCTGGTATGGGTCGTAGCACGAATCGGCAGACGGTTGTGGGACCGGCGGACGGGCATCCTCGCGGCATTGTTGTACGCTACGGCGCCGTACGCGGTATACGCAGCCAGTTCAGTCCAAACCGATGTCTTGCTCTCGCTGTGGGATGCCTGCATCGTCCTCGCGTACTGGGAGGCGCGCGCAGCAGAGAAACCACGCCGCGAAGCCGCCTGGGTAGCCGCGCTGTGGGTATTCACGGGGTTGGCTTTCATGACGAAAGGTCCACCGGGATTGCTGACGCCAGCGGCCGTCCTGGCGTTCGAGTTCTACATGCGGCGGACGGACCGCGCGAAGGTACGCCTGATGCGTTTCGCGGGAATCGCCGCATTTCTTGCGATCGGCGGCGCGTGGTTCCTCGTGGTCATCTGGCGCACGCCCGGCCTGCTCTCATACTTCGTCGGCGAAGAAGTCATCGGACGCGTGTTTACCGCGCATTTCGACCGCAATCCGCATTGGTACGCGCCGCTATACATCTACGTTCCCCCGCTGTTGTTTGGGTTGGGACCGATTGTGGCAATATGGTTCATCGCGGCCAAGCGGTATGCAAAAGGTTTGCGATGGCCGACGATTCGCGATTATTTGCGACGCCACGAACATGGCATGTTCCTGCTGACGTGGCTCGCATTGCCCCTTGTGATATTGTCGATCAGCCAAAGCCGTTTGCCCTTATACGTGCTGCCCGTATTTCCCGCCGTGGCGCTCGCGACGGCACGACTCCTGACGGTCGCTTTCGTGCGCGAGGACCACGACCGGCGCGTGTGGACAACGGCCTTGGCCATGGCCCTCGTGCTAATCGCCGCGAAGGGAACGATGAGATACGTGCCCATTGCCGCCGATATGAAACCCCTGTATCGATTCACCCAGGGCCTTGTCGATAAAGATACAACGTTTCTATGCTATGAAACATATAAGATGTATGGACTGCAATTCTACCTGCACGGCCAACTCGAGCGACTTTGGGAAAAGCCGCCCGATAAACAGCCCGAATCGGGCATCGACGCGGCCCTCGATGAAGTCAAAACACATCCGAAACATGACACCTACGTGTTTGTGACTACCCGGAAAACCGACAGCATCGGCCTCGAATCGCGTCTGCGCGACAAGGATATCCCCGCACAGAAGATCGATTTCCGCAAAAAATACGACCTCTTCGTAATCCATCCAAGATGAAGGATGAAGGATGAAGGATGAATCAGGGGAGGAATTCAGAATTCAGAATTCAGAATGAGCGGAGGCGGAGGCGGAAGCGCCATTCTAAATTCTGACTCCTGACTCCTGAATTCCTTGGTTCATCCTTGTTTCTCGGCGGGATTGACTCGAAACCATGCCGGGAGCAGGGTAGTCCGACTCTCATATGGCGAATCTCGACAACCAAAGGAGCGATTGCGATGGGCAAGCGAAGCGTTATATTGGCGTTGATTATAGCGGTGGCATTGTGGGCGCCGCTTCAGGCCGTGGCACAAGACACGGTTGAATCCATTGAGAAGGATATACTGGCCAAGTGGGACAAGGTCACTTCGATGAGCGCAATCATCGCCGGATCGGGCGATGTCAAGGTTATGCCCGAATCGCCGACGGCTCTGCACCTGATCGGATCGGGAAGCCTGGACCTCCTCAAAAAAGACGGCAAAAACTTTTCCCGCATCGAGTTGGGCGCCGGCCTGATCCCGCAGAGCAAGCCAATTGCCCGCGTCTTGGCCGGCTCGGACGGAACCGCCGCATATGTCGAGACGGAAATCTTCGGCAAGGTCGAATCGAAGACCGTCGACCAATTGCCGATCAGTGCGGATGCGAAGGGCCTGCTCGGCCTGATGAATCAGCATCTGAGCCTGGCCGCGATGCCTTCCGAAAAGGTCAACGACCAGGACGCCTACGTGCTCATAGGCGAGTTGAAGTCGCCGGAAAAGGACATTCCGGTGTCCAAGCTCCTGCTCTACTTCGCAAAAGAAACGGGCATAATCCTCAAGGTCGTCGCCTTGAACTTACAGGGTCAGCCGATGATCACCCTCGCGGTCCAGGACCTCAAACTGAACCAGCCCATTCCCGAAGAAAAATTCAGGTACACGCCACCCGCCCCGCTAGCGCCCAAGCCCGAAGCCGTACCGGCCACTCCCGCCGCCGCCACCGAGACAAAGCCCGCTCCTGCAACGCCGAAAAAATAACAGCGTACCGAAACGCAATTCTGCATCAGGGCGTGCCCCGCACGCCCTGATGTCATTTCAACGGATCTTGCGGATCGAGAATGACGACATCTTGGCGGCGTTCGGGGGGCGCGACTTCGAGCGATTCGACGTGGCCATCGCGGTAGACACCTTTCACGCGCGTGTTGAACGGCGCAAACAATTGAAAGTCGACGTTCCATTCTTTCGGCCATGCGGGAAACAACCGAATAGCGCGGCCTTCGCATTGCATCAGCATCGTCTGCAGCGCCATGAGTCCATTGCAGCCGTGGTCCTGGTCGGGGATCCAGTCGAAGTTCGGTCCCCAAAACGCAGGGAACCGGCTCCCAGCATCCTTTGTGGCAAATCGCTCCGCGACGCGTCGACGCGCTTCGGCGGCAAGTCCGAGAAACGCGGCTTGCGTATCGTCCTGCTGCCAGCCTCGATTGCCTTTGACACGGCGCACCTCGAAGGTTCGCAGCGCCAAATCCAGGTCCGGCTTGCCGACGCCGTAGAGGCGGAACGGAAAGATCGCGTACAACTCCGGATTCTCGGAATTGCGCACCTCGTCGCGGATTTCACGGGCTGCCGCGAGAACGGTATTGCCTACGACCTCGCGCGTGGGTACCGTCGGCAATTCCGAACGCAAACGCCGCCACACGGTTCGTTGCGCATCGTTCGTCAGGCGTTCCGGTAATCCGAGCAGACCGCCCATGACTATCTGCAAGCCCGCGAGTTCCGGCAGCGGATCGACCACATCCTGCCACGTTTCGAGCGCCTGCGCCGGGTCCATGCGCAGTTTGCCGTCCGCGCCGCGCTTGAAATGCATGTCGAAGAACGCGAGGATCGGCTCGGCCAACGGCAGCAGTTTCTCGCGAACAAATGCCTCATCTTGCGTATACGCAAAGTAGTCGAGCATCATCGCAAGCAGTTCGAGTTGTCCTTCCCAATGCCAGCGGATATATCGGTTGTCGACAAAGCCATCGCATTTGTTCTTGCGGTCCCAGCCGTAATTGTCGTTCGTATACGCGCCCCAGAAATACATCGTTTCGGGGAAGAACGCTCCCGCGTGGCCGAAGTAAGTTTGCGTGCGCGCCTTCGCGAACGGCAGCGCATCGAGGAACATGTTGAAGAACGGCGGCATCATCTCGAAATCGCCCGAAGCCAGCATCGGCCAGTACGCCAAGCGTGTATTCTGAAACCAGTACGGTCCGCCCCATGCCCGAAAGTCCGCGTCGAACTTCTTGCCGCCGCCGTGATCCACGTTAAACAGCGAACCATTGAACTTGATGGGATACGCCCCACGCCCCGCGCACGCGCTGACGAATCGCTGCAACGCATACCCGCGCGAAACCGTCGCCGCGTCCGGCGCGCCATCCACATCGAGCCAACTCCGCTCCCAGAATGAATGCCACCACGCCTCATGAGCCGTCCACGCGGCAGGCCAATCCGTTTTTCGCGCGCGGGTGGTCGGTTCATCCAGTTGCCGATACCACTCCTCCACGTCGCCGGTTTGCACCGCATGAATCGCGACAGTCCACTCATGTTTGGTCGCGGACGCTTCGGAAGCCGGGTTGGACACGAGGGCGCCGCCGAAGGTCCTGTGCCACAGCGGATCGTTCCCCGATGGACGCCACCCATCCATTCCTTGCAGCCGCATGGTATCGGGCCAAATCGACCGTTCGTTTCGATGATACCACGCAACGGTTCGATCGGGCAGCGCAACCTGCACATCGGGATCGACCGTTACCGTTCCGGGCCCTTCGGCAAGACCATACGCGCTCGATAATTCCTCGCCTTTCAACTTGCGTGGCTTCGTTCGCCAAATCTCCAACCGCGCGGTTGCATCGAACGGCTCGCGGCTCTCGGCTTCGATGCGAATCATCGGGCGATTCGCATCCACCCACACGCGCATCGTGTGCGCGGCTTCGATGAGGATACTGCCCGAACGCAGATCCAGCGTCTGCTTGAACGGTTTTCCCGGCACAACCAGCGGCGGCGTACATTGAACGCGGATACGGCCGAGTTTTACGAGCCGCGCATTCTCGCACCACGCGTCCGACTTCGCGATGTAAAAGACGAGATCGCCATTTTCCTCGACCCAGACGTTCAGGCCGATATCCCCGTTACCCAACGGCATCGACCCCGAAGAGTCATGGCTGGGCGAGTCCCAGACGACATTGTACCGGTCGGGAAACATAGCGGCGGCCAAGAAAGAAAACGTACAGAGCATGATCGCGTTCATATGCAAACCCCACATTTGTCGAAGGAGTTAGGAGTTAGGAGTTAGGAGTTAGGAGTTAGGAGTTAGGAGTTAGGAGTTAGGAGT
>CAIYET010000206.1 GCA_903925285.1 Candidatus Hydrogenedentota bacterium | reverse complement strand
GTGCAGGGTTTGACCGTCGAGGCCGCTATGACCGGCGACCCGGAACTCGTCGTCGCCGCATGCGCCATGGACCCGCTCGCGTCCGCCGTGCTCACGTTGAAAGAATCGCGCGACATGGCCGCCGAAATGCTCGAAGCCGAAAAACAATGGCTACCGCAATTCGAGGGCAAGACCATTCGCCCAACGCCGACAATCCTGAGGCCCCCCGGCACCCCACATGTCGACGTGCCCCTCGACCCGGCCCTGGCCGTAGTCCAACTCGCCAATAAAGCGAGCGCGTAATATTTGCGTTACCGACTTGCTGCCAAGTCCGGTTCGGAACGAAGTTTTTGACACTTGCTGTGGACATTGACGAGCGTCGTGCGATCCGGTTAGGATTGCCTTGGCGAACCTGCATTGGACTCCATTGTCTCAAGCAGTCTCGGATAGCCATGCAAACAATGAAGGAGGAATCACTCGATGCGACACCGCGCCTGTCTGCTTGCGCTACTGGTTCAAGGTATGATCTTTTCAACATCTCAAACGGCCACGGCGTGGGAGCATCATCCGTTGCTCACCGAACCCGTCATCTCGACGATGCCGGAAATCAATTCTGCGGCACCTGCCGCAGCTACGTCCTTGGAAACTTTCCTGATCGCCGAAGAGGCGGATCTTGTCACGCTTTTGGCCGAAGTGGAGACATGGGCAAGAAGCGCCCTGCCCTCCTATAAACCGCGACCGGATTCGCTGGCGTTTCAGGTGACCGGAACGGCAACCGACATCCGCGAGCGTTTTTTCAGGGCGATTCGCGTCAACCCAAACATCAAGACGCCCCTTTATCTGGGTCCCCTAGCGAACAATTCAAAGCAGGCAAAGGGCCTTCTCGCTCCTGGCGATGTTTCGATTCTCGGTGACACGTCAAATCTGTCGGTTTTCCAGTTCGATGAACTGGCTGCTGGCGAATCGGCAAGCGCGTCCGACATTGTTGGCACGGCCAGTAACGAACCGGACTACGGTTTGGATATCGGGTTGTTCGAAGACAACAACACCGATTTTGGACAGGTCTACGGCTTCGGCGTACAGCCTTTCGGAAACCCGGGACTCGACTATGGTTCACAGGCCCCTTTCCACATGGGGTTCTATCATGAGTCGCCCATCGTCTTCCTCTTTGCATCGTTCCTCAAGGAATCCTATCCGGAGTATCGCATCCACCTTTTCAAGTCGCTGTCGGAGTTTGCTTTCGAACATGGCCACAACTACTGGGGCTGGCGTTTCATGGGGTGGGGACTCCATTACCTGTGCGACCTGTCCATGCCGTATCACACCACGGCGCTTCCCGGTGTCGGTACTCTGCGCATGCTCATCATAAACCTGCTCGACATGATCGGATGGTCGACGCCTAAGGACAACGCCGTTCAACTTTCCTCGAACCGTCACGTCGCCCTGGAAACCTTTGAGGGAATCGTTATGGTGGATGCATCTCGGATTCACGATACTGAGGAGCCGACCCTGGCCGCCTTGCTCGAGGCGAGAACAATCCCGCCCTATTCCGACACGGTTCCCCGTGCCAATATAGCGAAGGCCTCCCATTCACTGAGTTCCAAGATGGACAAAGCCCTGACAAAATACATGCCGGCGCGTTTCGTTACCGATCCGTCCGTGGAACTCGGCGACCTGTCCGAGCGGTACCAAATTGTGCAGATGATTGAAGCCGAACATGGCATAGCCGCTGTAACCAAGATCGAGCAGTTGCAGGCCGAAGCGCTGACGTCGTTTGCTATCTATGGGCGCAGCTACGCGACGGCCATCCTGCACCCGGCAAAGTAATCCGGCACAACAAGCCGGAATCCGCACGTAAGGAATCTGTACGATAGCGAAGATCGACCACGCTAGTTCATCCCTACTGACTACTTGCTACTTCCAGTTGCAGCGTGCTTCGAGGCCGTGATAGCATGCTTGAAAAAGGTGCGCAGATATGAAAATCGCGGTGGTGGGCGTTGGGTATGTCGGGCTGGTTGTCGGCACGGGCTTGGCGGAAAACGGGCATTTCGTGACGTGCGTCGACCGTGAAGAAGGCCGAATCCAGAGTCTGCTTTCGGGTCATCTGCCGATCTACGAACCGGGCCTCGAAGAACTGACGAAACGCAACATCGAAGAAGAGCGTCTGCGCTTTACGACGGATTTCGAGTCCACCGTGGCGAACTCGCTACTCGTGTTCATCTGCGTGGGCACGCCGTCACTCGACGACGGCCGCGCCGATGTGTCCGAAGTCATGGCCTGCGCGGAACAGGTCGCGCGTGCCATGAACGGCTACACCATCATCGTCCTCAAGAGCACGTGCCCCGTCGGCATGGCGGACCAGGTCCGCGAGCGTGTCGCGAACCTGACGACGCATCCGTTCGACATGGTCGTAAACCCGGAATTTCTCAAGGAAGGCGCGGCGGTGGACGATTTCATGCGGCCGGACCGCGTCCTGATCGGGTGCGACGACGTCCGCGTGCAGGAAATCATGAAAGAGTTGTACGCACCCTTCATGCGGACCGGCAAACCGATCCTCTGCATGAGCATCCGTAGCGCCGAGATGACCAAATATGCCGTGAACGTTACGATGGCCGCGCGCATTTCGTTGATCAACGAACTGGCGAATATCTGCGAAGCATATGGCGCCGACATTGGCGAGGTCCGCGAGGGGCTTATGGCGGACAGCCGGATCGGCTCGGCCTACCTGTTTCCAGGGATCGGATTCGGCGGCTCGTGCCTGCCAAAAGACGTCGCCGCCTGCGCGACCTTTGCACGCGACAAGAATATCCCGTGCGATATGCTCGATGCCGTGTCGGCGGTCAACAATCGCCAGGTGGCCACGTTCATCGACCGTATTTTCAATTACTACGGCGGCTCGGTTTCGGGCAAGCGACTCGCGATCTGGGGACTCAGCTTCAAACCCCGTACGGACGACATCCGGCACGCGCCCGCGTTGCGTGTGATCGACGCGTTGCTCGAAGGCGACGCCACGGTTGCCGTATACGACCCCGTAGCGAACCGAAAAGTCGCCGAGATCTACGGCGACCGCATTCTCGTCGGCGCGAAGAGCTACACCGTCCTCGAAGGCGCCGACGGACTCGTCATCGCCACCGAATGGCGCGAGTTCCACAACCCCGACTTCGTGCGCATGGGTACGCTCATGCGCGAAAAGGTCGTCTTCGACGGCCGCAACCTCTACAACCCGAAAGTCCTCGCCAACTGCGGTTTCCGTTATTTCAGCATCGGACGCGCCTAGCGGACTTTGACCTGTCCAAAGATAGTAGAGGGCATTGTGCGGGAACCTCAATGTGGCAAGGAACCGAAAATGGCGATATAATTTTGAGCACTTGACCGCCCTCCGATAGAATACGTTCTATGACCGAATTGCGAAACCTATTGAAACTGGCCTTGCTCCTCGTGCAGTATTTTCTGCACCGGCTGGGCCGCAAGCAGACGCCCGAAGTCGCGCGCTATTACGGCGAAGGGCTGGCGGCGCTGGATTTCCTGTTCGGGTGGTCGCGCAGGATGCGCGTCGTCGACGGCGAACGTTGTCCCAAAGGCGGGCCGGTCGTGTTTGCCAGCAATCACGTGTGTCTCGACGACCCATTCGCGACGGGCAACGCGATCTATCAGTTGAGCCAAGGCGGGATTCGCCCGCATATAATGATGCGCAACGATTTCTTTCGTTGGATGCCGCGCTGGCTCAAGCGGATTGCCGATCCGGACGAGGCTACACAGATGATGGGGGCATTGCAGATCTCGCGACAGGGCGCAGATCCCGCGCAGTTGAAACCGTTTGTCGCGTTATTGCGCGAGTCGCATGCCTTTCTCATGTATCCAGGGCGGAGCCGGTCCCGTTCGGGCCTGTTCGTCGAGTATCGCGACTGGATCAATTCGCCCGGCGCGACATCGTTCTTTCTTGCACAGGCCCAGGAAGGGCGCCCGGAAGCCAAGGCGCCCGCCGTGCCCGTCGTGCGGACCTTCAATCCGGTCAAAGGCGGGTGCGCGCTCGTATTCGGTGCGCCGCTCTACCTGCGGCCGGGCGCGGACCGCGCGGCGCAACGCGAATTCGACTACCAACTCATCGTGGCCATGTCCGACCTTGTCGAGGTGAACGTTGCGCAGGTCTTGAGCGCGTACTTGTACCTCCATTGCCTGCATGGATTGCCCGATACGGTGGATGGGGAACTGCTTGTGCGACGTATGCGCTCCATATTCGAGAAAATCGCGCGTCGGCATGTCGACCCTGCCGCACATTCCGATCTCGAATGCGAAATCCGGCGGACGCTCGAGTTTCTGCGCAAACGGGGCCTGTTGCGCATGGAGCCCAACCGCGTGCGGTTGGATCGCCATGCGGTGTTATTCGCTCCACAGTCCATTGCCGAGTACCGCAAACGGAATCCGCTCAAGTACCTTGCAAACCAAATCCTACACATGCCCGATGTCGTTCGTGCCGTCGAGCGAGGGATGGCCGAGGAATCCAGTTGATGAAATATCTTGGTATTGTTTTTCTCTTACTGCTCGTGTTCGTGCGCTGGATCGCGGTACGCCGACGCGGAAACCGGTTCGTCCATTGGTGGGAAAAAGGGGTAGCCGCATACGACGCGTCGAATTGGGTTGCGGCAGAAGCCGCGCTTCGCGAATGCGTCCGGCTCGAACCGATTGCAGCGCCCGTACGGCGCATGTTGGGCGCGACGCTCGCGCGGCGCAACAAACTGGCCGAGGCCGAAAAACATCTCAGCGCCGGCGCCGAACTCGAACCGAGAAACGCGGGCGGGCACCTCGATATGGGTTTCTTTCTCGTTTCCTACGCGCCGGACCGCATCGAGGAGGCCATCGCCGCCTTCGCAAGAGCCGTTGAATGCTCGCCGCAAACCCGCGCCATACTCGCCGCGGAAACAAGACTCAACCCTGCCCTCAAAGACCACCCAAAATTCAAAGCGTTGCTGCAGCAGTAGACTGCCAGATCGCGGATCTCAAATCTGAAATCTCAGATTGCCCCGTGCGCTCCGCACGACTTTCAGCGCGCGCTATCCGAGCAGTGCTTGAAATAGGTAGAAGCACAGCGATGCAACGACCGCAGAGCACGGGATGGTTAGAACCCATGCCCACATAATCCGCGCGGCGATACCCCATTTGATGGTCGAGAACTTCGTCGTCGAACCGACGCCGATGATTGCGCCCGTGATGGTATGCGTGGTGGATACGGGGACACCGTAATGCGTCGCCACAAACAGCGTGAACGCGCCGGCGGTCTCGGCGCAGAATCCGCCGACGGGTTTGAGCTTGGTGATCTTCATGCCCATCGTCTTGACGATGCGCCAGCCGCCGAAGGCCGTGCCGATGGCCATGGCCAAGTGGCAGGAAAGGATAATCCACAGCGTCTTGGGATTGAGTAGGGACAGTTGAACATCCGGCGAGAAATACCCCGCCGCGACCAGGAGGGCCACGATGATTCCCATCGTTTTCTGCGCGTCGTTACCGCCATGGTTGAGCGAGTACAGCGCGGCCGACAAGAGTTGGCCTTTCCGGAAGAAGGCGTCGATGGTGTTGGGTCGCCATTTTCGGAAGATCCAGTACACGGCTACCATAATGCAGAAGCCTAGCGCAAAGCCCATTATTGGGGCCAGCGGGATATACTTGACGGTCAGGAACACCTTCTCCCAACGGATGACACCGACGCCGCGATGCGCGATGCCTGCGCCGACGAAGCCGCCGATCAACGCGTGCGATGAACTCGTGGGAAGGCCCCACCACCACGTCAGCAAATCCCACACGATCGCGCCGAGCAGGCCCGCCAAGACGACGTAAATATAAACCGGATCGCCCGCGTCGATGATGACGATTTTCGATATGGTATCCGCGACGCGCGGTGCGAACACGAACATCGCGATGAAGTTGAAAAACGCCGCCCATATCACGGCCGCGCGCGGACTCAGCACGCGCGTTGATACGACGGTCGCGATCGAGTTGGCTGAATCGTGGAACCCGTTGATCGTATCGAACACGAGCGCCGCGAGCACCGTGAAAATTACAATGGAGAGCAGCATACGATCAGGAGGCCTCGATGATAATCTTTTCGATGATGTTCGCGACTTCCTCGCAACGGTCGGTGGCCTTTTCGAGGCGTTCGAAGATCTCCTTCCATTTCATGATCAGGATGGGGTTGTCTTCTTCCTTGAACAGTCGCATCAGCGCGGCGCGCAGAATCGAGTCGCCCTCGTTTTCGAGTTGATGAATATAGATCAGCCGCGCCTTGATGGCGTCGGTTTCCTTGAGGCTTCGCAGTCCCATGAGCGCCACCTCGATCTCGCGCGCGGCCTTGAGCAGTACCGAGGCGAGTTGCTGGGCTTCGGGCCGTATCTCGACCAACTCGTACAGCGCCATGCGCGACGTGGTCGCATCCACCGAATCCACGACGTCGTCCAGGCGCTTGATGAGTTGATGAATGTCGACCCGGTCGATCGGCGTGATGAACGTGCGGTTCAGCGCGTCCACGCATTGATGCGTCAAGTCGTCGGCCAGATGCTCGATATCCTTGATATGCGCCGCCTGCGTCGTCGGGTCCACTTGGCCATCCGTCAAGGCGCAAAACGCTTCGCACGCCTCGATTGTTAGCCGGGCGTGCTTTTCAAAATAATCGAAAAAACAGATCTCGCGAGGTAAAAGCCGTCTGAACATATCCCGTTCCTTACCCAGTTCCAACTGACCCACATAATCGAGGGTGCGCCACCCTCAACCGCATCGTCGGGTATTATATCAAAACGATGATCGAAAAGACCACGCGCGCGCGAGGGGCTACTTTTGATTTGCCCAGCAAGGGTCTGCCATGATGAGGGCGCGCTGGGCATTGCGCCGGGCGGCGAGAGGAGGGCGCGGGATGAGACTATTATTGGCGGGAGTAGCATTTATGACAGCGATGATGGCGGTTGGCACGGCGTGCGCCGAGGGCCAGTACAAGGCGGCGTGGGATTCGATCGACAGCCGCCCGATACCGGCGTGGTTCGATGAGGCGAAGTTCGGCATCTTCATCCATTGGGGCGTGTACTCGGTGCCCGCGTGGGGGCCGAAGGGCAAGTACTCCGAATGGTACTGGCACGACATGCAGAACAAGAACGGCGAGACGTGGAAGTTCCACGCGCGTACGTATGGCGAGAAGTTCCAGTACCAGGACTTCGCGCCGATGTTTAAGGCCGAGATGTTCGACCCGGCGCAGTGGGCCGACATCTTCGCGCGGTCGGGCGCGAAGTACATCGTGCTGACCTCGAAGCATCACGAAGGGTTCTGTTTGTGGCCAAGCGCGCAGAGTTGGAACTGGAACGCGATGGACGTCGGTCCGCACCGCGACGTGCTCGGCGACCTGACCGAGGCGGTCAAAGCGCGCGGGATCAAAATGGGCTTCTACTATTCGCTCTATGAGTGGTTCAACCCGCTGTTCAAGAGCGACATCAAGCGGTACGTCGACGCGCATATGTTGCCGCAGTTGAAGGACCTCGTCGAGCGCTATAAGCCGGACCTTGTCTGGCCGGACGGCGAGTGGGACCTGCCGAGCGATGTCTGGCGTAGCACGGAGTTTCTGACGTGGCTGTATAACGAGTCGCCGGTCCGCGACGAGGTCGTCGTGAACGACCGTTGGGGCAAGGATTGCCGTAGCGCGCATGGCGGGTTCTACACGACCGAGTACGGCGACGTCGGCGGCGACAAGAAACTCTCCGAGCGACGCAAGTGGGAGGAATGCCGCGGCATCGGCGCATCGTTCGGCTACAACCGAAACGAGACGGTCGACGAGTACGCGAAACCGGCTGCCCTGGTCCATCTCCTGATCGAGACCGTTGCGAAGGGCGGCAACCTGTTGCTCGATATCGGCCCGACGGGCGATGGGCGCATCCCCGTTATCATGCAGCAGCGCCTGCTCGAGATCGGCGACTGGCTCAAGGTCAATGGCGAAGCGATCTACGGCACACGGCCCTGGCGTGAAACGAAGGACGGCGAATCAGTCCGTTACACGCAAAAAGGCGGCGCGGTCTACGCGATCAGCCTCGCGTGGCCCGGCTCGGAACTCGTGTTGAAGGCACCGAAGGCCAGCCCGAGCGCGACCGCGAGTCTCGTCGGCTACGACAAACCGCTCGAGTGCCGCGCCGAAGCCGACGGCCTCCACATCGAGGTTCCTGCCCTGAGTATCGCCGAGGTCCCATCCCAGTATGCACACGTTTTCAAACTTACCGGCGTGGAATAGGCAACGCGCCGAGAAATCCACGCGTCACGTGCGGATTCGGGAAAATGAAGAGAACGGCATACCACGTCGAGGGGATTTGCCCAGTGTAACGCCGTATGGACTTGCCATCGTGTCTTGTGCATAATTACATTGATGGTATAATCTGAGTGCGAAGGATTCGATGCCATGTTCGACCAGCGAAAAGCGCTCTATGAACAACTTGAGAAGACCAGAGGCTCTTATGTCATGGTCTATGTTGTGGGTGATCGCCCCGGAATGGAAACCCAGATGCATCCGGAGGTCATCGATTTCTTTGTTCAGCATCTGGATGCGTTGCCCGATAAGGGCAAACTCACGTTGTATTTATATTCCCGTGGCGGCGTTACGCTTGCGGCGTGGAGCATTGCCAATCTGATCCGCCAGTTCTGCAAAGAATTCGAAGTCATTGTGCCGGCAAAAGCCCATAGCGCGGCGACGCTCCTTTGTCTCAGCGCAAACACAATTGTCATGACCAAACAGGCGACCATCGGCCCGATAGATCCGAGCGTCAATACGCCTCTCAATCCTGGCATTCCGGGCGCTCCTCCCAGTGCGCGCGTGCCTGTGAGCGTAGAGGCTATCAGAGGATTCATAGAACTTGCGAGACACGAGCTTTGCATCGTGGGCGACGCGAATCTCAAAGATGTTCTTGTGAGACTTACGGAATTCGTACACCCCTTGGTGCTCGGAGAGGTATTCCGCACACAGAGTCAAATAAAGATGCTCGCGCGCAAGCTCTTAAGCCACCAGATCAAAGATGATGGGCGTATGGACAAAATTGTATCCTTTCTATGCAGCGAATCGGGCAGTCATGACTATACGATAAACCGCAAAGAGGCACGGGAGGATCTTGGTCTGAACATCGAGAATCCCGACGATGACCTGTATTCGCTCATCAAACGCATCTATGATGATGTCAGTCGTGAGCTTGAGTTGACATTGGCATTTGATGCCAACGGGATGCTTGGCAGGGAGCAACAGGTTTCATATCGCCTGCCAAGAGGGTTGATCGAGAGTCTGCGTGGCGGTAGCCATGTTTTCGTCAGTGAAGGAGTGTTGCAGCGTCAGCACGTCCAGGTAGCCCCGGGCGTATCGCCCCAGGTCGGTATTGCCGACTCGAGAATTTTCGAGGGATGGAGGCATTTCGATGCATGAATCGATGACAGGACAATACGTGACATATGTGGACTACAGAAGCTCCGCAGCGCAACAAATTTATCCGGAGGATACCGCAAGAACCGACACCATGTTTGCGCAGATCCGAAACAGCCTTTTCTTCAGGCTGCAGACCATCTCGATAACTCCCGCCGTCCCTGCGATGGATGCAGGTACTGCTCAGTGCAACAGAGCGAGCAGGCCATGAGTGCAACACTCTCTGGAAAAATACAGATATTATAGCGGTATCCATGAGGCGCGTCGCAGGTAGCGTTCCACCGCCGGATAGCGTGACTGGCAAGCATTGCGGAGAGAGGGTGCGGTCCATCGGATCCGTGATGGGGTTCCGACTCGTTTGCAGCACAGTGCTCCCTCCGGTTGGACTGACCACCGTTCTTGGCTTGCCGGTGTGGGGTAGGCAGGAGTGACAGGTGCGAGTAATTGCTGGAACGGCGCGCGGGGTACGGTTGGTCGCGCCCAAGGGATTGGACGTGCGGCCGACATTGGACCGCGTGCGCGAGTCGTTGTTCAATATCCTTGCGCCGCGCATCGAGGGCGCACGGTTTTTGGACCTGTTCGCGGGGACGGGCGCCATCGGGATCGAAGCGTTGTCGCGCGGGGCGTCGTCGTGCGTATTCGTCGAATCGGATCGGCGCGCATTGGACGCAATCGCGCGCAATCTTCAAGCGGCGAAGGTTGCGGATCGGGCACAGGTATGCCGTGGAATATTGCCAGGCGATTGGGCGGTCGTTCCGAAGAAACCAGACGGCTACGATATTGTTTTTGCGGACCCGCCGTACGCGTTTCATGACCACAATATGTTGTTTCGCGGGCTGATGCGTTACCTCAAGTCGGGGGAAGAGGGGATCTTCGTTTTCGAGCATGCCGCACGCACGGAAATCGCATTTCCAGAAGGATTTATCGCCTGTTATCGCCGCGCCGCCTACGGTGAAGCAGCCCTATCGTTTTGCCACTTGACACATCATGTTGTATCTGATAGACTCTAGCAGGTACAACATATTGACTTGAGGTCAAATGGCGACACATGGATTGTAGCTAACCGAGGCGAAACGGCGGAAAACTACTATGCGATGTCCATTCTGTGCACAACCCGAAGGCAAGGTAGTCGATTCACGCACCTCGCGGGAAGGCGACGCAATCCGACGCCGCCGCGAGTGCTTGAATTGTGGACGGCGTTTCACGACCTACGAGCGCATCGAGGAAGTCGCGCAGATGGTCATCAAAAAAGATGGACGCCGCGAACCCTTCGATCGTTGGAAGATGAAAAGCGGCCTCCTGAAGGCTATCGAGAAACGTCCGATCAGCCTCGACCAGGTGGATGGGCTGATCGACGACATCGAGCGCGAACTGTTCAATGGCGCGGACCACGAGGTGTCGACCGAGGCCATAGGTCAAGCAATCATGGTACGGCTCAAGAAGTTGGACGAAGTTGCGTATGTCCGGTTCGCATCGGTGTACCGGCAGTTCAAAGACCTCAATGAGTTCATGAACGAACTCAAGATGATGCTGACCTGAGATTTTGTAAATAAATTACGTTTCTGTAGGGCGGGATTGATTCCCGCCGAACAGCGTGGGCGGGAATCAATCCCGCCTTACAGAAACGCGTTATCCTGCAACGAAGTGCTGGATAAGGATCTTCAGTCCGATTCCTACGAGGATTAGGCCGCCGAGGATTTCGACGCGTTTGCCGAAGCGCGCCCCCAGCTTGCTTCCTATCAGCATGCCGGTCATGGTGATCAGGGCTGTTACCACGCCGATAATGGCGACCGGCGTCCAGATCGTTATATCGAGCACGGCGAAACTCAATCCCACGGCCAACGCGTCGATGCTCGTTGCGACGGATAGGATCACGAGGCTCCAGCCACGAGTGGGATCTCCGCGCGACGACGGCGATTCTTCGTCATGGACTTCCGTCAACGCTTCGTGGATGGCCTTGCCGCCGACGAATGAGAGCAGTCCGAATGCGACCCAATGGTCCCAGTTCGCGATGTAGTGGACGAAGCGGATGCCCGCCGCCCAGCCGATTATCGGCATGAGCGCCTGGAACAATCCAAAGTGGAATGCGAATCGAAACACCTGGCGTCGCGTCACACCGCGCAACATCACGCTCGTCGCGATCGACACTGCGAAGGTATCCATCGCAAGCCCAACGGCGATGCCGAGTATTACCCAGAGGCTCATGCCATGCGCAACACGTCGCGCAGGATATCGTCGGTGCGCGCATGATCGCTGGGATCGAATTCGAGACCTACGAAGTGCCCGTAACCCGCTTCGTCGATGCGGCGGAACAAGTAAGCATAGTTGATCTCGCCCAGCATGGGTTCGTGGCGTCCAGGAAATCCGGCAACGTGAAAATGGCCGATCTTCTCGATGTTGTCCACGATGTTCCGCGACAAACAGCCCTCGGTGATCTGCTGGTGGTAGATGTCGAACAGCAGGCGCACGGCGGGGCTGCCGACTTCATCGACGATCTGGAATCCCTCGGCGGAAGTCGAGAGGTAATATCCCGCGTGATCCACGAGAAGGTTCAGCGGTTCGAGGACCAGCGTGACGCCCGCGTCCTCGGCGACGGGCGCGGCGGCCTCGAGTGCCGCGACGCATGCGGCATGTTGGGTTTCGCGCGACACGCCCGGTAGTTCGTTGCCGGTGGTCACGATGAACCGTTTGCAGTTCATGCGCGCCCCGACCGCAATGCAATCCTTGACCGCTTGGACGAAAGGTTCTTTGCCTTCCGCATCGAGCAGCGACGGGCCACTACCTCCGAAGGCGGTCTTGACACAAAACACGCCGAGTTGGATCCCCGTGTCCTTGACCGCGCGTTCGACGGCATCGAGATCCTTGTTCCACCAACCCCAGAACTCGCAGGTCTTGAAACCCAGCGCGGCGGCTTTGCGAATCCGCGCGGGAATTTCGTCCTCGCCCCAAACCATCTCGACACACAACGACAAGTTCAACATCGGCGTCTTCTCCAGTGCGGCGCTGCCGCTATTCTTCATCCTCGTCCTGGTCGATATCGCTATCCTCGCGGAGTGCGATAATCGTCCACAATACCAGCGTCAGAACCAGCAGGCCCATAAAGAGGTAATAGTAAATCATCCTCGTTCGTCTCCAAGTATCATGAATGATAACAGTAGCGCACAAAGGGCACAAGCGTCCGGCTGATTCAGTGAACGCCGCGAATTCACCGAAATCAAAGGCGACGCGCAACTCGCCTAGAAGATATGGGAAGACATCGACGCCCTTGGCTACGTCAATATCTGGCACTGCCTCGTCTCGTTCTGACCGGCGCGGGACCGAATGTCAACCGGTCCCACACAAGAATCACGCGAACAAGTGCGGAAATAGGTGGCTGGATAGTTACATGCACGTTTCTATGGTGCAGTCCTCGATTCCATGGGAGTATTCATTTCTGCTTTTTCGACCACCACTGTGCAACCTTCCTCGCGCAGTCTCTGTTCGGTGCGTCGAATGTCTTCGGCGATGCGCTTGAGATCAAAACCGCAAGAACGGGCGTGTTCCTCCCTGTAATTGCGTATCTCGTCGATGATGGGCGACCTATTCATCAGACTCCTCCAACAGCGTTTGCGGAGTGCATAGCAGCGCCCGAGATTCCGCTTTTACTTCTTCCCAGGGAATTTCTCCGGGCTCGGCGTGAGCCTCCGCGATCGCGGATCGGTATGACTCATCTTCAAGTCGTTCAAGCAATTCGAGCATGTCGGCGGGTACCAGCGCCCCCACGGCGAGCCCATTCCGCTCAATCACGATTGGTCCATCCTCCAAATCGCGCAGCGCCGTTTCCATCCAGTCCAGCACTTCCTCGTTTTCCAGCTTCACCGTCATGGTCCATAGCCTCCACGCCCATTATACCACACGCCACCGGAAGCGTTCCGCATCGTGACTTTCACAGACGCGCTACGGCGCCATCGACGAAAAGGCCGCGATCGAGATCCTCAACACAACCAAATGTCAATCGGTCCCACACAAGAATCATGCAAACAAGTGGGTAAATAGGTGGCTGGACAATTATTTGCGGAGTGCATAGCAGCGCCCGAGATTTCGCTTTTACTTCTTCCCAGGGAATTTCTCCGGGCTCGGCGTGAGCCTCCGCGATCGCGGATCGGTATGACTCATCTTCAAGTCGTTCAAGCAATTCGAG
>CAIYET010000205.1 GCA_903925285.1 Candidatus Hydrogenedentota bacterium | reverse complement strand
AGTTCGCTTAACACTTCCGACTGTTCCATTGCCGATACCTCCTGTAAGAATACTCTTACAGTAGTGTACCCCAATTCGCATGCGTCCGGCAACCCTTTCTTGTTCTTCTCCTCCCGCCCTCACCTTTGCGTCCTACACCCAGCAGTCATGGTCCACCTTAAAATGCAGCCGGGCCTCGTCCCCAATAGGCAGGCGAGCCTTGTCCATCCAGACCTTGGCGTTGAAAGGCTTGCCCGTAGTTTTAATCCGCTCCATGTCGTCCCAAAGCGGGTTGATAAAGGTTTTGACCGACCTGCGCGAATTGATTTTCCGAGCCGCCACCACTTCTCCCGATTCCACAGCAAAGAGCCTGGCGTGGATTTCCAGAAGGTCGCCCAGTTCTGTGATCGTCCCGGTGAGGACTCCTTTGGCGCCGGTCAACTTGCCGACTTTGACGGCGGTTTCAGGTGAAACAAAACCTTCCAACGACAGTTTCTGCTCGGCCAGCGCTTTGTCCAGATGTTCCCGTTCCACGACACGCAGATTTCGGTTGGTAGAAAGTTCAGTCAGAATTCGCTCGGCAAGAAGTTGCCCTTCGATGGACGGGGAACCGTCCTCGTGTTGAAAAGGCAGCACCGTAATGTTGGATGCAGTCAATCCGGAAGCCGCTTGGGCCACAAAATTTGCCAAGGTCACGCTTGGCGATTCCACCAAGGCTTCGTTCTCTTTCGCAAACGCATCCGCGCCGGACGTCAGCCAACCCCCGCAGCATGCGATTACAACCAGCCCAAGCCTTATTCGCAGGTGTCGTTTCATTGATAATCCCCGTACAGGCAAAAGGCGGCCCAATGGAAGGGCGGGCTGCCGTTTTTGATCATTTTGATCTGGGCCAACCTCAGCGACTCCGCCTTTCCCTTCCCGTTCTTCAATCCCGTGTAGAACTCGACCATGAGATCCTTCGTCGCCGCATCGTCCACCTTCCACAGACTTGCCACCACCGCCGGCACGCCCGCGCATAGGAACGCGCGTGTCAACCCGAGAACCTCGTTGCCGTAGGTCACTTTCCCCATGCCGCTCTCACAGGCACTCAATGTAACCAGGTTGGCCATCAGACACAAGTTACACACGTCCGACGCATGCAAATAGCCGTCGTTGACCTTGTCTGGAGCCAGCCGAAGACACGACTGCAACGGATTGTCCTCATTCACAAAGGCATGGCAGGCGAAGTGAATCATGTCGAAATCCTCCGCCAACAACTGTAACGCCTTTACCGTCGCATCGTCGCCCACCAGCAACCGACTGCCAGGATACAGGGCCGCAATGGCCTTGGCCTCTTCTTCTGCGTGAACCAGTTTGTATTGGGCGTCTCTTACGTTTGGATCCCCCATCACCAGAATGCGCTCGCCTGTCTTGCGGCGCTTCGCGATACATTGACTCAACACGTTCGCGCTGGGCACATACACGATGCAATACTTCTCCGCAAGAAAGCGCTCGCCATCGTGAAGGGCGTGAAACGGCAGGAAATTCAACCGTCCGTCCAGGGAGAAAAAGACCAGTTCGGTCTTGATCTGCGGTTCAATTGGCCGGATGAGCCGGTCGAACAATTCCTTGCCCAGCGCCAGCACGTTTCCCTGCGCGGTTGGCGCGTTGGTTCCTCGTTGCTCAATCTCCAGCCCCCGCACCTTTCGCGCCTGCGCCACAATGGCATCTCGGAAGTCTTCGACCTGTTGCATGGACACGCTTTGCGGTAGTTGCGTGACCACCAGAGATGTCCCGGAAACCACCGCCACCCGGTTGCTTCCCCAATATTCCACCAAGGTGCCGTTCGCGGCTCCCAACATCTTCTGGATCTGCGCCAAAGGCGCCGGCATCGTATTCCGGCTGATCACGAGTTTCGGTTCCGCGTTCGAGATGCTCTCCTTGATCCGCGCGACCTTTTCCTGCACCAGCACCAGGGAGCGTTGGAGCGACGCCAATTGCGTAACTTTCTCCGCGTCCTGAATCTTCTGAAGTTCCCGTTGCGCTTCGCCAATTCGGCTTTCCTGCAGGGCCTTCTCTTTCTCCGCGCTGGCAAGCGCGGAGCGTTTCGCCGCCGGATTCGCGGCGGACAGGAAATCGAGCATCGCCCGCCCCTTGGCCGTCTCCATCACTTCAAACGCACGGGTACTGTTGCCCATTTGGGCGTACAATTCGACGATGCTGTTCAGTAGCAAGCGCCACTGCTTCCCGCTGATTACCGTCTTGGCCGCATCGTCCGCGCCAGCCTCTGTCCATATCTGCTGCATCTCACGCAACCCCTGTTCAGCACATGCACAGGCCTGATTGGTTTTCCCGGCCATGCGATAGGCATCGCTTAACAGAACCAAGGTGTCAATCGGATTTGGATCCCGATTCCAGGCTTCACCCCCCTTGAGATGCCGGTGCTCCTCCAAGTACCTGATGGCCAGCGCATGCTCCCCCTTCTTCAAGTACAACATCCCAAGCAATCCCGCGGATTTCCGCCCACGATCGTCGTAGATTTCCGATCCGTCGTACCGGGCCGATTCATACCGGTCCGTCTCTTGCGCATAGGCCAGCGCTCGTTTGGGATCGTACTTGCTGTATTCGGGAAATTCTCCGTAGACCTCTATTAACTGCCGCAATCGCATTTGTTCCATGGATTCGGCAAAGTCGGCGCAATCTCCACGAGCCCGGAGCGCCTGGCATTCGCGCGCCATGTCCTGGGCCAAAACGAGGATCCGATCCAAGACTGTTTCCAGTCGTTGCGACTCCGCGTTTTTGGCGTCCGCGAGGTACTCATCTATGGCCTGCCACAAGTAGCGAGAAACCCTGGAGTAACCAGGTTTAGGTTGACGCATTAAGATTTTTTGCGCTTGCGGCGGATTCGAGCGAAAAACGTATCTACAGTCTTCGTCCGGCTTTGTGCGTTCAAGCTCAATGGCTTTCTCAATATGCTCTTCAGAGTATATATAGTTTCCCGTTCCCCAGTTCTCCTGCCCCAGACGATAATGGACAGTGGCGCATTCAGGAAAAACATTGAGCAGCGATTCAAACACATGAAGACCTGCTTTGTCGTTACGAAGGTAACGAGCAACAGTTTCGGCATATCCGAAGGCGGACTCACCAAGCAAGGTATCCATGTCGGAATCCCCCCCGATATGCGTTTTGTAGATGATACGTTCGTACCAATATTGAAGTCTTCGCCTTTCTTCCCCGGTATTGATTGCTT
>CAIYET010000204.1 GCA_903925285.1 Candidatus Hydrogenedentota bacterium | reverse complement strand
AGGATGCCGTCGTGTATCTGGACGCGCCAGAACCGGTTGCGCCCCCAACGCGCTCCCTCTGGGCACGGTTATTCCGAAGGCCGAAAGGCATCGCATGATGACTCGCCTCGAAAAACTCGTGCCCCGCGGCGGTGTCGCGTTGCTACTCAATGCACTGCTGATCGTGGTGGTGCTATTCGCCATGTATTCCGAGAACGTCGTTAACCCTCAACACCTTTGGATCGGAGCGGAGGTCATCCCGGCAGACAACGCCATTCGAAGCCAATTTGGGCTGGACAAGCCAGGCGGACTCCTAGTCAACCAGGTACATGAAAACTCCCCCGCCGACTCCGCTGGGCTTCGCAGGGGCGACATCCTCCTGAATATCGACACCGTTCCCGTCTATGATTCCTCCGACATAAGAACCCTTCTCATAAACAAAGTGCGCTACGATACAGCAAAGACTATTTTTCTGCGTGATGGCGTTACCTATTCAACGGACCTCGTGCTGGACACCCACGCGACGATCCTTCAATTGACCGTGTGGGTCTGGGCCGGATCGCTCTTGGCCGGCCTCCTTGGTTCGTTGACCGGCCTCGGCGGCGGCGTGGTCATCGTACCCATGCTGACCCTGTTCTTCGGCGTCGACATCCGCTACGCCATTGGCGCCTCCCTCATATCCATCATCGCCACGTCCTCGGGCGCGGCCGCCGCCTATGTCCGCGAAGGCTACTCGAATATACGCCTCGGCATGTTCATGGAGATAGCCACCACCATTGGCGCCATCGTCGGCGCGTATCTCACCGCGATTGTCCCCACGAACGTCATCGCGGTCATCTTCGGATTCATGATCCTCTACTCGGCCGTCTTCGTCAGCCAATCCCGCAAACGCCTCCCCATCGACGAAGTGCCCGACAATCTCGCCGTCGCCCTGCGCATGGACAACCATTATCCCGATGACGGCGGCGAACGCCACTACCACGTCCGCCGCGTGCCTTTGGGCTTCACCGTCATGTTCGGATCGGGCATTCTATCCGGCCTCCTTGGCATCGGGGCCGGCGCCGCCAAGGTTCTTGCCATGGACCAGATCATGCGGATACCCTTCAAGGTCTCGATCACCACCAGCAATTTTATGATTGGCGTCACCGCCGCCGCCAGTGCCGGCATCTACTACAGCCGCGGCTACATCGACCCTGGCCTCGCCATGCCCGTCATGCTCGGTGTCATGGCCGGTTCCGTCGTCGGCGCCAAGGTCCTTACCCACGTGCCCACACGCCCCCTGCGCCTGCTCTTTGCCATAGTGCTCCTGTTTCTGGCAGGCGAGATGATCTTCAACGGTTTCACCGGGAGAATTTAGCCGATGCCCCGATTCGACATGTCGGACAGGACCCTCGAGAACGTCATGGGCCGCCTGCTCAGAGTAGGCGTTCTATTGGCGACCGCCGTTGTCCTCATCGGAGGCATGCGCTATCTTTGGAGGAATGGGGACCTCGCGCCGGACTACGGCGTGTTCGCGGGGCGCCTCACCGACTTCCGTAGCCAGCCCGGTATCACCAACCCCATTCTCGGCTTGCGCGGCAGTACCATTATCCAGCTCGGCCTCATTATCCTCGTGGCCACGCCGGTTTCGCGCGTGATCTTCGCAGTCGTCGGATTTGCCCTCGAAAGAGACCGGCTTTACACCGTTGTCAGTTTAGTGGTTTTGGCTATACTATTATTCGGATTATTTGGCGCCGGCACCTGACCGGATACGGTAGACGACTTGAAGGAACTCGAAGACCATGCGAGCAAAGCTTAAGAGACTCCGCCAACAAATCGCCCTCGGCCGGTTTGCGGTTCTCTACATCACGTTGGTGGTGATTGTGCTCGTCCTGGGCGTCATCCTGTTTGTTGCACCCACGCTCCAAAGACACAAAGGCTGGCTCGGCATCCAAGTGTGCCAAGACGCTACAAGCTCGACGCTCATCGTAGACAAGGTACTTCCCGGCTCGCCCGCCGAACAGGTGGGCCTCCAGGCCGGAGACAAAATCCTGGCATACAACGGCATACCGGTTTCAGACATCGACATGCTCAAGGAGTTGATTCGCGGCTCCTATATCAGACAGTCGGTTCGCATTATCATCGACAGAAATGGTGTCAGGTTCGTGGCGGACACCCGGATCGCTCACAGCCCCAATGACGTCACCGTGCTGCCCCCGATCATTCCTATTGTCCAAGGCTCTCCCCGCCCGCATCCCTACCGGGGCGTCTGCACAAACTGCCACACGCTCCTTCCCGCGCCCTCAAAATAAGCGCAAGGCTTGGCTTGATACTTACAACGCTTCGGGATCGTGGCCAAGCTTCTTCTCTTCAACACCATGTTCATCGCCGGGGTTGGCAATCAGTGCATTTCTTGCCATTCGATCCCACAGCATCTTCGTGCCGCCCGTTGCGGCAGTCGCGATAACGAACGGCACAATGGCTACGGACGATCCCAGCAACGCGGTGGCCCGGAGAACATTGGCCACGGCGATACCTGTCGCGGTTGCCACGCCGAAGCCGACCGATTCGGACGCTGTGTCGCGAACGGCCTGCTGCTTTGAAATCTCACTTTTCTTGTACTTCTTGAGATTGATCAACCCGTGTACGGTTCCCCACAACCCCCCAATGGCAGCGCCACCGGCAAGGGGTCCAATCCTACTTGACGAAGCACTTGCAACGGGAACCAACCGGCCCGCGCCGCGGCCCACCGCATACGCCACCGCTGCGAGAACGGGTCTCGACGTGGGTACACTCTCGATTACCACTCGTTCGCTTCTCCTTTCACACCGGTGCGAGAGCCTAGTCCTCAACCGAGGAAAATCCCACGCCTTATGAGAATCTAATATATTGGCTCATGCCGCTGCAACTTGTCCTTATGCGTAAGCCGCACGATCAAGAAAGAGCGTAGCGATGGGACGCATCACTGCTGTGTCTTTCTCTCCATCGCCAGTTCGACCACGCGGTAGGCGCCATCGTAGATGCCCATCTGTTTGAGCTTCACGATGTGTTCGCAATACATTGTCAACAAGTCGTCTTCTTGAAGAAGCATGTCGAGACACTGAAGCGCCTGCGGCGCGGACTCGCATTCGACGGTTGCGTATCCCAACTCCGATCCGCGAATGGCGCCCCAGGCTTCGTGGCCGCCTACGCGCCGCAAGAACAGCGTCGGGATGGGGTAATACGCCAGCTCGCCCGGATTGGTAATCAGGATATCGCTCGAGCGCATGAGCAGGTTCGTCGTATAGACTGCCGCAAAGGTGTCGTCATTGAGGAATGTGTGCACCCCGGCAACATCATCGGCGATGGTCGATTGAGCGAACCGAACGGTCTCGGCCCAGTCGACGTGATGTTTCGCGGCCGCTTCGACTCCAAGCACATCCCGCTTCAGAAGCTCCCATATCTTTGTGTGGCCGCCGAAGTTGATAAACAGCACCACGCGTCCGTCCTGAATCGACGGCATGAGACTCTTCACGAGGTCCACGTAAAGGCGCTGCTGTGCGCCCGCGCCACCCACGGAGATGAGCACCCGCCGGGGTTCCTTGGATTGGATGCGCCTCAAGCGCGCCTGACAGTCCACCTCGACATTGGCCACCAGTTCATGATCGACGTAATGACCTACCAAGGCAATTTCGTTCGCGGGGATGCCTTTAGGAATTTCGCCCGAAGATCCCATGTCCTTCAACGTGCGGAACCCGAAATAGGCCGAAGGCGATTGGACCGTGTGCAAAGCGCCGGGCGTGAGGTGCAATCCCAACGGGCAGTTGTCCGGAATTGCGTTGATGACATTCTTCATTTTCACATGGACCGCAGCCATGGTCGGCCACGGATGCGTGCCCACAAAGGGAATGTCCGGCGGCAAATCCTTGTAGATATCCGTGAACAACCGGCATAACATCATCATGGGGTAGTTCTTTTCCACCCGCTTATTGGCCTTGCCCATCAGCAGATTCCACATAACCGTGTCGAACAGCTTTGAACGCTGAGACAGCCGTGACCGAACGTTGTCGATCCGCTCCAGATGAGCGATCAACCGCGCGCCAGGCGTCTTGAATGCCAAGAGATCAAACCAATAAGGGACAAGGCCCATCGAGTTCGCCGCGGACGCGACTGCCATTGCGGTACGGTAGTACCCGTAGCCCATCCGAACGGTACCGATGACGATGCTGCGGTCCGCGTCGACCTTTTCGATAGCCGCGCCGGATACCACGTTCCTCACGCCCAGAAAAGGCCCTATGACACGGTTGTCCTCCGAGAAAAGAGGATATGAAGCGTTTTCATCGTAATGGTACTTCTTGGCGTACTTCTTGAACATCGAAGCCGCTTTTCGTTGTCGCGCGAAGAAAACGGGGTTTCCGAAGAGCGTGACGGGATGTTGCTCTTGCTCTTGCTCTTGCTCTCGCTTTTGTTCTTGTTCTTCCATTATTCGGCTCCCTCTTTCGGATGTGTGAAACGAATTGTCCCAAACGCCTGAATTTTCAAGATCGTTTCCTCTGGCGACCGATGTACCGGATGTCTTCAAGAAGTTGTTGCCCCTTGAGATAGGCTAGAGAACCTCGCTTGGCTTGCCCCGAGGTGGCGAGAAAAAGCAGGGCTTCCTTGGGGAGGCTTTCGGTGTCTGCAAGACCCACGTCGTTCAGTTCGGCTTTCAGCCGCGAGAGATCCTGGAATCCTCCGGGCGGACGGATCTTGACAAATACGTGGGTGTCCGGTACGCGCCACGCCATGCCGCCAGCCACGGCAAAGGCCTTGCGGCCCACCGCCTGCATCTGCTCGAAGTCGAAGAAATCCAGCATGGCGGCTCCACGCATGCGGCTCATGATACGCTCTTGAACGATTTCAAGCGGCTCGTCCAGGTAGATCAGAGCATCGAAGGCATCGAGATCCTGCGTTCGGAACAAGCGATGGTGCTCGTACACCACGCCCGTCCGGTCGAGGTCGATTGGGGCACTCGATAGGAGGCCATGGTCCAGACAAACCCACTCGAGCTTCATCTGTTCCGCAAGCGCGCGGGCCAGAGTACTTTTTCCAGAGCCTGGCAGTCCATCGACGCCGATCCGTTTCGGGTGTACGCCCACAAGGCGACGTGCGATCAGTTCCGCCGCGCGCGAGGATGCCGGGACGTCTTCTTCCTCTCCAAAAGGAAGCAAGATATAGCTGATATTGGCACTGATCCCCGGCCTGAGAAACAGGCTCATGGCATCCGAAAGCAGCGTCCGCAGGCCGTCCACCATCGCCGGCTCACCGCCGGATTTAACCATCCAGGCGCCAAGGCCTGCGGCATGCC
This sequence comes from Candidatus Hydrogenedentota bacterium, assembly GCA_903925285.1. Classification (GTDB taxonomy): domain Bacteria; phylum Hydrogenedentota; class Hydrogenedentia; order Hydrogenedentales; family SLHB01; genus DSVR01. The sequence goes on along the minus strand of CAIYET010000204.1, from coordinate 1,870 downwards.
CGGCCACCACGCCCATCGTCCGTCCAAATGCTCTGCCTAAGTTGGTTTCCATACGCTTCGCCATCATAACATCATCGCGAATTCACTCGTCGCTAAACCGCTCCCATTCCACGAAACATGAAGTATGCCGCCGCCACCATGCACAATCCAGCCCAAAGGAAGTCCAATCGGAGTTGTTCGCGCATGTACACCGTGCAAAACACTGCGAACACACACATGGTGATGATTTCTTGGATTATTTTGAGTTGCGCCAGCGAGAAGTGTCGATAGCCAATCCGGTTGGCGGGCACTTGCAGGCAGTACTCGAAAAATGCGACGCCCCAACTCAACATAATGACGGTGAACAATGCCCGGTGTTTGAAATCCCGCAGATGGCCGTACCAGGCATATGTCATAAACACGTTTGAACAAACCAACAAGCAAATCGTCGCCAATTGCCCCATCATCTCTAAGTCCCAACGTATGCCGTCAACTTCCCATTACACGGGAGAAATGTGAAGTAATGCTTCGATTGCCGGAACGGAAACGAAGCACGAATAAAACCATTGTGGTTTACTCGAACATAAGTTGTCAAAGAGACGGCGGCGTTCTCCGTTCATCTCCGCCAAAAATTCACTTCATGATGAAGCGGTCAAAGGACGGCGTGGTTTTCCCGGCAAAGGTTTCGGAGCCGGTGTGGATGATGAAAAGGACGGGGAGATTGTGCTTCAGGGCAAGTTGGTAGCCTGCGTCCGGGCCGAGGACCGTGAAAGCGGTGGCGTAGGCATCGGCGCGGGCGCATTGCTTGTCGATAACGCTCACGGACGCCAACGGGTGCGTGATGGGACGTCCAGTGCGAGGATCGACGTGGTGCGAGATGCGCACGCCGTTTTCTTCGTAGTAGTTGCGGTAGTCGCCGGATGTTGAGATGGCAATGTCCTCGAGTTGTACGACAAGATCGACGACGTGGTCCGTCGTAATGGGCTTTTCGATGCCGATGTGCCACGGCAGACCGCGCGCATTGAGGCCACGAGTTTTGACCTCGCCGCCGACCTCAATCATATAGTTTGTGTAACCGAGTCCATCGAGATCGTCCGCAAGCTTGTCCGACGTGTAGCCTTGCGCGATGGCGTTGAGGTCGCAGGTGACGTCGGGCTGAGTCTTGCGCAAGGTCGAGGCGACGCCATCTATCTCGACCTTCTCGTAACCCACGCGCTTCCTGATCTCGGCGAGTTCCTCCTCCGTAGGGTCGTTGGCACGACGCCCAGCGGGTCCAAATCCCCACGCTTTCACCAACGGGGCCACGGTGACATCGAATGCGCCCTCAGACGCGATGCTCACCTCGCGTGCCAGTTGAAGCACCTGGATAACGTCGGCGGAAACCTTGAACGGCGTAATCTCCGCAAACTGATTGAACCGTGAGATTTCCGAATCGGGCCGATAGTTCGATAGCGCTTTGTCGATTTCCTCCAGCCGGGTCTCGATAGCTTTACGAATGGCGGCTTCCTGTTCAGCAGAAATGCGCTCGGCACAGACCTTGATCGAGTAGGTCGTACCTTGCGTGTCGCCGGAGAAGTGCCGCTCTTCCACGCGAGGCGCCCGATGACATGAAGAGAGCCAGGCCATGAGGGTCGAAAGCGCCAAGACGGTCGCCGCAATGCGGAAGCAACGAGCAATCAACACGGACTTATCCTTTGATTCCTTTTTAAGAAAATCCACTCCAAAATGGCGTCCATTTCTGCGAGCAGACACTAACACAGACAAAGGCCAAAGGGAAAGTCGAATGACAAGACGCGCCTTGATCGGAAGATAAGCACACTAGAGAATGCGCCGTTGATACGGTTGCTCTATTGCGTCAAGCAATCACTTCTGACATATAAAAATTGTTGTT
>CAIYET010000203.1 GCA_903925285.1 Candidatus Hydrogenedentota bacterium | reverse complement strand
TGGTCGAACAGTGCCTGCGTCTTGACGAAATCGAGATCGCGTGCGCACCGTTCCATTTCGATTGCAAGTTGGCTGCATCGTATTGCTCCGACGCTGCCGGCTGCGCCTTTGAGTGAATGCGAGAGACGCTGGACCTCTGCTTGGTTCTCGCTGGATATGGCCGTGCGTATGTCGTGCATGCGGTCTGGCATGGTGTTTACGAAGACGCGGACTAAGCGCCGGAACATGTCGACTTTTCCGCCCGTCACCCACAGTGCCTTCTCGACATCGAAGATGGGTTCGGCGCTCAAGGCCTCGATGGTTTGCGCGAACGTGGCCTCCGCTTGCGTCACTTCCATGGCGCCGAGCCATCGCTTCATGGCTTGTAACACGGACGCTTGGTCGATGGGCTTGCTGATGTAGTCGTCCATGCCGGCTTCGATGCAGCGTTCGCGGTCGCCGGTCATGGCGTGGGCGGTCATGGCGACGATGGGTGTGTGGAGTGTGTCGGTTTGCCGGCGGCGGATTTCGGCGGTGGCCGCGAACCCGTCCATTTGCGGCATTTGACAGTCCATGAAGATGATGTCGTACGTTATGTTTTCGATCAGCGTAAGTGCTTCGAGTCCGTTGCCCGCGACCTGTACCGTGCATCCGAGTTCCCTGATCACTTCGGTCGCCACCTGCTGATTGACAAAGTCGTCTTCGACGATTAGCACGTTGGCGTGGAAAAGGGGGCGCACGCGGCTGGGGTGGCCTTCGCGCGATTCCGCCAGGGTGTGCCGGGTGATAAGAAGCGCTTGTTTGCCCGTTGTTTTCGAGCGCCACACCGCAGCGAGGGCGTTGCGCAATTCGGCCTGGCGTATGGGACGGCTCAGGAAGGCCGAAAAACCGACCTCGGCCATGCGTCGCGCATCGCCGCGTTGTCCGAACGAGGTCAGCAGCACCAGTGCGGTATCGGCAAGCCCGGGGTCTTCCTTGATGGTTCGCGCGATCATTTCGGTGTGAGGCCCTGGGACCTGATAATCGAGCAGGACTATGCGATAGGGTGTATTGGCTTGTGCGGCGCGCTTGAGCTCCTTGAGGGCCTCTTGCGCATTCGACACGGCCGACGTGCGCATGCCCCACGCGGTTGCCTGCTCGTGCAGGACGCGGCGTTGGATCCGGTTCTCGCCGAGGATCAACAGTGGCAAATTTACCAGCATGTCGTCGTCTCCGGGTATCTCGACGGTTTGCTGTTCCTGAGCGTCGATGAGCAGCGGCAGGGTGCAATAGAATGTCGAACCAACGCCTTCGCTGCTTTTCACGGCCATCTTGCCGCCCATGAGCCGCGCCAGTTCCCTCGATATGGCCAAGCCTAGGCCGGTGCCGCCGTAGGTCCGTGCCATACGGTTATCCGCCTGCTCGAACTTATCGAAGATCTGCGTCAGCTTGGCGTCCGGGACGCCGATGCCTGTGTCCTTGACGCTGAACCGTATGACCGACGTATCGCCTTCGCGGGCGCGGCAGACCACGTTGATGAAAACGTGGCCGTGATGTGTGAATTTCAGAGCGTTGCCGACGAGGTTTGTCAGGATCTGCCGGATGCGGCCCGCATCGCCGATCACGCGGCGCGGGGCGTCGGGGGCGTAGCGCATGACGAGCGCAAGCCCCTTCTCTTCGGTGATGGGCGAGAACAGCTCGACCACGTCCTCGACGGCGACTTCGAGATCGAACGGGATCGGCTCGATGTTCATGCGGCCCGCTTCGACCTTTGCGAAGTCGAGAATGTCGCCGATGACTTTGAGCAGCGCCCGGCCCGATCGCCGGACCGTCTCGGTATACTTGCGCTGGTGCGGGGCGAGGTCCGTGTTAAGCAGCAATTCCGTCATACCGATGACCCCGTTCATCGGTGTGCGGATTTCATGGCTCATACTGGCGAGAAAATCGCTCTTGGCACGGCTGGCGGCTTCGGCCGTTTCCTTGGCCTCGTGGAGCTTTTTCTCGGCCCGTTTGCGTTCCTGGATTTCCTGTTCCAACTCGGACGTGCGTTCGTGTACGCGCGTTTCCAAGGTGTCGTGGGCCTGTTGCAGGGCCATGTCGCGCAGATTGATTTGGCTCAGCATCTCGTTGAATTCGTCGGTCAGGACGCCGAGTTCGTCGTTGCTGTGTTTCACCGCACGAACGGTATAGTCCTTCTTCTGCGAAACGCGCTTGGCCATATGGGCGAGGTGCGCGACGGGCTGCGCTACCACGCTTTGCAGACTCGCGGACAGCAGGTACGCCACGGTGATCGACATGAGCAAGATGAAAAGGACCGCGACGAAATACCCTCGCATGCGGGTGCGAACATCGGTGGTCTCGCCCTTGAGATAGAGCGTTCCAAGGCGTTCGCCGCTCTCGACGATCGGGTGAAACACAATCACGTATCCGTGGACGAGGTTCGACGTTTCCTCCTTGGGAACCTTCGCGGGGATATCTTCGACGCGACGGTCGCGGAAGTAGCGCGCGAACACCGTACCGTCCGGAGCATAGACGGCCGCCGTCACGATGCGCGGGTTGACTTTGAGCATCGAAAGCGCTTCCGCCGCTAGTCCGGGCCGTTTGTCGACGAGCGAATTGGCGCAGTTGAACCCCGTCATCGCGGCGATGGTTGCCATTTCGTTGAAAACGTGCTGGCGCACCTCGGCTACGTCGAAGATGACCATGGCCGTGCAAAGGACAACGAGCGAGGCGCTGCTCGCCGCCATCGCGAGCAACGTCAGCTTCCGGCGTATGGACATGTCGCGAAACCGGGGGGCGCGCCACCGGCGCAACAAAGACAATAATGCAGGAGGACTATGTCGGCGATGTACTTCGTGCATAAACACCTTGGTTCGGCCACACTCCCGAACGCCTCTCATAATAGGGGTCTTGCGAGCGCGGGTCAAGGGAGTGGGCAGGGCAAACGCATCTAATTGTGCTGGCGACCAGGATTCCCTGATTGCCAACCTCGCCGACGTTTCTTCGTGCTCGTGCTCGTGCTCGTAATCGAAAAAATGGGTAGGACTATGCGATAAGTAGGCTGTAGGCTGTAGGCCTAAGGCCTTAGGCCTACAGCCTACAGCCTACTTATCGCATAGTCCTACCCATTTTTTCGATTACG
>CAIYET010000202.1 GCA_903925285.1 Candidatus Hydrogenedentota bacterium | reverse complement strand
TATTCCACGGAGTTTTCCATCACGCACTGCGATATATTGTAATGGGTCAGTTTCGGTAGGGTAGAGTGATAAACAGGGGGTATGTATTTTTTCTCTTTTTTTACTTGTGTGCATATATGTAATATAGTATACATAAAGCATGAAAAACTTATCTCGCAGTACCCATGTTCAAAAAGATGTCTTTCTAGCCGAAGTGGTGGAATTGTGGCCGATGGCCAAAGGGTCTCTGGCAGAGGTACGAAAGCCCTGTATTCGACCGTCCTGTCCGGTATGTAAACGAGGAGACAGACACCCGGCGTTCATTTTCTCCTTTATGGAGGGAGGCCGACGGAAATGCATGCATGTGCCACGCGAGCTTGTGCCGCGACTACGACAGGCGATCTTGAATGGTCGCCGCATGGAAGAACGGTTAGTGCAGACAGGATGTAACATGATTCGAGAGTACCGCCACCTGCGCGATCTGCATCAGCATCGAAGGAGAGAGGCGTGAGATATTGTCCGGCATGCTTTGAGAAGCAGCAGAAGATCGATGCGCTTCAGGAACAGATCGTTTCCCTGAAAGCAAAGCTGCGCCTACAGGAGCGGACTGCGAGGGAAGGGTTTTTCGGCTCCTCAACTCCTTCTTCTCAGATACCGATAAAGCCCGATACCCTCGCAGAACGTCAACAGAGGTGCGGTGGCGCGCGTGTGGGACATCCGGGGCACGGGCGCCGCTCAATCGTGAAGGGAGAAGCCGATCGAATCGAGCGGGTGCCTGTGGAAAGGATATGCCCGAGATGCGGTGCTCCCATGGAAAACAGGGGGCTCGATAGGCGTACAGTCACGGAGTGTATCCCGATAAAGATGGAGAAGGTTGAATTTGAACTTGAGCACAAGCATTGTACGCACTGCGGCAGGTCGTTCCATGCACGCCCCCCAGGAGTAATGCCCAAGTGCCTCTATGGCAATCAGCTATTCACCCATGTGGCTATACAGCATTACATCCACGGGAACCCACTCGGCCAGCTTGAACGGCAGACGGGCATCGGTTACAGCAGTTTGGTAGACGCGATGCACCAGCTCGCCCGCCACCTCAAGGGAGTGCCTGAAAAAATTATCCAAGAGTACCGAAAAGCCGCGGTGAAACATGCGGATGAGACAGGTTGGCGCAGCGATGGACAGAATGGCTATGGATGGATCTTCTGCACGCCGGACAGCAGTATCTTTCGCTTCCGCAGAAGTCGTTCAGCACACATTGTCCGAGAAGTGCTCGGTGAAGAATCTTTGCCGGGAGTGCTCGTTGTTGATCGGTACAGCGCCTACAATAAAGCGCGGTGCGCGATCCAGTATTGTTATGCGCATTTACTCCGTGGTGTAAAGGATATCGAACAAGAGTTCCCCGACAACGCGGAAATCCACAATTTTGTAGAGACGTTCGGCCCATTATTGAGCCAGGCTATACATCTCCGTACCCTCAATCTTTCAGATCGCGAGTTCAAAAGACATGCAGAGGAGATCAAAACAAAGATCATCAGTGCCGTTCACCAGGAGGCACGCCATCCAGCCATCCAAAGCATTCAAACCATCTTTCGAGAAAAAGCGGAACGGCTCTACCATTGGGCGGAAGACCCTCATATCCCCGCCGACAATAATCTGGCCGAAAGGGAACTTCGCCCACTGGTCATTGCACGAAAAGTCAGCTTTGGTTCTCAGTCAGAGAGAGGGGCGGAAACGCGCAGTATACTGATGACCATTCTCCATACACTACGTAAAAGAACCCCCGATTTCGCTGTCGCTTTCAAACAAGGCTTGGATAAACTTGCCAAAAACCCGTCACTTGATCCTTATATTGCCCTTTTCAAACTAAACTCATCCTGACCCTACCGAAACTGACCCATTACCCTCGGTACTCCGGCGCGGCGCGCACAAATGCAGCCCATCTCGATTTATTCCCTTGCCCGACCACATGACATTTATCATAATCAATCCAACCTGTGTCCTTGTCAATCCCGGCCATCGGCTGGACACGCAGGGCGCAGCGCGGCCCCCCTCCAGGGCGGCGGCTCGCTCTGTGTTCACGCGTGACACCACCCTGGGATAGAGGAAGGAGTACGGTATGAAACCCCTTGCAGGCATCAAGGTTCTCGATCTGACCCGCGTTCTCGCGGGGCCTTTCTGCACGATGATCCTCGCGGATATGGGAGCCGACGTCATCAAGATCGAGCAGCCCGGGAAGGGCGACGACACGCGCGCGTTCGGCCCGCCATTCGAAAAAGGCGAGAGCGCCTATTTTCTCAGCATCAACCGCAACAAGAAGAGCATCACACTCGACATAAAGTCGGACAACGGCAAGGAAATCATCCGTCGCTTGATACAACGCTCAGACATTCTCGTTGAGAACTTCCGCCCGGGGGCGCTCAAGAAGCTCGGTTTCGACTACGAAACCGCCTCGAAGATCAACCCGCGCCTCGTCTACGCATCCGTCTCCGGCTTCGGCCAGACGGGGCCGTGGTCAGCGAAATCTGGCTACGATCTCGCCATCCAGGGTCTCGGTGGAATCATGAGCCTCACCGGCGACGCGGGAGGCCCACCCTGCAAGGTCGGGGTCTCACAGGCCGACCTCACTGCAGGCCTCTATGCGCTCCAGGGGATTTTGCTCGCGCTTTATGCGCGAGAGAAAACGGGGAGGGGGCAGCTGGTGGACGTCGGCATGTTCGATTGTCAGATCGCGCTCCTCAGCTTTCAGGCGGGGATCTACTTCATGACC
>CAIYET010000201.1 GCA_903925285.1 Candidatus Hydrogenedentota bacterium | reverse complement strand
TGGAAACGCGTGTTCCGCTGAAATTCGGGACGGAAACGTTGACGCACGTGACTTGCGCGCGGGTGCGCATGCGGGTCGAGGATACGTTTGGCCACGCGGCGGACGGCTGGGGCGAGACGCCGTTGAGCGTGCAATGGGTCTGGCCGAGTTCGCTCGATTACGAGGAGCGGCACGGTGCGCTTAAGACGTTCACGTGTCGATTGGCGGAAGCGTGGGGGCTGTTCAATGTCGGCGGGCACCCGTTCGAGGTGGGCCACGTCTTCATCGAGAAACGCCTGCCAAAACTACTCGAGCGGTTCAACGGATCGCGCGCGGGCGTCGAGCCGATGCCGTGGCTCGCGGCGCTGGTCTGTTGCTCGGCGTTCGACCTCGCGCTGCATGATGCGTATGGCGTATTGCATAAGAAGTACATATATGACATGTATACGCCGGAATTCATGACCTGCGATCTTGCGCATTACCTGACTCCGGCGCAGGACGCTGCCGTGTCGTTCAAAGGCAAATTTCCCGCAGACTACCTCGTGTTTCCACGGCCCGATGTCATACCCGCGTGGCATCTCGTCGGCGGGAAGGATAAGCTCGATGCGACGGAACTCGATAACGCCGATCCGCATGACGGCGGCGATCCGCACGACGGGTACCCGTTTCTGCTGGGCGATTGGATTGACCGCGACGGCCTGAAATGTCTGAAGGTCAAACTGCGCGGCAACGACGCCGAGTGGGACTACCGCCGCCTGCTGCACGTGGGCGAGATCGGTATTGCACATGGCGTGGACTGGCTCAGCACGGATTTCAACTGCACCGTGACCGAGCCTGCGTACGTGACCGCGATTCTCGACCGGCTCGTCAAGGAGTCTCCGCGCATTTACGGGACGATCCTGTATGTCGAGCAGCCATTTCCGTACGACCTCGAGAAGCACCGCATCGACGTGCATGCGGTATCGGCGCGCAAACCGTTGTTCATGGACGAAAGCGCGCACGACTGGCCTATGGTCAAACTCGGACGTTCGCTCGGCTGGACCGGTGTCGCGCTCAAGACCTGTAAGACGCAGACCGGCGCGCTGCTGTCGCTTTGCTGGGCTAAGGCGCACGGTATGACGCTGATGGTGCAGGACCTGACCAATCCCATGCTGGCGCAGATCCCGCATGTCCTTCTCGCGGCGCATGCGGGCACGATCATGGGCGTCGAGACGAATGGGATGCAATTCTACCCCGCGGCGTCGCTACCCGAAGCTGCCGTGCATCCGGGCATCTATCAGCGCCATAACGGCGCCGTGGACCTTTCCACGATCAAAGGCCCCGGCTTTGGCTATAGCGTCGAGCGCATCGCCCGCGAACTTCCAAAACCCGCCGGGCTGGCGTCGTGATAAGGTGCCGCAAAGGTACTTCGAGTGTCATTGTAGAAAAGGCCATGGGAATTCAGAATTCAGAATTCAGAATTCAGAATGCCAACGCGCTGCGCGCAAGGTTTCCGCGCCGGCGTTGCGCCATCGACAGAGCTCCAGCGTTGTGAACATTCTGAATTCTGACTCCTGAATTCTGACAGCCTCTTCGGGCTCATGCGTGTTTGTCTTGCGGCTCACGGCGCAGTAGAGTATGT
>CAIYET010000200.1 GCA_903925285.1 Candidatus Hydrogenedentota bacterium | reverse complement strand
CGGCACAAAAGCCACGCGGTTGGGCGAGTAGTATTTCCGCATTCATTTTCTATCCTTCGAATCGCGCCACACATGCCTTGCACAAAATTCGCAGCAGCTTTCTGTACCTGTCATAGTATACCGATAATTTTCGCTTCGAATTTCAGCGGTTGGCTCGCCAGCGGATAATTGAAGTCGAACAAGGCATCGTCTTCGTTGATCTCGCGCAGGGCACCGGCAAAATGTCCGCCGCCGGGTGCGCAGTCGGCTCTCTATTCCGTCGTTTTGCCGTCGAAGTGCTCGTTGTCTGCCTCCGCATCGGCGCGGGTATGGTGGACAATGCCGTCCCGATGATTCGGCGGCGCATAGTGCGAATGATGCGAATGCTCAATTGCTCATCCACCCCCTTCAAGCCGACATGCCTGCCCCCGATCCCGATTGCCGAGACTTTCTTTCCCGTGCTGCCAAGCGTTCGGGTGAGCATCCCTTGCATAGGTGTGGTGTTTGACATGGTTTCACTCCTGTTGGTCAGACCGTCCACGACAATATCTTTTACTGGCTAACTTTAAGAAGTTCCAATTGTTACAATTTTTCATTTCCTTCAGCGCCCAATTCACGTTAGTTGGGCCACTTCCGACTTGCTGAGCTCGAGCTTATCTTTCGCGAGTTTCTTCAGATACTTTTCGAGCTTCGCGGCGTCTTTCGCGACAAGCGCCTTGTGAATAAGGATCTCGAGTTCCATGATTTTCAGGCGCCTGTAATAATCCAGCGCCTCCTTTAGATGCGCAATAACGATCTTGCCCGTCAGGACCGGATGGTTGTTCGTCACGTTTGCATCTGGGTATTTCGTTCCGTGCTCAAGCTCAATTTCAAGCCCATCCCGAAAAGCCTCGATGCCGATCCTGATGCCCGCCGCGCCTATGGCCGTCCTGATTATTTTGGCTTCTTCCAAGCTCGGTACCAGTTTCTTAAGCGCTGCCCAATTTCTGATTCCCAATTCCTTGCACTCTCTTTTCACTTCGTCTTTTGGGACATAGTCAGGAAGTTTCATATTTCCACCTTTCTTGGAACGGCAATCTAACGCTGAAGAAGCTTCATGGTCTCCCGCATGAACGCGGGAAGATCGTCCGGTTGCCGGGACGTGATTAGATTGGCGTCAACAACCACCTCCCGGTCCTCATAGAGCGCCCCGGCCTTTTTCAGTTCATCCACCACCGATTTGTAGCACGTGGCTCGTCGCCCTTGCAAAAGACCGGCGCTGATCAAGATCTGCGGCCCGTGGCAGATTGCGGCAACCGGTTTGCTGCGAGCAAAAAAGCTCCGGGCGATCTCCAGCGCCTTCGGCTCTTCTCGCACCAGCGCCGGCGCCGCCCCCCCGGGCAGGATCAGGATCGCATAGTCCTCAGGATTGACCTCGGCAAGGGTCATGTCCACGGCCACGTCGTAGCCGTGCTTGCCCTTGATAGCCCCTTGGCTCAGGGAGGCCACGGTCACTTCGACGCCCGCCTCCTTCAGCCGGTAGTAGGGGACCAGCAGCTCAGTGTCCTCAAAATTATCCGCACTTATGATCAAGGCTTTCATAGTTCCTCCGTCGTCCAGTCAGATCTCTACTCCGTCGTTTTACCATCGAAGTGCTCGTTATCAGCCTCCGCGTCGGCGCGGGTATGGTGGACTACGCCGTCCCGATGATTCGGCGGTGCATAGAGCGTATAGAGCTTCAGTGGAACACTGCCGGTATTGATGATGTTGTGATTCATCCCGGCCGGGACAACTACCGCGAAGCCGGCGCGGATCGCCGTACGAACGCCATTGAGAACCACCTCATGGCTGAAGGTCTGTACGCTGCCGTTGATGTCGGCAAATCCACGGCCAAAGATGCCTGTGCATCGTTAGGATCATCGTGCACTGATTCAGGCACCGCCTACAGATTAGGCGGCGGCATTCAACTCACTCCTAACTTGGGGATTGAGGCAAGCTACGGCATCATGGCCAGCGTCAAGGCTTCAGGAAGTCTGGGCAACGCCGAATATAAGCCTAAAACCCTGCAAGTATCAGCCACAGGAAAGTTTCCTATCGCCGGTCCTTTCTCGCTTATTGGAAAGGTGGGATTAGCCAGAACCACCGTTGATCTCAGCGCTACCAACAGCCT
>CAIYET010000199.1 GCA_903925285.1 Candidatus Hydrogenedentota bacterium | reverse complement strand
TCGGAAGGGCTTGCCACACTCTTTTCATGGCCCTTCCTCGAAGAAAACGAGCGCCTATGGCTCTTCGCGAAATCTTTCATCCAAAGCCTGCCCTATTCCACATGGCGGTTCTTGTTGGACATTTACCGTGCAATATGGCCACCAATTTCCAAGAGACTGGCCTCCGAGGCTTTTCTTGGGGGCCAAGTCCACGCGAAGCTTGGTGAGCTTCCCCACATTCCGCGCGGGGACCGTGATGATTATTGCGATTACTTCATGGCGTTGCGTGACCGCGCCTATCTGTGTTCGATGATGGCGGCGGATGGGGAATCGGAAAATCATACTTGGGAACGTTTTATTGGCGATCACCTGCATATGCACATGCATTGTATGGGAAAAGGCGACAAAAGCACTCCGCGCGTCCTATGGCCGCTGGATTTCGCGTTCCATGTGGGCCATAACTTGCCATTGCCAAATAGGGACGCACCCGCTGAACAGCGGATGATATACATCGAATACGCTCTTCGTTACCCGGATCCGCACAGTAATGCGGCGGAACTTTTCATCAAGTCAATGCTTGAAGATGTTTCAAAGGCGCAATTTGGAGAGATCGTCCTGCGCATGATTGGCGAGGGCAGGAAACTAAGAAGCCTTTATCCCGACGAGCTGATTTCCGCCATCAGGGCCTTGCCCGGCACAGGCATCTCTTTGCCAAACCATATTCCTAACGATTCGTCCACCGCGCTACTCCTACATGCGCTAGCGGGGCAGTCGGAGGCTATGGCGAAGCATGTTCTTCGGATCCTTGAACACAAAGATGTTCATTTTCGGCTTGCCGCCACAAAAGCATTGGCACCGTTGGCCACCGCAGATGGCGAGGTACGCCAAGCCTTCGTGGAACGCATGGGAGACTCCGATTCGAATGTCCGCCGAACCGCCGTAGAAGCATTAGCGCCGTTGGCCACCGCAGATGGCGAGGTACGCCAAGCCTTCGTGGAACGCATGGGAGACTCCGATTCGAATGTCCGCCGAACCGCCGTAGAAGCATTAGCTCCACTGCCCCCCACGGACGGCGAGATACGCCAAGCCTTCGTGAAACTCCTGGGAAACTCCGATTCGAATGCCCGCGTAGCCGCCATTAAAGCCTTGGCTCCGTTGGGCAGCACAGACCGCGAGAGTTGCCAGACCTTGGCGAAACTCCTGGGAGACTCCGACGCGGATGTCCGCAGAGCCGCCAGAAGAGCCTTGACTCTGCTGGCCCCCACAAGCGGCGAGATACGCCAAATCTTGCTGGAGAGCTTGGGAGACTCCAATGTGGATGTCCGCGAAGCCGCCGTGGTGGCATTGATCCCACTGACCGCGATGGACCCCGCGATGCACGAACTCCTGATCGCGCGACTGGGACCAGAAAAAGCTCCGGTATCGCAGATACAACCATTCTGGCGCGAAGATGGATACAATGAGGAAGAGACAAGAGATTTGAGCGTCATGCTGGAAAGAGTCATACACAACAAAGATCGTTTTGATGAAGTCCTGCTGTTAATAAACGAAAGCGTAAGCGAAAGCGATTTTCTAAGCGAAAGCGATTTTCGTTTGGCGCTGCGAGAGTTGCAAATTATAAAGCCGGAGATTGAATATATCATGGCGAGGATGGATGAATTGAGCAAGAAGCAAAGCACGGAATAAATGTGCGCGACTACACTATGAGTAGTACCTCGTTTGCACAGCCGCTTATCTGACGACAAGATGCGTGTCGTTATTCCCCGGTATGTCTGCGAACGGGAATTTGCCACTTCAGAGACTTTGCCTGATATTTCTGCTACTCTTGCTTGACCTATGCGCAAAAACGAGGGTGAAACACGATGGGATGCGATTTCTTCTATAGCGGCAGCCTGCCAGATATTGCCTTGCAGGAGAAAGTTATCTCTTTGGTCCGTTCCTACCGAGGAGAGGAACCAGATATTTCGGTTTCCCCGGCCCCGGAAGCATGTTATCCCGTTTACTTCCGGGACAATCGGTTGGAACCGTCTTATCCGTTCAACTTTTACGGAGTGATTCCTATCCTTGCGTCTGACAGCTGTTGGTTCGGACAGTTTGTGTTTGACCGGAACAACAACGGACGACTGATAACTCTGGAGCCGGTGAGGTATTTCAACCCATACCCGAGACTGCCTGATGACGTTAACGGCGAGGAATGTGAGCGCGCGCAGTTCTTCGTTGAGGAATGCGGCCGCATTCGTCTTCCTGGGGACATGTCGTTTGCGTTGTTGTTGAATCTGATCAAGGTGCGGTATTGGCCGGACTTGCGCATGCACGACGACTACGACATCTGCATGAGGGTGGCCGAGCTCATGCACGGGCCGTTACTCGATGCGGCCAAGAATGAAGAGACAGAACTTGCCGTGCTCTACAGGATGCTTGAAGAAGCAGAAGACCTGCAG
>CAIYET010000198.1 GCA_903925285.1 Candidatus Hydrogenedentota bacterium | reverse complement strand
ACCTTCGATGCCAACACACGGAGTTCTTCCTTTGGTGCCGAGACGAAGGCGCCAGGGATATCTCCAATAATACCCCTTGCTGTTCAAGACCTTGCGCACGTAGTTCTCACTGGTTCTAAACCGTTTCTCGACTGGCTTTGGCAGGAAGATCTTCGGCCACAGTTTTTTGAATTTGCACAAGTCCGACTCCCCCTTCTTCATCAATTTGCCCGATTTGTACAGGTGGGCATTCTGGCATCGATACCATTGCGACGTGAACAGGTTCGAGGCCGAAGATCGCAACTGATCCGAACCCGCCTGGACGCGATCTGGCGGATACTGACCGCACTGTAAGAAGAACACAATCTCGTATGCTGGCCAATACCGCCAAGATGTAAATTTGCGCGACACCCGCTTGCTTCCGGCATACTTGTTGAGATAGTCAACGAGGACATTCGCGAGATTCTGTTGCGGCCCTCGGCGCTTGGCGTGCAATAAGTCCCTGAATAGGTCAATCCCGTATTTCTCCGCCCCCCTTCCTTCCGCCTCCGACAGAAACTGGCTGATCCTGTTTCTGGAAACAACAGCCCCGCTTGCGGAGAGCTTCCGGGCTATCTCCCTAACGCTCTGCCCGCCAAGATGGCACACAAGAATACACGCCGCGACGCGCCGGTTTCGGCGGGTTTCCGACTCAGTTCTGTCGGATGATTTGAATCTTCGAAGGGATGTCAGCCACCGGCGCTCAATCCTCATGCGCCCCTTCTCGCAGTCCAAACGCACAGGTGTTCGCGTTCTTATCTCAACCTTTTTGGATTTGTCGCGTCCTGAATACTCGCGCCCTTTGTGCTTCGTCAGCATATCTCTGATTACGCGACTCCTGGCGGCCCAATTCTGACGGTTCATCGCTCCTTCCCTCCTGATCGACGTAGCAACAATCTACAGGTTTGGCTGGAATCTTGTCCAAACCGCGAGGCGACAGGACTGCAGTTGCCTGGGATGACTGCCTGTTCAAGAAGACATTCCAACATCCGGCAATTGATGCGATGATTTATGTCTCGATAGGGCCTTGGCAAGCGGCCCCAATGTGACCGTAGGAAAGTTGAATCAATTATAACCGCAGAAACACTCAGTGCCAAATCCCGCGGGATCTGGCAATCCTCTGCGCTAGTTGATCCGACTGAGAAGTCCTTGCCTCAACTAGTCGAAGCTTAACACAACCGGCAACTTCAACGCAACCGACATCGATTAGATGTCAATCCGCCACAGGCGGGGAAAGAGTAACTATGGCCCGAGGTACCGACAGGACGCGATTCAATAAGGGTAAGTCCGGCCGCGAGCGCGACGAGGACGACTACAACGACGAGGAGGATGCCTACATACATGACTATGACGGCAATGGTCAGGACTCGCCGTTGGAAGTGATCAAGTGCAGCGATTAGCAATAAGGCCTGCCTTGGCCAAGCGACGGATCTTCGCCGTCTGGCCAAGGCGGGTCCCCATGTGAGGCGCTGTGCACTACATGGGGCAGCAGACAACAGCAAGCAACAGGAGGATCACGGATATGAATACTCAGGGTTGCCCCGAGGTCGGGGTGCGAACACGGCCGGGCGCGCATGCGTCGGAGCGCGAGGCCGTGGACGGCATGGACGAAGTCGTCTATGACAACGAAGCGATTGATGAGGGCGTGTACGAAGTCGAACTCGACTCCATCTTCGAATCCCCCGCGGACGGACCGTGCCGCAGCATCACGGCGCTCTTCAGCACGCGCTTGGGGCCGCGGCATGCATTCGAAAAGGAATTCCGCCTGCGGGGCAGAAACTCCAAACAGGCCGACTCGTTCGCGGCGCTGTTCGGCATGGCCCTGGCGAGCGACGCCGACGTGCACAGGCTCGTTAACAGGGCGTTCTACGCCCGCATGATCATCCGCCTCACCCACGGAACCCGTGGGAAGCGCACCGTTGACGTCCTGTGCAGGCTCTAGAACCACGACGGGATACACGAAGGTTCACCGAAGACAACAATACCTGCGAGGAATAACCCTCGCAGCAACAACAAGGCAAGAGGTGTGAAAATGAGCAAGAGCACGAAGAAGGTTCAGCAAGACAGTACCTCCGATGATGATCGGAGGTATCCCCGGACACCGGCTTTGCGGCCGACCGAGGATCAAATGCAGGCAATGCGCGGCAGAATCGCGCAAATGGGCACGGACGACGTCGTCTCCGCATGCAACCTCGTTGGGTACAACGAGTGGATCGGTCACGGCTCGCCCGGCCCGGTGCGCAGACAGCACCACCGTAACGCAGGCAGGTGCGTCATCAACTTGGTCAGGAAGGGCACTCTCGCGGGCTTGGTCATAATTACGGGCACGCGCTCGCCCGTTCTCTACAAAAAGGTAATGCCCGAAGACTAACAAGAAGGATCGCCCCATGCACGCAATCAAGAGAAAGAGCAGCGAACACGCTCGGACAAGTCCGGACGACCAATCAAAGCATGTCCGCCGCTCGCAACTACAGGAGGGATTCTATGCGCGGATAGCTAGATGGGTCAACTTAACGATGGCGCGCACGCCATGTTGCCAGAAACGTAACAGGGCCGCCCGTGCGCGGGCGGCCCACGATAACCGCGGGCGCGATAACGCGCCCGGTAGACCGAGGAGATCCCAATGAACCTTGAATTTCTTGAAGGGCGATTACCCCGAAAGGCGGTCGCCCATGTCCGATCGACGCTGTCTGTCGTCGAATACGAGACCGTCACCGCCAGTGCCCACAACATCCTGTTCACGCAGACGTTCTCGAATCGCGCAATGACCTTCAACAGGACGCTGGACTGGAACCATCCGTATGATCGGGCGGTCCTGCGCGCCGAGGGAAAACGGCTCAACGCCGAGCCGATGCGCGTCCGCGATCTGCACAAGCTGGCCCGCGCCTACAGCGACAACCAGCCCCACCCGATGGT
>CAIYET010000197.1 GCA_903925285.1 Candidatus Hydrogenedentota bacterium | reverse complement strand
TAAAGCCTAAAGCCTAGTTTAAGGCCTCATCCCTTGGATCACCGTCGACACGTTTTGGAACATGTCGTGAAAAATGCCATCCAACAGGTTCAGATACAATTCCATCGATACCGCCACGACCAACAGGCTCAACGCGATCGTCACCGGAAATCCAACCACGAACAACTGAATCTGAGGCACCACACGACCGAGCAGCCCCATCACCACATATGCCACCAACATCGCCCCACCCACCGGCGCCGCGATCATCACCCCATCGTAAAACATCGCCCGGCCCCACTGACTCACTTCCCACACCAACTGTGGACGCAGTACAAATCCGCCCACCGGGATCTGGTCATACGTCGAAACGAGCGCCCGCAACATCACGTGATGCCCATTCGTCCCCAGCAACACCAGCACCGCCACGATAAACAGAAAAAAACCGAAGATCGGAAATTGCGTCTCCATCGCCGGATTGAAGACATTCATCATGCCAAACCCCGTCTGCATATCCATGATCTGCCAGGCCACCTGTATCGAACCAAACGCAAGCGTCATCACGAAACCAATCATCAACCCAATCAGAAACTCGCCCGCCCCAATCAAAGTGAACGCCAGCGTCTCGCTCGGAATCGGCACATGCAACGGCGACAGCGTCGGCGTAATCAACATCGCGGTGAATCCGATCAGGCCAATCTTACCCATAATCGGAAAATTCGCAGAACCCAGGATCGGCGCCGATACCATCAAACCGCTCACGCGCGCCAAGACAAGCAAAAACAGCTTGACCACCTCGACTTCATACACAAGCACGTCCTGCACGCAACGACCCCTCTACCGAACCAGTTTGTCGAACCCTCCAAACAACGGCTCGACGAAATTCAACAGCACCGATACCATCCAAGGCAGAAACACCACAAACGCCACCATCACCACCACAATCTTCGGAACGAACGACAACGTGATTTCCTGGATTTGCGTCACCGACTGAAACACGCTGATGACCAATCCAACCAGCATCCCAGACAACAACATCGGCGCCGAAGTCAGTAACGTAACCAACATCGCATCCCGGCTCAGAACGATGATATCATCCAGGTTCATAACTCGTTTCCTCGCAAGAGAATAGACCACTCCATTCCCGCGTCCGTCCCAGCGTACACACCAATACGCCCGCAGGATACCACAACATATTGCGGTTGTCAATCGGAAAGATCACAATTGGTAGGATGTCGATGTGGAATTTGATCGCGAATTGTGTGCCATGAACCACTGGACAGAATCTTCAAGACGCAGATAGGCTGCGTGCGATCGGCTGCGCGCAAGAATCGCGGGCTATTTCTTTGACAGAAGAGACGCAAGGCTGCCAAGCGCCTTGTCCAGCCAAGTAGAAACACGCGGTTCATGCCCCTCGAACATGTACTCAAGTCGGTCCAGAAACGCTACATACTCGGAGAAAAAGGCATGCAGATGTGGCGAAAAGTCCACATAGTTTTCAACAGAGAATCTTGACCATGCCCCCTTAAAAATCTCTTTCATCAGATGGAGATTGTATATGTTCAACTCACCCGTATTGTGGCAGGACGCGTCGCGAGGCGGCATGCCCACACGGTGAATAATGCGATATGCGCTCATTGCTTCGCTAGTCGCATACTCGAGAATCTTGCGTGCCTTCGTACCGCCCATGCCATTGTCGACGATGCCCCAGCACCACCCGCCTTTTGTCGCCTTCCAGCCTTTGCCGATCTTCACGGGAACAAGCTGCGACGCCCCATTTGAATAAAGAATGGAATGCCAACTGTGGTAAAAAAGGCAGGAATCAGGCTGTGCGTCCTTCAACTGCATCCGCGCCGGGGGGAGATAGCAGTAGGCAAAATCGGTAAGCTGCTTTTTCCACTTCGCCTCGTCGACCGAGATAGGACCAGCCTGTAGAGCCTTGGTTGTCCTCAACCACTCGATGAACATGCACGAAAGAATTTCGGGGTCAGAATGTTTGGAAAAACCAAAGAACCGAAATCCCTTAGTCGCGCCCTGCTTCCAGAATTCCTTTGCGGCCGTTCCAAACTCAACAGGGGAGATCATTGGCATGTGTTCCATGCCTGTTACTGGAGTCTCGGAATCAAGCTTTTCCGCAATTATGTTGCGTATATCTTTCAGACCTGGTGTACCCACCCCCAGCACGACGTTTAGGATATTCAGGTTGCAGAGAACCAGCGTACAATCGATAAACGACGGTAGCACACGCAAACTGTTTTTCGACCTATTCTTCGATGGCGCCCTACACGGCTTCAGCGTCTTGTCTGAGTTGCCTCCAAGCGGGACAAATGTCGCGAGATCTTCTTCCGACCACCTACGAGTCGAACCCTTCTCCTCGTCAGTCGAACTTTTATCCGGTTCGGCTTCCAGCGGAGCGAACTGCCGCAGGATGTCTTGACGGAGATATGCCACGTCTACAGCCATTATGGCGGCATGTTCCCTTTGCGTCTTCAGGCGTTCAAGGATGTGCCTATATGACGTACCCCGTTCAGCGGCCAATTCTTCGTTCAAGTCATTCGGAACCTCTAACCCCCACGCCTTGCAGACCGCCTCGTTTACATCGCTGTGCGCGTCAACTGTGCGATTGACATACAGTTTTACGCCGGCTGGCACCAAATTTCCGTCCTTGTCCAGGTAATATTTCTCGGCGGACGGCTGGGCGAGGATACTCTCCGTCGAATCGCCCGGCTTGGACGAAATCTCGAAGATATAATCAATGCCGGTAACTCGGTTTCCAAGTTCTTCCACTTGCAGCAGCGTAGACAACCGGCCCTCGACCGGACGCTTACGCAACCGGAAGATGTTGTCGAACAGCGCGAGATTTGTCGTATCGTCTTCTGCCTTTTCACCCGACGTGTTGTACACAAACAGCGAAGTAACCCCATGTGCATAGAGCGTGTTCACGAGGACACTGAGAAACGCCTTGCCCTCTTCCAGACGTGGAAAACTGGTATGAAGGTCGCTGATAGCGTCTATGACAAGACAGTAATCTTTATTCTTCTCATTGGCATCGCCAGTTGGCTGGTCAGCGTCCTTGATGATGCCCATTTTTCTAAGTAAGCGCCTGATACGCGAGATGAATGCCTCAGGTGGTAGGAACCCAGGGTCAATGTAATAGTAGACGAAGTTGTCGCTGTCTTTGATTTGCTCGAAATCTTCCGTGGCAGAAATTGGACACTTGTTTACGCCCGGGTCGCCAAGCCCATGATCCTCTGCCAGCCGTTCGATCGCATCCAGTTTGTCATGAAGCGAAATGAAAACCGCCTTACCTCCGGTACGGATTGCCTCGCGGCAGAACCGGAGCGCCATTGGACTCTTCATCGTTCCGGTTGGCCCCACGAGGAGCGTGCTTGATGCACGCATAATCGGTCCTTTGGTTTTTGGGGGGCGCGAAGTATCATTAGGATGTTGCTTGCCGAGATCTCTATCTATCCGTTCGACAAGGTTGTCATCGAGAGTTTTTATGCCAAAACGGACCATTACAGACGCCTGTTTACACGTTTCCGCTCGCTTCCTACGAGCCACGTGCAACAGTACTGCGTCCGCCTGTAGGCTCAAAAGGATCTCGATCCCCGTACCCTTGTTGATACGGAATGTCTGCGGCCCCCTTACATGTGGACAATTCGCCGCTTTGTGCACCTGCATGTAACGCTCACAATACCCATCGTGTGTGATTTCCGACGGCTTTCCTTGCCAGAGGGTGATATAGATATCCGTCAAGTACGGGTCGCGACGGATCGCGTTCCCCGGCTCGTCCACCAAAAAAATAGCACACGGTTTAATACTTCTCCCCGGCTGCATGCCAGTTTCATACGGAAGCGCCGCTCTCAGGACTTCCAGGCGAGACACCCCACGGAATGTAGTCACGGGCGCAATGCCATCGATTACGACAATGCATTGGCTAACCCCGCCAGGTTCACCATAGAGTTCGCACAAGTCGGCCAGGAGCTGCGAATCCAAACTGTTAACCGTACGCGGCCCTGTGTAACGGATAAGATGAAAAATCGTGTCCGCGCCACCAAGCTCTACAGGGGGGCGTACGTCACGGGACGGTTTTCGCAGAGAGTCGTCCCCAGCTCCACCCTTTCTTACGCGTAGGCTCCTTAATATCTTGTCCAGCCCGAACTCATAAATCTTCTCCATGATTCGTTCATGGATGTCATCCACAACATAGTAGAGAACGTGCCGCGACCCACTCAAAGGTTTCGGGTGCCCTTTTTCATCAGACGTTCGGCAATAACACGACGCCTGCAATGCCAATGTTGACTTTCCGGAACCCGGCTCTCCCGATATCATAACCTGCAGCGTGTCGTTACGTGGCCATGCGATGCAGCTATAGAAGAGATCGTCGAAACCCGCAAGATTTTGCCCTGTCGAGAGATAAGAATACGCAAATTCAGGCATAGAGACACCGCCCTCTGTCGATGGCCTTCTTCAAAGCCCATCGCCATGTGTTGTCCTTTTGATTAATTAACGTAGTTATAATGGCATCCGGTAAGCACAGTTCCCTGGCGGCCTTGTGGAACTCATTTGGTGCGAGAGAAAAACAGTCAGGCGGCACAAGCAGCTTGAGAAACGCGCCAACCTCATGTGTCAGTTCACGAAAGAACTGCGGGCGGTCCTCGGCGATACGGCAGGCAATCTTCTCACTCACCGCGACGAGACTCTTTCTCTGTGGGCTGTCCCGCCTATCGAGCATACCGTAGTGCTTGATATCCATACAAGCACCGTTTATCAATTCATCAAGGCGTACATTCTCGCCCTCCTGCCCGACCACATTTGGCAATGCGTCCGCAAATATTTTCACGTCCAGTCGAGACAAGCCCACGAGGCTTAGAGCGACCGAACGCCTTGTTGCCGAAAAGTCCTTACCCAAATCGTCTCGTACCTTTGCAAGCCTATTCCACCACTCCGTATCACTAGAAGTCGTAGCGACAGAAATGCCCTTGATGTGACCTGGAAGCTTAACGATGATGTCGGGAAGTGCCTCGGGCTTGTGCAAGAATGCCGCCGCAAAGCCCCCCCCCCGAAGATTTTGTACGACGTCAAGGTTTTTTCTCTCATGACCGGATAGGTCCATGAAGAGAAAGAGTATATCTGTGGCATACGGATAGTCGCCGACTCACACCGCCGGCCTCTTGCGGTGTTCCAATCGGTACCGTGCCTTTGCGGTGGGCCAGGCAATATTCGCGTCCAAGTCAACGAAACATTTCCCCGCCACATCCATCATTGTCTGCGAGCCGCAATCGACAAGAGCTTGCGTTGCAGGACAGAGCAAGTCCCGATACGTGACAAATTCATCTGTTCTGGGAAACACCACCACCTGTCCAGCAACTGCAACTTCAATATTCTGCGTACGTGTCATCGTTTCCCTCAGCACCCGTGTCAGTTATGAAAAGCGCAATTCCGTAACTCCGGTATTTTGCAAATGCGTCAAGTAGTTGCCAACGACCCTCCATACATGTTCCCCCCCGGGCGGTGCCAATTCCCATTCACACAGATCGCGCGTGAACCGATCTGCCGTCACTCCAACACTACCAACACTATCTGAAAGTAATTTGCCGAGCACCGTTGATACCTCACCGCTCGAATAAAACCTACGCTCAAAAGGTGAAGCTCCGGTACCTCCCAGTGTATAAAGGTTCGCCCGTCGTTTATGAAGCAAGTCTGGAGTAAGCAGGTAAATCGTATCGTTAAAAAGAAAGCATATCACGCGCGCGCAAGGCACTTCGCCCCCCTCGAACAGGTAGGGCGAGTAGAGCTCAACGTCGAGAGATCTATTGCCGAAATAGTCAGGCAGTACGCTTTCGAGCAGCCGGGGGTTCTTTAGAGAGTTTGCCAACCCTGTCCGAACATCGGCTATAGGATACGTAGTGGTGCTGATCGGCCCAGCGCCGAATACGTTCCTGAGGTCGAACTCGTCGATAACCGTTCCGTCTGGTTCGGTTGCAGGAACAAAACAGTGAGTGCGTATGGATCGTGGAGAAGCAATTACTAGATGGGGCTTGGAATCTGCACAATAATGCGACATGCTTTTCAGCAACAGGCACACAGCTCGATAGAGGAGGTTAGCATCGCCTTCACTTCCGCCCATGCGCCGAAACTTCACACCCTTGAGAAACGGTGTGTAACTGGGTGGCGGGCTGGGAGTTAGCACTAGGGGGCTTCCGCTCGCAAGACCAAGCGTAACAGGAATCCACTGGTATTCGACCCGATCATCGTAGAACTCGAGCCGTAGTTCACCGAACCCCGCACCATCCACAGCCGCTTCAAACGTGGGTACCGGTCCTGTGGACGGGACGGTCCCCCGCTTAGGATCAACCGGTGTATGATCATGACCTTTCAGAATGATGTCAGGGCGCTTTTTCTGTGTCCCCCAGTATTTTCCGAAGTTATCGGGAGTGTGCTCAGAATAGTGTGCGAGATGAATCAGAAATGTGCCCAGGTCGGTCCCAATGCACGCCATGCTTCTGCTTAGACACCGATTTTGAAAGGGGCTCTTCGCGAAAGCATCCGCGTTGTTCACCAAGTAAGGACCGTAACCTGGACCACCCGGATGATGCGTTATACCAACAAAGCGAAGTTTACTCCCGCTTTCGGAACAGGGCGGTGTCACATGCATCGCAAACTCGGGAACCACGCCTTTTGTTTCCGGGCATTTCGGGGACGCGATTCCGGGAGAACGCTTCTTGCCTTGCCACTCGATGTTGCGCGAACAGCCACATTCCGGCTTGATCGCCGCGATCTTTTCGAAAGCAGGAATGCCGAAATCGAATTCGTGATTGCCGAACACGTATGCAAGGGATCGCCCTTGCTTCTCGCACAATTTATCGATTATGAGTTTCCACACGCCGGGAGCCGTACTCTTGTCAAGGCACCGCGAGGTCCAATGGCGCAGGATATCGCCCAAGAGGCACACGACAAAACCAACGGGTGGCACATAGTGAGGCGGCCACCCCGATTTCTCCAGAGCCGGCTGTATGCTTGCCAGTGTCTGCGCAAGTGTGGTAATCCCCCCCATCCGCTTTCCGCGATCGGTCGGTATGCCATCGATATGACCGTGAAGATCGTTGATGACCCAAAGTACCCACGTTGCATTAGGTTTCGTCGGTGTTGACGAGACACTAGGCTTCTCCGTCGTCTTTTTGGATATCCTGCGAGATTTGTTGACTGACTTGGCGTGCGACGTTAACTTTAGAGCACCAGCCGCTTCAGACGTTCCGCAACTTTCGGCCATCGTCCCCACAAGTCCGATACATTCTGCCGCTGTTAAGGCAAGGTCGTTACTCTTGGCGTTCTTCGCTGCCGTTTCCGGTTTCTCGGATGTCAGCTCGGGCAAATTCTGATCTTCAGTTGTATTCTCTTGTACGCCAACGCATTCACCAACATCCGGCATGTGTGTACCCTCAAGTGAGACTGTCCGTGTAACGAAACCTATTCGGCTCCCCGCGATACTACGTGGTTGCATGCTAACACAAGAGTAATGCTTTGTCAAGAAGACAGTATTAGTCTACAGCATCGGCACGGTGTATGCCGCAGAGGGCATGACGTAGCCGGTCAGGGGGCCTCGCGGGGCCAGTTCGGACAGGACGGTAGCGATGGCTTGTTCGAGGGTCGGGGATTTGCGGCCACCGAGGGTTAGGACGTCGGCGTCGGTCATGTCGGTGACGAAAAGGGCGATGGGGGCCTTCTCGACCGTCGAGAGGGCGGTCTGGCCATTGATTTCGGAGTGGCGGCGCAGGCCGGCGATGATAGCTTCGCGGTTGCCGAGGCGGATCCATTTTGCGAAGGCCTCTCCGCCGAGTCCTTCTTCGCAACGCGCTATGAATACGATGCGTCCGTCGGGCTTCACGGCTTGGTAGGCGTTGTAGAGGGCCTTGTGGCTTTGGACGAAGTTGTGGGTAAGACCGGCGTTCGCGACGACGAGGTCGGCGCGTTTGGCAATCGGCGCGGTGAACATCCCGCGTGCGTATTCGGCGGCGGTACGGTGTGCGGCGTCGAGTTCGCCCGCGAAAACGGCGGCGATTTGTGCGTGCCGGTTCAACACAGTGTTGACGCTGTAATCGACGCCGACGATTTGGGCCGCTTCGAGCATGTCTTCGGCGACGGGATTGCCGTCGAGCGCGCCGATGCGCACGTCGGGGTTCAGGCGATCTTCGACGGGATCGAGGTTCATGGAGTGGTTGCGCGCGATTGCCGCGACGGATGCGAGGCCGGGCAAGATGGATTTGCGCCCACCTCCAAATCCGCCGAAATAATGCAATACGACCGCGCCGACCACGATTCGACGGTCCGCCTCGATCGCGCGGCGATTCACGATCACTGGCGTGCCGCGCGAGGTCGTGCCGACGGAGACGAGGTTGGCATCGTCGCGCGGGTCGTGCGCATAGGTGCGGTCTTTGAACCGCTCGTAGATCGCGGGGCCGAGGATACGCGCTTGCTCTTCCCGCCTCGGGGGGCGATGGACGCCTGTTGCGAACAGGAATTGGATGTCCATATCCGGGATGCCCGCCCGATTGAGTTCCTCGATGAGGATGGGCAACACCTGATCGGCGCGTGTCTGGCGGAATGCATCCGAGACGACGACCGCGACCTTCTCGCCTGATTTAACGATGCGGTCAAGGCCGTGCTTCAAACCGATGGGATGTTGGATGGCCTCGCGAATCGCGGCGTCGCGTTCGGGCAATTCCGGCGTATCGGCGATGTCGAGCGTGCCGAGCCAGGCCACCACATCGGGAGGGATGAATCGAAGGGTCCGAGGACCATAAAGAAATTCGAATGTCATAACGAACTCCAGGCTTCGGCTTTAGGCTGTAGGCACTGCCTACAGCCTAAAGCCTAAAGCCTAAAACCTTTCTAAAAGTAGTCAATGTCGCCGTCCTGTGGCGCTTGGCGGTCGAACATGCATATCAGCCACGTCGCGCAGAAGATGAGGCAATCGAAGTAGCCCGCGACAACGTCCAGGGCTGGTAAGAGCCAACGCTGCGGTTCGGGTTGCCAGATGACGAGAAACGTGAGCAACATATAGGTCGCGCCGCCAAAAAAGCAAACAACAAGCGCCTTGGGCCACTGGCGTCCCAACGGTACGAGCGCCTCGCCCAGTTTGCTCCATGTATGGGGTTTGGGGTTTGGGGTTTGGGGTTTGGGGTATAGAGTTCGCGTGGACCCCAAACCCCATTCGGGGCGTCCCGCGAACATGATCGCCGCTCCGACGGGGACATAAACGGCTATGACGAAGGCCATCATCCAGAACATCGGCGCGGCTGCGGCTTCGTTGTCCATCAAGGCAGGGACCCACGTCACGAGCCGCTGCGAGCCAAGGGCTACGATATTCAACAACACCCACAACGGAAAGTAGCGCTTCAACGCTTCGCCGTCGCCCTGACATTTCCAGAGGGGGCGGTCGATCAGACGGCCCATTCGCGAGAATACGATGGATTGCGCGAAGGCGTACACGACGATGAGAAACGCGTCTCCAGCCACTTCATAGGCCAGCATGGCCGCAGTCACCGGCGCGTCGGGATTCGTGTCGCCCATCCACAGGTTGCCCGCGAGGACGAGCGCGCTGGCGGGTACCGTGAACAGCAGGTAGAGGCCTAACGCGGGTACGTTGCGCTGAACGGCCTTGACGGCTTGAAGGAGGATGTCCAAAACGCTTACTCCGCTGGTAATTAGGAATTAGGAATTAGGAATTAGGAATTCATAATTCATAATTCATAATTCATAATTCCTCCGAAGGGATCTCCGGAGTCTCGTGTTGCTGGACTTCGATCTGGCCCGATTTTGGCCGCTGAGTTTGAAGCACATACTTCGCGATGAGGTCGCGATTGTCTTCCGAGATGTTCGTGAAGTGCGCGCGGACCAGATGTTGACGCCCGGAGATGTGATCGACGCCGACGGTTTCCGCTTCGACCTCGAACGGCGGCGATCCGGGCACGACGAGCGTGGTGCGGATGAGCGTTGCCTCGCGCACGGCGTGCTGCGTGACAAGTGCGAACCCGCCCGCGCTCAAACTCGTGACGATCCCGCCGAAACGCGTGACAACGCGGCGTGGCCGCAATCCCGCGACGGCGTCGTCTTCGCCATACGCCGCGAGAATGCCGACCGTGGCATCCTGATGGAATCGGATACGATAGAAATTGCGCGCCTGGATACGGTTGAGATTACGCGTGTGGAGCACGGCCCACGGCGTGCTGGCTTCGTTTGTGCGCGCACGCTTGGCGGAGAATTCGTAGCGCGCATCGTTCTCGCGCCACAGATGGAATCGCACCTCATCGCCCAGCTTTGGCAGCGGTGCGTCCTTGTCCTTTGGCGCCACGTAGAAATACGCCTCGTCGATCGCGACGAGGCCGCACTTGGTCCACGCCGGGCCTTTCCCTACGGGCGCGATCCACAGCATCTGGCCAACGTGCAATTCGCGCGTCGAAAAAATCCGCATACCGTACGCGATGTAGTCGAGCCCAAGGCGGACGCGGAGTTTGCGCAACATGATGCCGGTTTGCTCGAAACGCTCGATATGGCCCCCGGCTTGCAGCGCGTCCATTTCTTGATCCACACACGCGTCGAAATTTCTGCGCGTGGTCAACGCCGGCAACGGGGTCTTCGGTGCGTACGCTTCGAGCATCGAACGCAGAAGATTCTGTTCCGCGTCCGAGATTCCCCGCTCGCGCATCATATTGTTTACCGCGCGCCACTCGGCTTGCATCTGCATGCGCCGGTTCAGCCAGCGCCGGATCGCCTCGATGACGGCGAGCAGCACCAACGTGGCGAGGATTGATCCACAAATCCACGCTACCGCAGCCTGACTCGTCTCCGGGAACCGAAATGGAAACACCGATTGTTGCACGGCGACATCTCCTCCAACTTGGGGGCGTCCAGCCTCACGCTTCCTACCGTTTCATCTTACCAGCACCTTTGCCGACATTACAACCTGGAAGG
>CAIYET010000196.1 GCA_903925285.1 Candidatus Hydrogenedentota bacterium | reverse complement strand
TATCTATCATGGGCAGCAAATAGTAGCGCCCGCCCGTATCCGGCGCTGAGACGATCACAGGTTCTTTGGTCAGGTCGAGCCATGCGATTGAGTAGAGCGTGTCGAAGTTCGGACGCACCACCTCACGGAAGTCACCGGGTGGAAAGGCCCTCATATGCTGGAATGCGTTCATCAGCCCAAAGCCCAGTTTGTTGCCTGGCTCATGATTGGTCGAGACACGCCGCGTGATGTCCTTCGAGATCAGCGGGTACAGATAGTGGTACGCCTCGATGCCGATCTCGTAAGCCTCTTGTTCGGTAATCCTATCCGCGGACTGGGCGGGAGCCACCGTGAACGCGATAGACGCGAGCAATGCCATTGCACAAACGAATAATGCTTTCAGTGTTACGGTTTTCATAACCTTGTATCTCCTGCTGTGTCTTGAGCGCATAGAGCCAGCCAACATTATTTTTTATACTTATTGCTGGTTTTCATTACGGTTCGTGCATCCGGGGCGTATCGTGCTCAAAAACTTCTTCCTTGGCCTTTGGCATCTCCGCTGCCGGCTTCGTGCCGGGCATGATCTGAAACATCGGGTCGAACATTTCACAGGTAGCAGCGAGTTGCTGGAGCACACTTGCATTGCCGTCGAGCTTGGCCTTGCCGACTTTGGCCAACTCCGCCAACTTGGCCTTGCCGAGCATGATGTCTTCGAGATCAGCCCGGTTCAGCGTGATGGTCAGGTCGGCATCCTTCGCCTGGTAGCCCGCAATGTGCGTGAGGGTGGCATTGCTCATCTCGACCACGAACCTCTGATTGATGTCGGGGTGGATGAGGTTGAACTTGAACTTCAGACCACCCGCTTTGCGGCTGTCGATTTGAATGGCCAGAAGATCCAGCAGCAATCCAGTGCTGGTGCCGCGGATGAAATCAGGAGCCTTTGTGTCGAGGTGGATCTGCTTGGCGCCGTTGCGCAGTTCCCTGGCGGCGGATAGATAGCAGTTGCGCAGGCTTGGGCTTTCCGACTGGTAGCCCAACTGCTCGAAGGCATCAGCCAGTAAATCCTTAGCGACCTGATTCTTGGGTTCGGCATAGACCAGCTTATTCAGAATCTCCATCGCAAGGCGGTACTTGCCCTGCGCGATCAGTTCCCTGCCCTTGGTGAGAATCTTCTCCGCTCCGCCCATCATCGTCACATAGAGGGGAGCCGAGTCCTCCGGTGATAGCGGCGCCAGCGTCGCGGGGTTGGCGTCCCAATAGCCGAGATAGTAATTGATGACGGCCCGGCTGTTGTGTTCGTAGGACCCGTGGTAGCCGTGGGTGTACCACTTCTGCTGCAGGGACTGGGGAGGCATGTAAACGTTGTGGATCTGGTTGATGGTCACCCCTTGGTTCGCAAAGTGAAGCACCTGATTGTTGTGGTTGGCATACATGTCGCGCTGGTCACGCATCACTTCCTGGATACGGGCATTGCCCCAGCGCGGCCAGCTGTGCGCCGTGAACATCACTTCCGCCTCCGGGCCGAAACGATAGAGCGCCTCGTTGATGTAGTAGGCCCAGGCCCGGGCATCGCGCGTCTTGGCCCCGCGCAGCGTATAGAGGTTATGCAGGGTCCCGACCATGTTCTCCGCAGCCCAGAACGTCTTTAAATCAGGGAACCAGGTGTTCATCTCAACGGGCGCCTCAGTGCCGGGCGTGCTCTGAAACACCATGCGGACACCGTCAATTGTAAGTTCCTCGATGGGCTGCTCGATGACCTTGGTCGGCGGCAGTATGCCGGCCTTGCCCTTAGCCGTAATCTTGCCGATGGAGCAGTCCACGTGGCCGAACGGGCTTGCGGGCAGCGCGTCTCCGTAGGTGTAACTCTTGCGGCGAATCATTGCCGTGCCGGCAAACCCGTTTTCTGAGATTGCCTCTTCCAGAAATCCTTTGGGAGCAATGATTGGCACCCTGCCCGACTTGATGTCCTCCTCGCTGATCACGCCGCGGATTCCGCCGAAGTGGTCGGCATGGGAATGGGAGATGATGACCGCCACGACCGGGCGTTTTCCGAGCTTCTCATTCACGAAGTCAAGGGCCGCCCGGGCCGTCTCCTTCACAGTAAGCGGGTCCATGACGATCCAGCCGGTCTTACCCTTGATGAAGGAGATGTTGGCCAGGTCGAAACCACGCACCTGGTAGATGCCGGGGGTTACCTCATAAAGACCATATTCCATATTCAGAATCGCCTGCCGCTGCAACGAAGGATGAACGCTGTCAAAATCCTTCCCTTCGAGAAGAAAGTCCCATTTGTCCATGTCCCAGGAGACACCGCCATTATCCTGCATGATTTTCCGGTAGTTCGGCGCGGCAATGAATCCTTTTTTGGCTTCCGTGAAATCCTGCTTGTCGGCGAACGGCATCGTGTTCCGAGCCTTCTGCTGAACCTCGATCGTGTATTTCGAGGGCGGTTTTCCCTTGGAATCAAAGTGCTTTGTTTCCCCCGCGGCAGAGGAAAACGCTGTCAGCAGGATAATGAGTGCGACCCTCAAGAGATCTTTTGTGAGATTCAGTGTCATGGTGGTTTCTCCTTTCATTTTTCAAGTTCTTGGATATGACCTGCTCAACCTCCTTCAATGAAGGGGCCTTCCGAATGTTGTTCAGAATCGACGGGGCCGCAGAATTCTGTTGCTGCGGGAGCGGCCTCGGATCTACTGCCCGAGATGTTCAAGGGCCTTATGCAGCGGAGCACTGGAAATCTTAATTATCCCCTCGATCGGAGAATTCATCTCCATGATCAGAAAGATTGCACCAGACACCGACAGGGCGCAGACGAGCATCACGGCAATAACTGTTGCATTGGGCTCGGAGAACAAGCCAAAGCAGATGAAGAAGATAGTGAGCCAGAATATCAGCACCACGAGGAATACGTTTGGAAGCGCGCCCTGACCCTGCTCGATTATCAACCAGCGCGATTGCGCCAAATCGTTGCAAAGCTGGAGGGCCTGCGTCTGAAGCAAACGCTGGGAGTCGTTCTTCGGTGAGAGTGTCCGCAGCTTGTCCAACACTCCTTCTATCCCGTACCTATTCTCAACAGCTTTTAAGTCAGCGTGCGCGGCTGTATCTTCAGGCCAGACCAGATTAATCAGAGAGGCGAGGTTGGAACGCAGCAGATCGCGGACTTCCTTTGTCTCCGGACCGTAGCGGGCCAAAGTGCGGTCAAGAAAGATGACCCGTGCGCCACCCTGTGTAATCTCGGCGCTCATCAGGTCGAACGAACTCTTGGCTGAACTGACCAGCAGGCCAAGAACAAGAGCGGTCAGCGTAGCGATCAGCCCGGTCCCCACCTTCACGGCATCCCTGGTTTTATCGCTCAGATGATGTTCCGGCAGAACACTGCGCAAAAACAAGCCAAACAGCGCGCCGCTGAAGATGAACACAAAAGAGATCAAAGAAATTGTCATTGAGCCCAAGATTAACACTCCTTTCCACTAACAGTGCGAATAGTCATTCAAGCTGTATGAGCGCATTCATGCGCGATTGTTTTCGCGACCGAAAATCGCTCCTACCCTGTGCCGTCAATATGCCGATTCGCTGGGCGAACTATTTTATTATACCTGTCCCGATTATCTAATTTGAGGTTTGACACTCTGTTCAGAAGCGCCTGTCATTGCTTAACCCCCTTTTTACCCGTTTCCTTAAGAGACTTTCCTGTGATGAATTATTTATAGCGGGCAATGGCTTTTTCGTATGCTTCTTTCAGATCAGCCATTGCTTCATTAACTCCAGCCTTCACATCTTCCCATGCCTTACCGGTAGGCTTTTTTAGC
>CAIYET010000195.1 GCA_903925285.1 Candidatus Hydrogenedentota bacterium | reverse complement strand
GGTGACGGCGACTGGCACAGAGCCGCTCAGTTATCAGTGGAAGAAAGACGAAAGCGACCTATCGGGTGCGACGGCGGTGACGTATAGCATTGCGTCGGCGCAACAAGCGAGCGAAGGTTCGTACATGTGCGTCGTGACCAATGTCGTGGACAGCGCCACGTCGAACACGGCGACGCTGTCCGTTGGCGACCCCAAACTCACTTTGACTTCACCGAACGGCAACGCGCAGTGGTTTGCGGGTAGTACCCATGATATTACGTGGACGTCGGCTTGGGCGGTCGATCCGCAGGTCAATCTGATGTTGTGGAAGGGGGATTCGCCGTCTCCGGCCCAGTGGATGTGGATCGGCGGGCCTACGAATGATGAAGGTTTGTTTACGTGGGTCATTCCTCAGGACTTGTCGCCGGGTATGGATTACAGGGTCGAAATCTATTCGAACGACGTTGGTTTTACGGTCAGTGCTTTCAGCGATTATTTCATGGTTCCGGTGTCGCCGATTTCGATACAGTCGCCGAATGGCGCGGAAGAGTGGATTCGTGGCAGTTCGCATGCCATCACGTGGACGCCGGATACGCAGGCGGCGGCAAAGATCAATCTGAAACTATGGCAGGGGAACGCGCCATGTGCGCATCCATGGATGTGGATCAGTGGGCCGAGAGACAACACGGGGACATTTGTGTGGACTGTTCCGGCGGACTTGCCGTTGGGGACGGACTATCGTGTCCAGATCTATTCCGCGACGGATTTTTCGATTGTGGATTTCAGCGACGCCTACTTCTCGATCTTGGCGGCGAACGGGGACTTTAGCGAACACCCGCTGGGTGCATGGAAGTATGTGGGCGACAGCCATACGTTTTCGGTTGTACCTGAATCGGGTGCGAGTCCTGTCGCTTACCAGTGGAAATGGCGCAATAGCGGGAAGGCCGTAACGGACACTCCTGTGTCGAACGACGCCATGATGAATCTTGTCGCCTCCGGTGGCGGCGGTTCGGCGCAAGCCACGCTTTCCTATCAGGGGCCGACAACCCAGACGTGGACATTGAGTCCGTTGACGCCCGCGAACGTCGGCACGTATTGGTGCGAGGCGACCTTCAACGGAGAAGTGCACACAAGCGGCGAGGCGCGGCTTGAAATCGAAGACCATCTGGTCATCACGGCGGACCCGGTTGGCGGGACGGTCGCGGCGGGTATGCCTCACCCCTTCAGCATCCAGACATCCGGCGGATATCCGCCCCTGTCGTACGAATGGCACAGGGATGGCGTGATGATACCTGGAGCGCCTGACGCGGCCACGTATCCATTGACGTTTGCGACTCCCGACGACGCGGGGCGCTGGAGTGTGGAGGTGAGCGATGCCAACGTCGATGTCCAGGTGTCGGACGATGCGGAATTGTTCGTAATAGGTACTTTGCCTGTAGCCGGACTGGCGGTCCTAACCGCTCTTGTAGCCTTGATGGCCATCGGCGGTGTGAGGACGATGAGAAAGAAGTAGGTCTACGGAGCGGACAGGCTATGGGCGTGAAGCTCGTAGCCTGTCCGTCTTTCTGAGCGTGAACCAATGCAAAAAAAAGAACGGCCCGCCCAAGCCGTCCTTTTTCGCCTTTCACCCCGTCGGTCAAGTGACGCCTGTGCTGCCGCTGGGGTCACGTCAAGGGCTTCACTTTAACCCGTATCGTCACGCATATTCGATTTCAACCGGCCCCCAAGCTCCCACGACGACCCTCAGAATCTTCACCATTCCAAGGGCAAGCGTGGCAACGAATGCGGCCACCAGTGCCCCCACTGCCGCTCCAATCAAAGCACCCAGCGGGCCACCTGGAGCACCGAGTACAGCACCTACCACAGCACCAATCGCAGCCACACCCATGATAAGAACGAACTGCGGTACGTCCATTTTCACGGGTGTCTGCGCCGGGTTATCGACTTCTCCAATAAGCTGTCGAGTAGTTTCGTCTTCCTGCATGGTTCAGTTCTCCTTTCGTTGATTGACGTTTTTTGAACGCCATGTCCGAGCCAATTCGTGAAGCGGCCAGGTCAGCGGCAGCGTTACGATAGTGACCGCACTTCCCACGAACGCTAGGGCAAGGTTGGCGACTGTCACGACCGCATGCACCGGGGCCGAAATCACCAGCAGCGGAGCCAGTAAGGCTGTCTTCATCTTCTTCGTCAATTGGAAATTCTCCTTGTTTCTCCTACGCCATTCATCATCCTTTCAAAGGCCCAGTTTGGCAATGATGTTGTAGTCGAACGTGTCCGCCTCCCTGAAGTACTCAGCCAGAGTCGATTCTGATTTGTGACCCGTTACGCGGCGTATCGCCTGAGATTGAATCCCGTGTTTGATGGCGTCCGTCACGAATCCGGCCCTCAAGCTGTGCCCGCTGAATTGTTCAGAGTCCATCTTCATCGCCTTCATCACTCGTTTGACGATGAGGGCGATACTCTGAGGTGTCAACCGTTGCGGCGATACCTGTCCATGCCGATTGACGGGCCGGAACAATGGACCCGCCTCGATACAGGCCTTCTCAATCCACAGCTTCAGAGCCTTCACAGGGCAATTGGCTGAGTGTCCGGCATAGTTGATGTCCTTCGTATGCCCAATGCCCTCCTGGTCCGTTTTGGACTTCCGCACTGTGATGCGTACACCTTCATGCTCAAACCGAACATCGTCGAGGTCCAACCCCACAAGCTCACTCCTTCGGAATGCTCCCGCGTATCCAATCAGGAAGACGGCCTTGTCCCGCACACCCTGAAGGTTCTTCGGCAGCACATCCGAGAGATGAATCAAATGGGCAACACGGACTGGGGCCTTCTTGTCCTTG
>CAIYET010000194.1 GCA_903925285.1 Candidatus Hydrogenedentota bacterium | reverse complement strand
CCCCGCAATACCGAGGGTTGGGAAATTCGGAGTCTGGAAGCCCGCATAGGCGCTCGAACTGACCTTGCGTGCGCGATTGCCGCGCAACAGGACGCCGCTAAAGAAAATGCAGACCTCCGGTACAAGCGGCAGGTCAAAAGTCTCTGACGCCGCCAACATCAGAGACGTGACCAAGTTTTGCACGGCATCATTGCGCGGCTGGCCAATCGAGATCTGCGACCCGGTGATGATAACCGGCTTGCTCAGGTTCTCGAGGAGAAACGAAAGAGCCGAAGCCGTATACGTCATCGTGTCGGTGCCGTGCAACACCAAGAAGCCATCGTACTTCGCATACTTGTCCCGGATGACCCGCGCAATATTCACCCAGTAATCCGGCGTCATGTCCGAGGAATCGATGAGATCCATTTCATGAAGGTCAACATCAATAGGCAGTTGCTTGAGTGCGGGCACGAAATCCTGCAACCGTTCCCAGTTTGCCGGAACCAGCGGGCTGATGGGATTATCCTCCTCCTTGCGCAGCATGCCGATAGTGCCCCCCGTGTAAATCATCAGAACCTTGCCTCTTGCGCCCATATCTCCCTCCTCGTTCTCGTAACGACAGCATAGCCGTCTTATGCACTCGGTTCCTTTGGCTCCTTGATATCCATCTCGCCGACATATGTTCCCGGTTCAGTGGCCGCAATGGAGCGTAGCGGAAAAATCGTCCCGTGGATCGCCCTGTTAACCTCTCCCTTCGGTTGCGTCACTCGTGATCAGAATATCTCGAATCTCGCCCGGCGCTTTCGCCACCTCACAACACCAGCGCCCAAAGCCCCCGTGGGCGTTCACGGCCTGCGCCCATTCCTCCAGATAACGTCGTTTGACCTTGTCCTGCTCCGTGTCCAGTCCTTTGGTTTCCAGAACGAGCATGTCACCGCTTCTTAGCCGTACCAGGAAATCAGGGCGATATTTCCGCACCACACCACGATAAACATAAAAAACTTCAAACCCCAGATGGTCGTTTTTCACCCAGGCGGCGACGTGCTCGCTGTCGTCCAGCACAAAGGCGTCCGCCGCTTCCCAAGTGCTGTCATAGACGCAGACGTTGATGTGCGATTTCTTTGTTCGCTCGTGGGGCTTGCCGGTATGCCAGGTGCGCATTTCGCCCGTGGCGCGGATGGGATGGTCACGGTCGAACACCGGCGTCAGCCGTTCGGTGTTATCCTGCTGCACCGCATCCCAGACGTGCTGCACCACCCGCGACATATTGAGGGTGATAATCAACCGGCGGCGCAGTTCATCCTGATAGAACAGCGGCGGGGAAATGGCGATCTTGTCCGAGCGGATAAACTCCTCGACGATGCGCACCAACTGGGCCAGTAACACCTCGCGACTGCCCTGCCAGGTGTGCTTCATCTGATCGAACACATCCCGCGCCGTCTCGAAAATGATACGCTGGGTACGGAACTCCCGCGCCAGCCGCTCCAACTCGATGCGGCTGATCTGGCTCAAATTCGGTTTGCCTTCCAGTACCGGGGCCAGTTCCGCCACCTGCGTTGTCTGTGCGGCGTCCAGTTCCAGTGGGCGCGCCTTGGCCCAATCCAGCTTCAGCGTCGGCTGAAAAACGCGCTCGATGCGCACTACGTTTGGCCAGCGAATTTCAAATTCCGCCTTGGCGGGGTCCGGTTCGACAACGGGCTTGGTCTTGGGCGGCGGAGGCGGCCCACCCTCGCCCCCTTCGTGAGGCAGGAATGTAAAGGGCACGCCAAAAATGTTGACGTATTCAGGCTCGAATAGCCCGGTGTCCTTGTTGACTTCATAGCATGTGCGTCGTAGCCCCCGCCCCACCACCTGCTCGCACAACAACTGGCTACTGAAAGCGCGCAGGCCCATAATGTGCGTCACCGTCTTGGCGTCCCAGCCCTCGCTCAACATGGCCACAGAAATGATATTTTGGAATCCCTCTCCGGGCTGTCCCACCTTGCCAACAGTTGCCACTTGTTGCCGCACCAGTTCGGCCTGTTCGGCTTTGGTCAGCTTGCGCTCCGTGGGCGCTTCGGCTTCTTCGGTCTCAACATCCGCTTCTGCCGTCTCCAGCGGAGCAACCGGCTCATCGCGCTCTTCGGCCTGTTCCAGCACCTTCGAGTCAATGTGCAGGATACGTTCCGGGTCACACAGTTCGTCAATGTGGATGCGCCGGGACTCGAAGGCGTGCTTGACCCGCGCCGCAGTCTCCGTCCGGTTGCAGACGGTGATCATCACCGGTGGCGTCGGAAATCCTTCCGCCGCCCAAGCCGTTTGCGCCTCCCGCCAGTCGTAGCCCAGCAGATCATAGGCATTCACCACCAAGTCGGGCAGCGGTTCTTCCGGCCCGGCCGGTCGGTTCAGGTCGTCCTTCACTTCGGGATCATTGTAGATGTGGTAAAGTCGCGATTTGTAGGTCTTCGCGTTGGGCACGGCGTCGTCGCGCACCACCACGCGCGGGGTCTTGACCAGCCCCGACTCGATGGCATCGTTCAGCCCAAAGTCGCTGACGATCCAGCCGAACAGCGACTCCTCGCCGCTCTTCTTGCCCGATGGTGTGAAAGGCGTGGCGGAAAAATCGTAGCAGGTCAGGAGGCCCCGCGAACGGTGTAGACGGTCCAATCCGCCGACCCATATTGTGGATTCCTCCACCTCCTTCCGCTTGTATTTGCTGGCAGCTTCCGGACTTACTCGCCATGCGTGATGGGCCTCGTCGTTGATTACTAGCAGGTTGCGGGCGTTGGCCATCTCGCCCAGCACCTCGCGGGTATAGGCTTCATCGCTTTTGGCGCCGCGTTTGTCCACGCCGCGCCGTTTCTTGACCTGCTCCTCGCTGTCCCAGGCCAAGGCGTGCCAATTGCGCACCAGCACCTTGCCCTGCCGCAGTTTGTCCAGCATGTCTCCGCCCGACGGCAATATCCTGAACTCTTCGTAATAGTTCCCCGCCGCCGCCGGTTCCAGCACGGCCAGACGGCTCTTCACCGTCAACCCCGGCGCCATCACCAAAACATTCTTGGCAAAGCGGGCGTCCTGCGGATAAGCCACCTTATTGAGGACATGCCAGGCAATCGCCATTGCCATCACGATCGTCTTGCCGGAACCCGTCGCCATCTTGCAGCACTGGCGCATAATCGCCCCGCCGTCGCCGGGGATGTCAATACCCACCCGCTCGGCGGCAGGCCCTTCGGTCAGCCAGATCAACGTCTCGATGGCTTCCAACTGGCAGAAGAAGAAACGCCGCGCCTCGAACTCCTCCGGGTCGAGCCAGTGCTCGAGCAGCCGCTTGGTGATGCTGCTCACGCCCGGCCAGCCCGCTTCACGCCACGCTTTCACGCGCGGACGAATCTGGTTAACCAGCGGGATTTCCACAAAGATGCCGGGATCGTCGAAGGCTTTTGAGTCGCCCGACGCCACCACGTAGCCTGCCGAACGGCGGCCCTTCACCAGGTCAAAGCTGCGCGTCTCGCGTTCATAGCGCCAATGTTGTTCCGGCTCGGCGTACGGCGTATTGATGATGAGGCGGTCAATGGTCGTTCTTGCCATTATTTCACCCCAATGATCTTCAAGCTCTCGATCCCGCGATCATCCACGATCTTGACGGCGATGCGCTTGTGTTCACCCGCCGCAAAGGGAAGCGATATCGTACCGCGATAGGTTTCGATCAACTCCTCGTCAATCTCGGCCTTGAGGTTCTTGGCCAGCCGCGCCCAGCCCTCGCTTTCGCCCGCTTGCGGGAAAAAAACCTGGTGCGGATAGAGGCTGCGCCCGTCATAGTCGGTATCCAGCAACCAGACGGCGATACGGTCGCTGCCGCCGAAGTCGATGCCGCCGGTCTTTGTGTTGTAGTAATCGAACCCTTCGACGCTGACGCGGTATTTGCCCTTGTCGTCGCCTTTGGTAATCTGCTCGACGCGCACGTCCGGCTGGCCGATGAGCCAGAAGGATTCATTACTGGCGCGTTTTTTCTTGAGGTCGTCGGTCAGGAGATCGGCGTTCATCTGGACCTTGAGGAACTGCATCCCAGCCAGTTCCGGCTTCAACTCGTCAATGTCTTTGGCCGCTTCCGGGTCGAATTGGAAGGCGGCGAAGACCAGTAGTTTCGGCTTCGGGACCAGGGTGCGCGATTCCTCCCAGGCGTGTTCCACCTGGCGCTGCTCCAGCGGGGCATGCTCCGGGCCGAAGGAGACGACGACGCGCTGAGGCGCATAGGCCGGGCCGGTTTCGCGCACCGAATCCTTGCCTTCGTCGCTGGGCCGCGTCTCGCCGTCGGCGTGCAGGTAGCGGCAGCCGGGCAAAGGTTCCAGCCGGGCGAAGCGGATGTATTGGCCGGCCTTGCCGCGAATGCCGGTACGCAACAGTTCGTCGCGCCATTCACCCTGGCGCAACGTCTCGCCGGAACGGGCGATGGAGAGATCGGCGGGTTGCGGCGCGCCTTCCAGAAGTTCCTCCACCGACTTGACCGCAGGGGCTGGCACGGCCTCGACCGTGAACGGACCGCTCACGCGTTTCTTCTTGTTGTCCGGTATCGGCTGGTCATAGAGCGTCTCCGTCGCGGGCGGCTCGTTGTGCGCGATGCTCTTGAGCGTTACGTGCGGAACGGTCTTGTAGTTGAAACCGCTGCCCACGCCTTCCTGTGGGTGGGCCAGTTCGTAGTAGTCGAAGACGGCGGTCATCAATCGCTGTTTTGCGAGGGTGAGCGCCACGCGCGAGGTGTCGCAGGTGATCCAACGCCGTCCCCACTGCTCGGCAACATAAGCGGTGGTACCGCTCCCGCAAGTCGGGTCGAAGACCAGGTCGCCGGGATCGGTGGTCATCAGCATTGCGCGCTGGATTATAGTCTGCGTCGTCTGCACGACGTAGATGCGACTTCTGAACTCAATAGTGTCGTGCCACGAATTGTTGAGCGAGCTAAACCCAAAATCGTTGAGATACATCTTGTAGTAAAGCTTTTCGCCCAGAACGAATAAACGGTTTGCCTTCTTGAGGCTCTCTATCCCTGCCGGTGTTGTCCGCCAGCTCTTTCCGCCGCTTGTGCGAAAGATCTTGCCGTCAAGCTCCAGTGGAAACGTGCAGGACTGAGTGTAGCCCGAGGAGGCCAAATCTGACCGTTTGAAGACGCGAAACTTTCTTGCCGTGTTCTCAAAATCCGCAATCTCGTCGGTTGTGAGGCGGCGAAAGCTGCCGTCCTCCACATCCGCGAAGACGAACTCTGAGCCTTGTCCGACTGCTTTCGGCGCATAAAGGTTGCGATACTTGAGTTGTTTGATGTCCTTTGCGTACCAGCATAGATAGTCATAAACGCTCTCGATGCTGCCGGACTCTAGCGGCATCATCGTCTTGAAGTTGATAACGGCTACAAAGTTCTCCGCCTGAAAGATTTCGTCCAAGACGCAGCGAGCGAGATGAAGGTTTTCGTCGCCAATCTGGATGAAGATTGAACCCGTCTCGCCAAGAAGTTCGTGGGTCAGTTGAATGCGGTCGCGCAGGTAGGTCAGGTAGGAGTGGATGCCCAGTTCCCAGGTGTCACGGAATGCTCGGATCTGCTCCGGCTCGGCGGTCAGGTCTTCGTCCTTGCCGTCCTCGACTTTGCGTTTGTTGACGAAGGGCTGGAAGTTGGAGCCGTATTTGATGCCGTAGGGCGGGTCGAAATAAACCATCTGCGTCTTGCCGGCCATGCCCTCCTTCTCGAGCAACGAGTTCATCACCAGCAGGGAATCCCCGGCCACCATGCGGTTCGACCATCCGTGCGCGTGCTTATAGAACTCGATGGCCTCGCGCAACGGCGGGTTTTCCTGCGTCATGTCGAACAGCCAGCCCTGCTTTGCGCCGCTGTCGCCATTGCGCTTGCGGACCGCCTCGATGATAGTGCGCGGGTCAATGCGCTCGTGGACATGCAGCGACACCGTGGGAATCTCGAACGAGGTATGCTCGGCCTTGCCCGCCCATTGCAGTTGGGGGTCCAGGTGCGGGTCGTAGGCGTAGGTCTTCTTTTTCTGGCCGACGTCCAGGTCCGTTTCCGGCGTTACAAGCCCGACGGGCGGATTGTTTACCCGCTCCTTGTCCGTGTGCTCATAGGACTCGATGGGGCGTTTCCCACCCGAAGCGCGGGCGTCCCCGCCAGCATTCTTGTTACTGCTTCCCGGCTTCCTGCCCATTTCGGCTCCTTTTGTCGCTGCCCTACGGCAAAACACCCGCTTATGCGCCGCTTCGTCCGTATGCTTGGCGGCTCCGCCCGGCCCGATCTAGGGACACTCCTTGCCTTCTCCAAGTCCACGCCGTTGGATTAGCAACTATCAAATGATACGGGGAAGACGTGTCGGCTTTCAATGTGCGGCGAGGAATAACTCCGTTTGCCGATTCCGTTACCCGATGCTGGCGAGGCGCCACGCGCCGGATTCGTGCATGAGCGTTTCGAGGCGTTGGGCGGCGGTGAAGATGGTCGGTTCGGCTAGGGGTTTTGCGGCTAGTTGGACGCCGATGGGGAGGCCGTTTTTGGTCTTGCCGCAGGGGACGCTGATGGCGGGGATGCCTACTAGGTTTGCTATGACGCTGTAGATGTCACCTAGGTACATGGCTAGCGGATCGTCGCTGTGTTCGCCGATCTTGAAGGCGGGCGTCGGGGCTTCGGGGTGCATGATGATGTCGCATGTCTCGAAGGCCTTTTCGAAGTCGCGGCGGATCAGCGTGCGGACTTGTTGCGCCTTGAGGTAGTACGCGTCGTAGTAGCCCGCGCTGAGGACATAGGTGCCGAGCATGATGCGGCGGCGGACTTCGGCGCCGAACCCTTGCGTGCGCGACAGGTGATACATTTCTTTGACGTCTTTGTAGCCGTCCGCGCGGTAGCCGTACCGCACGCCGTCGTAGCGCGCGAGGTTCGCGCTGGCTTCGGCGCAGGCGATGATGTAGTACGTCGGCACGGCGTATTCCGTATACGGCAGGTTGATGGGTACAACTTCGTAACCATCGAGCCGCAACGTCTCGATCGCATTCTCGACGGTCGAGCGTACCTCGGGGTCCAAGCCTTCTGCGAAATATTCGTGCGGCACGCCGATCCGGTACTTGGCTTGCGAACGCATCGCGGCGAAGTAGTCCGGCACGTCGGCGGGAAGACTCGTTGAATCCTGCCGGTCGTGTCCCGCGATGACGGACATCATCAACGCGGCGTCGTACATGCTCTTCGTCAGCACGCCCACCTGGTCGAGCGACGAACCGTACGCAACGAGTCCGTAGCGCGACACGCGGCCGTAGGTCGGTTTCATGCCGACGACGCCGCAGAATGACGCTGGCTGCCGGACTGACCCGCCGGTATCGCTTCCGAGCGCCATGATGCATTCGTTTGCCGCGACCGCCGCCGCCGAACCGCCGCTGGTGCCGCCGGGCACGCGTTCGAGGTCGTGCGGGTTATGCGTGACTTTGTACGCGGAATTCTCGGTGCTCGAACCCATCGCGAATTCGTCCATGTTCGTTTTGCCGACGACGATCCCGTCGGCCTCGCGGACTTTGCGTACTACTGTGGCATCGTAGGGCGGCTCGAAGTGTTCGAGAATGCGCGACGCGCACGTCGTGATCAATCCCTTCGTGCAAAGGCAGTCCTTGATGCCGATGGGCAGTCCCGCGAGCGGCCCGACGGCTTCGCCGCGTTTCCGGCGCACGTCGACCGCCTCCGCTTCGGCAAGGAGTTCCCCTGGGTCGCGAAGGGTGATATACGCCTGAACGTCCGGCTCGCGGCGGTCGATTTCGTCCAGAACCGAGGTCATGATCTCGCGACACGAAGTTTTGTTCGTCGCGAGCAAGTCTTTCAACTGGCCAGCACCCATCTCCGCGAGTTTCATCGATCCTCCTTGCACGCCGTCGTCTGGTTAAGTGCTTATACGATAAGTGGTTGCGGATTCCAACCCGCCATGGCGCTTTTGCAGCAGCATTACGTCGCGCAACGATAGCACAGCCTGTCTGGGACGTGCAACTGCCCTCATGGTGGATTTGGCCAAGA
Source organism: Candidatus Hydrogenedentota bacterium (assembly GCA_903925285.1). Lineage (GTDB taxonomy): Bacteria > Hydrogenedentota > Hydrogenedentia > Hydrogenedentales > SLHB01 > DSVR01. The sequence goes on along the minus strand of CAIYET010000194.1, from coordinate 15,883 downwards.
AGGGGGGAAAAAAACATCTTGACTTTCGAGAACAAACGTGTTACAAGGGATCACTGGTAAAAAGTGTGGCGGGTAATCGTAGGGTAAGTAAAATGTTGGAGGGTGGAAAATGACGAGGTCGGTGTGGTTGAAAGGTGTTGTGTGCATCGCGATAGTTGTGTGTTCACTTTCGCTGACAGGCTGCCCATCGCAGCAAGTGGTCGTTATCGACAACTTTCCCGAGTTCTCACTAGATAAGTTGTGGAGCGATTGCGTATCGTTCTTCTATCACGGAGCCAGTTCTCCGTTGGAAGTCGGCGACATCATCGTTGGCACCGAGGGCGGCGGGTTCCTGCGCCGTCTTACCGCGATCGATGAAAATAATGGCAAGATAACGACCGATACCGAGTTCGTTACCTTGGCAGAAGCGATCAAGGCAGGTACCTTGGATGGAACCGTCACGTTCAACCAAGACGATTTCGTAAAGAGCGGCGTGCCGCTGGCCAAGGCCAACGACATGACGATCGATCTGAGCGGCATCACGATTTACAGCAAAGACGGCGTTACGGTTAGTATCAGCCGCGGGTCGCTGACCATCAATCCGACCCTGTCGCTGAACGCCGTATTCGCAGACAACAAGGTGTCGAGCCTCAAGGTCCTCACGGAAGGCGACATTGCGCTCGATCTTAATCTGCGCGTCAAAGCGACCGGTACCCTTCACGACCAGATTTCGTGGGAGACGAACATTATCCCACCGATCACCAAGCCCTTCGTTTTCATGATAGGCCCAGTTCCAGTAGTAGGTACCGCCTCGTTGAGCATTCCCTTTGGCGTTTCGGGTACGCTCACGGGTTCGGCGTCCGTCGAGAGCGGTTTTGACACAACCTCGCACGTCAAGTTGGGTGCCCAGCTTAATGGCGGCGCGTGGACCAATTTGTCCTCGTTCTCCAACGACGGCGTCAATGGGCATCCGATAGTAGTGACGCTCGCCGCCGGAATGGGCGTCGATGTGTATTGCAAAGTCATGGCGGGTCTGAACCTCTACGGCGTCAGCAACCTGACAGGTTATGTCCAGCCGTACGTTGCGGCCGATGCAAACTTCATCCCGTCCCCGTTCCTGTTCGTATTAACGGCTGGAATCAATGGTGGCATAGGCTACGAGCTAGGCATCTTCGGTTTCAACTTGATCGACAAGGACTGGTTCTTCCCCGGTCCGTCTTGGGAGTTGTACCGCTACAGTGTTCCGTACAGCGTCCCCACGACCTACACGTTCTATTGGCCGGGGACGTGACGCACCACGCACCGGGTAGTTGACGGCGGGGTGTTTAATCGAGTGTAATGTGTGGCCGCTAGGTTGCCAAAACCTAGCGGCCATTTTTGTATGTTAATGGGAGATGTACTTCATGTTCGTTCGAAGAATTCCCGCGATGTTGATTGCCTCAATCCTGTTATCGGCCCTGACTGGTTGTCCATCCGTCGACGTAGAATTCTCCGCCACGCCCACATCCGGTGTCGCGCCGCTGCAAGTTCAGTTCCGCGATATCTCTCCCTTTTCCGTTTTGCCCACCCGCGTCTGGGACTTCAGCGACGACGAGGTCAGTCACGATGCCGCTCCCGTCCACACCTTCACCAAGCCAGGCCTGTATACCGTCACGTTGAGAACCTATTCGGCCATCGGGTTTGGCCATGAGACCAAGCAAGATTTTATTCAGGTAACCCCCAACGAAAGGTTTGTGCCCAACGTCGTCGGCATGACCCAAGCCATAGCGCAAGACGCCATCACAGCCGCCTCCCTTACAGTTGGCGCGGTTGAGGAAGCGTTCAGCGAAACCGTCCCGGCGGGACAAATCAGCAGCCAAGACCCGGCGGCGGGCGTAAGCGTCGCCCTCGGCACGGCCATAAATCTTACCCTATCCAAAGGCCCCGACCGCCGCACGGTGCCCAACGTCGTCGGCATGACCCAATCTGCGGCACAAAGTGCTATCGCGAACGTTGGCCTTGCGGTTGGCGTCGTGACGCAAGTATTCAGTGAAAGCGTGCCCATGGGACAAGTCATCAGCCAAGACCCGGCAGCGGGCGTGAGCGTCGTCCCCGGCACGCCGGTGAACCTCACCGCCTCCAAAGGCCCTCAGGGCGGCGAAGTAACGCCAGTACCCAATGTCGTCGGCATGACCCAGGCCGCAGCGGAAAGTTCACTTACGAGCGCCGGCCTTTCGGTTGGCATCGTCGTCCAAGCATTCAGTGAAAGCGTAGCCATAGGCCAAGTTATCGGCCAAGACCCGGTAGCAGGTTCGAGCGTCGCGCCCGCCACCGCCGTAAACCTTAGCGTGTCCAAAGGCCCCGACCACCGCACGGTGCCCAACGTCGTCGGCATGGCCCAATCCGCAGCGCAAAGCGCCGTCACGAACGTTGGCCTTGCGGTTGGCGTCGTGACCCAAGTATCGAGCGAAACCATCCCGGCAGACCAAGTCCTCGCCCAAGATCCGGCAGCAGGCTCGAACGTCGCGCCTGGTACGCCGGTGAACCTCACCGTGGCCAAAGATCCTGCCGCTGGCACCGTGCGTGCGTTCGTAAGCATGCCATTTGCCTGGATTCCCGCAGGCAGTTTCGATATGGGCAGTGCCAAGACCGCTGCCGAATTATCCCAGATTTACGGCGACCGTGTGGACTATTTCTCTTCCGAGCAGCCCCAGCATCGCGTGACAATCACAAAAGGCTTTTGGATGGGCGTACACGAGGTGACGCAAGCCGAGTGGATGACCGTGATGAATTTCAATCCGTCCGATGTCGTAGGCGACGACCATCCCGTCGAGAAAGTGTCGTGGGACGAGTGCAAAATCTTCATCGACGGGTTGAACGACAAGGCCCAAGGCATTTTTCGGTTGCCGACCGAAGCCGAGCGCGAGTATGCGTGCCGTGCCGGGACAACGACGGAGTTCTATTTCGGCGACGACACGGGCAAATTCCACGAATACGAGTGGGGCTTTGATATCGCCGATTATTCAACCCATGCCGTTGCCCAAAAAAAACCCAATCCATGGGGGCTTTACGATATGCACGGAAACGTCATGGAATTGTGCGCCGACTGGTACAACGAGACGTATTACACAGTCAGTCCCGAAAGCGACCCGACCGGACCTAACGACGGCACATTTCGCGTCCGCCGCGGCGGCAGCTTCCGTAGCTCCATAGGCGGTTGCCGTTCCGCCTACCGCACCTGGAACAAGCCCGCATACCACATTTCCAACACCGGCCTACGCCTCTGCCGCGACAAGTAAGAACTCGCGCATTAGCCACGCAGTGCTTCCCGAAAACGTGTCCGTATTGGTAGCCAAGGACTTGCGAAGATTTCATCTTGACCTTCTCGTTGGCATTGCGAATTCCGAATTCTGTATTCTGTATTCTAATTGCCTTTTCATCGAGGGTACGGTAATGCTGATGCTTGGATGGTTGACGCTGGTATGTGGCGGCGCGATGGGCGCGGAATATCTCAGCGATGTGCAGAACGAGCGAATCGTCTATCAGACGCAGGGCTGGGGCACGCTGGGCCTCGACACGGCCGTGCGGCCCACGGACGACCGTGAACCCACGCCGTTGCGCATCAAAGACGCCTCGTATGAGAAGGGACTCGGCCATCATGCGCCGGGTGAAATCCTCGTCGAGTTGAACGGCGAATACATGGCCTTCGACGTGGAAGTCGGCGTGCAGTGGCAGAACAACGGCGCGGGTTCGGTCGTATTCCAAATCTTCGTCGATGACGAGAAACGCTTCGACAGCGGCGTCATGCGCGAGGCGGATTCCGCGAAACCCGCGCACGTTTCGCTCGAGGGCGCGGATACCATGCGGCTTGTGACAACGGACGCCGGCGACGGTATCACGTGCGATTGCGCGGACTGGGCGAATGCGCGGCTGACGCGTGCGGACAAGAGCGTTGCGAAGTCGCCCGCGCAACCCTTCGATATCGCGCCCTTCGGACGTATCGTCACCTGGGATCCGGCGCGCATGGACGGCGCCCATTCGACGCGCATCGAGGAATTTCGCGCCGAGGACGTTTATATCGAGACCCCCGTCAGGCCAGACCGCGAATTGTACCCTATCCCATTGTATCAAGGCACTCGAGGATGCATCGGTCTGCAATGGGCCGAGACGCGGTTGTTAAAAAGTCTAGGGCTTGTTTTCGCTGGCGAGAAAGTGCCCGTGCCGGAGGATGTGACGGTACAGTGCTGGACTGGCGAATCGCCTTGGCAAGGCCAATGGCTGCCGCTTAAGGGCGATATTCGAGCGGTGGGCAACGCATGGACCTTCGCTATCGACCTAAAACGGAATCCCGGTTTCCCGCGCACCGGGGTCGACAAGATCCGCTGGGTTTTCGGGCAGGCCGCAACGTTGCCGCCGCTCAAGCAACTCGACGCCTACACGCGCTCGAATTGGGCCGTAGCCACGCTACGCCTCGAACTCGAGGAGCCAACCGGCGAGAGCGAGGGCCGCATCGTGGTATACAACGGCGCGCTGATCCCCGATTTGGCCGCACCGGAGACGACCGAGACCTCGCGTCCGTTGCGGGACACGGTGCGCTTGAACGTGAAATACAGCCGTCCGCGTCCATCGAAGGCGGACCGCACCGTGCTGCGCATTCAGATGCCCAAGGGCGCATGCGGCATCGCCATCGAGGACGTGTTGCGGCTCAAGCGTGTGTACGTGCCCGCCATCGGCGTCTATGTCGTACCGGACAGCGATCCGATGCCGCTCTCCGAATACCGCGACGCGCTTGCAAACCACAAATCCGTGCTCGACCGCGTGCGCGAGATGCCGGACCAGTCGCTCGAACAGGCGCTGGCCCACACGCACAATCCCGTCCAGAACAACGGGCCTATGATGATCTCGCTGGCGTGCGACAACCGCAAAGTTATCGTGCATCGCGAGGGCCTGATCCAATTCGAGCCGCTCGGCGCCATCCCCTCCGACAAGAGCGGCGCGACCACGCCGTCATACCGCATGACCTCGCGTTTGGGTTCGGGCACGACGCCGGTAACGAAGCGCGCGTTGCGGGGCGCATGGCTGCCGGCGCACGAAGTGACCGTCGAGGAAAAGGGTGTCGTCTATCGCCAATGCGCGTTTGTCGCGCCGGCGGGACGTCCGCTGCCCACCGCGCCGCAATGGCTGTACGACAAGCCCGTGTGCGTCGTCGAATACACATTCGCAGGCCAAGGCGAGGTATCCCTGGGACTCGGCGTCGCGCGCGGGGATCACGCCTTCAAGCCCGAGGTCGAACAGGACGGCGTTCATGCCCTGTTCGCGGAACGCGGCCAAACGCTGGCCTTTATCGCCGTCGTGGACGCCGGGCTGCGGTGCGTTCAAGGGGACAAAGAATTGACGATCACCGGCAGCATCACGGACGGACGCCCACAACGCTGTACCGTATTTATTCCGCTGTGGGAGGCCATTGCGGCGGAATACAGGCCCGAACCCGACGCCACGCCGCTCTTCGATGACTTAAGAGAGTATTGGGAACGCATTCTGTCCGGTGCGATGCAGGTTGACGTTCCCGATCCGCTTCTGGCCGACATCATTCGCGCGTCGCAAGTCCATTGCTTTCTGGCCGCGCGCAACGAGCACGACGGCGCGACCGTGGCCGCGTGGATCGCCTCGGACCGCTATGGACCGCTCGAAAGCGAGGCGCATGCCCCGATATACGGCATGGACCTGATGGGCCAGCGCGAGTATGCGCGCCGCTCGCTCGATTACTTCGTGCAACGGTACAACGCGCAAGGTTTTTTGACGACCGGTTATACGCTGATGGGCACGGGTTGGCACCTGTGGACGCTCGCGCGGCATCAAGGCCTGTGGCAGGACAAGCCATGGTTCGACATCGTCGGGCCGAAAACTGCGCAACTCGCACAATGGATCGAGCGGCAGCGCGAGAAGACCCACCGCGCCAATATGTCGATCGAAGAAACGCCGGAATACGGGCTTATGCCGCCGGGCGTCGGCGCCGACTGGAATCGGTTCGCATATCGCTTTGCCATTCAAGCACATTACTGTGCTGGACTGACGGAAATTGCCAGGGCGATCGCGGAAACTGGAAATCCGTTGGGCGAACGCTTGGCCGACCATGCGGACAAGTTCCGCGCCGATATCCTACGCGCCTACCGCTGGAACCAGGCACGGACGCCCGTATGGCCGCTATACGACGGCTTGTGCATCCCGGCCTACAGCGGCATGTTGTACGGCTTCGGTACGACGGGCGAGATGATCCCCGGCGAGGACGGCAACCGCAGTTGGGCATACGACGTCGAACTCGGCGCGCACCAATTGATCCCGCTGGGCCTGATCGCGCCCGGCGACCCCGAAACGGCGCGCATCATGGATCACATGGAAGACCTCTGGTTCCTGCACGCGGGTATGGGCGACTATCCCGCAGACAAGAACGAGGCCGACTGGTTCGACATGGGCGGTTTCTCGAAGGTACAGCCTTACTACACGCGCAACGCCGAAATCTGCGCCCTGCGCGACGACGTCAAACCGTTCATCCGGTCCTACTTCAACGCACTGGCCAGCCAAGTCAGCCTCGAAAACCTATCGCTTTGGGAACATTTCAACAACATCGGCGCATGGAACAAGACACACGAAACCGGCTGGTTCCTCGTGCAGACGCGGACCATGTTCGTAGCCGAGCGCGACCGCGAGTTGTGGCTCGCGCCGTTCGTCTCCAACCGCTGGCTCGAAGACGGACGCGTAATATCGATCCAAAACGCACCCACCCGCTTCGGCCCCGTCAGCTACCGAATCGAATCGTCCGCCGCAAAAGGTTACATCGAAGCCAGCATCGCGTCGCCACCGCGCGCCATACCCGAAGCCCTCGTCCTACGCCTGAGACACCCGCAAGACTTGCCCATGAAATCCGTCAACGTCAACGGCGCCCAGCATAAAGATTTCGACCCCGCGAAAGCCACGATCCGTATCCAATCGCCAACGGGAACCATCAAGGTACGCGCCGACTACTGAGACATCGAGAACAAGTTTCCATACGCCGAAAATCACAGGTTTCTGGATAAGGAAATTCGCAGATCAATACGGCAAGAATCTAGTAGTTGCCAGAACCGAACCCGCCGCCACCACCGCTATTCCACCGCACCGGGTCGCTCCACCGCACCGGGGCACTCCCCAACATCGAGTTGTTCCACCGCACCGGGTCGTTCCACCGCACCGGGTCGCCCCATTGCACAGAGTTGCCGCCACGAGCGACTTCCGATGTGATCTCCGTGCGCTTGTTCAGCATTCGATACTTGGCCAACTCTTGCTGCTGACGTTTGGCCGCGATGGCCGCTTGGCGTTGCAACTTCTCGTCGTTCTGTTTGGAATAATCGGGAGCAGCCTTAGTAGAAGACGGCGCCACGGTGTTGCTCGCCACATTCGGCTGTTCATAAACCAAGCCTTGCGGCGTAGGTCCCGACGACACGACGGAATGCTTCTTGCGCTCATTCCGCCTTGCCACCCACTTTTCATACAGCGACCTACGTGCGTCACGATCCTGAGCAACATGGAGGTTTTCGGGAGGGAGATCCAGCTTCGACACGGCTATCATGGTTCCATCGGCGGGAAAGCACACAATGTACTTGGAGGGGCTCTCCGAGACATACACATTCTCGTACATGTTCTCACCCACCTTGATGGAATCCCCCATGCACACCCCCGTACACAACACTAACCCTACGGCGAAGGCAAACTTACCTGACTGCATAGCAACCTCCCTCTCCCCGTTCAAGAATCGCCCAGCATTCACCTCATAATGCGTCCACCTGCCCTTAGACGATATCCATAAAAACATCATTATATGCGATTATAGCACGAATGTCACTTTTTTGCATCCTCCGGTTCACCCTACCCCTAATCTGTTTCTCACCAACGCACGAAGACGCGCACGTTGCCCTCGGACAGCGATACCAGGTCCTCCGGACATCTCGCCGACAAAAGGATGTCCGTCTGGCCATCGCCAACGCCTTGACAATACCTGAAAGCGACTTTACAATTATTTTGATTGTTCTTTGTATGAGTTCATAAGCTTCATGACAAAACTGCCGATGCCAAAATGGATGCCGAAAAATGTTTGGCAATGGGTGTTCATATGCCTGTATGTTCTTCTTGTGCCCCTTGCCCTTGAGACTTTTCAGCGCGTGTGGATCGCATTGGAGGCGCGCCATTACCAGCAAAAAGTTCAGGGACGAATCAACCTGCGGGAACCTGCCGCTGGTTCGCCTGATGCCGATTTCACGACTGACGGATGCACGCTGCCGGACGCGGCGAAGGCTCCAGGTCGGCCGGCCCTTTGGGAGATTCCTTTTGGCGTAGGCAGCAATCCGGAGGAACGCGGCCAACGGCATGCTTTCTTCGCTCAGCTCGGCGAGAACGATCGAAAGCACTTTGCACGCATCAACAATGAGATTGTCGCGCAGATCAACGAGACGGGCGGCCTTGGAACGATCTACAGAAATGGGTTCTTTGGGGTATTTGACGCACCGCTGAAGCCGGTCCTTCTTGAATACGTCAAACAGGTGTCCACGGGTGGACCTGTGCCGTCTTTGCTAAACTTTTCCATGCGTTTGGACGGGAAAACCATAGACTACTCTGCCGAGGTGGGTTGCTGGCCCGAACCGACCGGAACCGGACCCCATAAGGTGTCACACGTGTTCGTGTCTGTGGAGCCGATCATTAAACAGCTTATGCTACGAACGACAATGGACGGATCCGGAGAAATCATCCGCTGGGAAATACCATTCGTGAAATACAGGCTCAACCTCCGCGGAGATTGTCCTACTAACAACATTGGATTTTATGGCGAGGATGTTGTGGTCCAGAAACCACAGGGCGTGTTCCGTATTCTTTGTATCGGCGGGTCGACAACGGAGGAAAGGGATTTCATCAAACAAAGTTATCCGTTATCGTTGAGGAACCGGCTCGAGTCGGATTTTGGAAAGGACGTTGTGGAGGTCATCAATTGCGGGACTCCCGCCATCAACACCTTCGGACATTTGTTGCGGATGCCGGACTATCTCCAACTGCAGCCCGACTTCGTGATTTTGTATCTTGGCGTGAATGACACGAACATGCTGTTCTCCATAACGGATCTGTTTCCTCGCGGCGCACACGATTTAGCACGTCATTCCGCGTTCATACGCTTCTGGATTGGAGAGAGTCTGTCGCCGACAGAAGATTCCTTGCGCGAAGCACAACGAAACACAACGATAGCCAATCTGGAGTCGATCATACGGGTATTTCAACAACGGCATATCGGCATAGCTCTGTGCAGTTTCGCCTATCCGGATCCCGCGAAAACAAGCCTTCGAGATCGTCTCTATTTCTCGACCGACTCCGAGAATCAGTACAATGCACCCTCGCAGAAAGCGTATATAAAAGCGATAGACAGTTTGAATGGGGAGTACAGGCGATTGTGCAGCCAAGAAAGGCTGCTTTATGTTCCGGTAGCAGAGGCCATTGACGGAACCCCGGAGTTTTTCCTCGATACGTGCCACATGAACGACGCCGGCAGCCGGAAAAAAACCGATGCCATCTATCGGTATATTAAGGCCTGCGTAGCTTTGGGCATCAAGCAATTAAAATTTGGAAATGCTCTATCGCCGCCCGCGTAAGTCGTCTTTCTCATGGTGTGCAATACCTACCGCAGTTCGTATTGCAAACACAGGAATGTTATTGAGAAGGCGTGGCGTCCTTTGGAGTGACCGTATTGCCAATTTCCGCGGCAATGATGGGCGCGACAAGGGCAGCGTACAGCGCGTTGCCGGCTGGCGTCATATGGCGGTCGAATTCAAAGTAAAACCCGGTCTCGTCCGTGTGTTTTCTGAATTCGTCCGTGACGCTGTGAAAGGATGTTATGCCCGCGCGCTTGCAAGCTTCGCCGACGGCTTGATCGGGCACGTTGCATTGTAGCATCTCCGGGACTACGTGAAAGCCGATGCGCTGCACGTTTTTGTAGGCTTCCCTGTTAACGTAGAAACCTTCAGGGATGGTAAGAACAAGTAAACGCGCGCCATTTCGATCGGCCACTTTCTTGATCCGTCGAAAACACTCTTGGGTTTTCCGGATCTGCGCGCGCAAATCATCAAGGCGTAACGTATTCATAAAATAGCCGGACGATTCGGTTGTCTGGCCTATCATCCACGGATTTAGTTTTCCCTGGAAGAACGCTTCCTTAACGGGGTCTTCGAGTTTATCGAACCGTGCCCGCTCCTTGTCGGACATTTTGCCCGTGACCTCCCGTGCGGTATCGGCGTACCATTTTCGAACATCGGCGTACGTCCGTTTGGGCGCGATGGAGGCCCCTTGGCCGGAATGGACGTAGTTTGCGTACTGTACTAGATATAACAGATTTGGGTAGTTTTCCTTAAGGTAGTTTTCCGGGTCGAAACTCAGGGCGTCCCCGAGTTGCCCGAGGTCTTCTCCGGCAAGGAGGCACACGATAACGATATCGGGTTTCAGCCTGGGAATGGCGCATTCCGCGATGGCGGCATAGTCCCGCGGGCCGGCAGCGGGTTTTCCCAGGTTCAGTATCTCGATATCGATGCCCTGTTTGCGCAAATTGGCTTCAAGGCGTTTGCACCACGCATCTTCGATATTGACGCCCCAGCCATACGTGAACGAATCCCCAATGGCAATGGCCCTGATCGTGCTCGTTTTCTTTAGACCGAATTCCCTGTCCCGAAACCCCAGCGAGTTAATATGGTCCGTGCAGGTGTAGTCATGCATCTCATAATTGTCTTCCGTGCCGGGAATAAAAAGCAGGCCTGCCGGGCCCGGCCAGTCGCGCTGTGGAAGGAACCAACCCGCGATTCCGTCGACCATGGCCAAGGCGTGAAAGGCCACGAACGTCGAAAACACCACCAACCCCAGGTTTAATGAAAAACGAAGTATTCGTTTCATCGGGTTCCTTCCGGCACGGCTCGCACGCATTTTGCATGCAATCGCTTGGAGGATATTGTCCTCTGGTTACGCAGTTGCCATGGTTGGCCCCGCAGGCCGCGCCTCTGACTACCTACGGCGCCACCTTCTTGTTCGACGCTATTAAGGTAAACGCATTCTCAGCGCTCAGAGGCCGTCGGGGATCGGTATTTCCACGAGTTTGCGGCAGGCATTCCGCCGGGTAGTTGTCCGGATTCGGTCGAGTTCTTCGATCGAGACGTTCATCATGTCCGCCGTCCGCTGGCGTTTTTCGAGCGACGAAAAATTGATCCGGTCCCACTCGAACGCACGCAGGATGCTGAGTTCCGCCGCCGTGAACTCCGGACAATTCAGGTTTCCGAAGTTCCAACTGAATTCCGCGTCCGCGATGTCCGCCGGAATCAGCCCGCGCGCGACGCACATATCCCAGACCTTCGTGTGCCGTAGCGGCACCAGTGTAAAAAGCTTCACGTAATCGACCTCGAGTTCCTCGATCACCCGAAGAGATTCGCGGATCTCCTCCCACGTCTCCGAGGGGAAGCCCATGATGACGTTCGCTGCAACGTAGATGCCCTTCTGCCGCAGATATCGGATCATCCGCGACGCCTGATCCAGATCCACCGGTTTGCCGACCAGTTCCTTACGGATCCGCGTCGTCCCCGATTCAATCGCGACGTCAACGTAGGTACAGCCGCTCTCCTTCATCAAATCGACCTGCTCCTCGTCGAGGCGGAAGACGGCCGTCGCGATGGATTTCCACGGCATCGCGAGACCGCGATCAATCATCCCGCGGAACAGATTGATCGCGCGTTGGCGGTCCGTGTGGAGGTTGTCATCGTCGAATGTCAGCGAGCGAATGCCATACTCCTCCTTCAGCCAGGCGATTTCGTCGAGGATGCCCGCAGCGCTGCGTCCCCGGAAGCGTTTGCCCGAAATCGTCGCCACTTGGCAAAAGGAACACCCGTAAGGGCAACCGCGCGAGGAGACGATGCGTGCGCTGGCGAAGACAGTCGGGGCATCGACGGTCACTCGCGAGGCGGAGTTCGCATACATCGGGAAATCGACGAGGTGGTACGCCGGACGCGGCAGTTGGTCGAGGTCGAGGATAAAGTCCGAACGGCCCCGCTTCACCACCTTTGCGTTCTCCCGAAACCACACCCCTTTTTCGGGAAATACCCCTTCCCCTTTGAGATGCCGAACCAGTTCCCGCAGGGTGTATTCCCCTTCGCCGACAAAAGCATAATCGACGTTCGCGTCCTGCATCACCAGTCCTGGATTGACCGTCGTGTAAACCCCACCGAAAGCTGTACGGCAGTCGGGAAGCTCTTCCCTGACGATTGCGATAGTCTCGTGTCCGGCCGGCGCACACTGGTTCATCAAAACCGTCACCCCGACGAGATCCGGCCGTTCGCGCCGGAGGATTTCCCGGATATCCTCGTGTGAGAGGTTTTTCGCGAAGGCGTCGACGATCGAGACATCGCACTCCTTCTCGATCATCGCCGCGAGCAGGCAAAGGTTATAGGGAAGATAGTGCCAAAGAAACTGCGAGTCAAGCGAAGTCCAGTTGAAATTGGGCACAATCAGAACTACGCGCATCATATACTCCGTTCTCTGCACCGGCGCCTCACCCCATCCATCGGGGGCAACGCTGGCCCGGCCCGGCGGGAATTGGACAACTACCGGTTCTAGCGACGACTTCAAATATGCGTTTTTCGAGGCATCGGCGGCCCACCAATCCGACACGTTCCTGCGAACGCGAGACTAACGTGCCCATACGTATCCTGTCGTAGGACAGAAGTCACCATTTCAACGATACACACCGGGGTATCCCTTGGCCGGTTGCTCGCCAGCAGTCGGACTCGAAAAGTCCACGCCAGCCTCCGTTAGCTACCTTCTTACGCGCAGTCTGCCGCCGCCGCGTGTCAAGAAAATCAAGCCTAACCGTTTAGGGTATGATAGGGTCGCGCAAAGAGGGTTGTCAAAAAAATTGTTGGCGTGGGCGCGCGAATGTGAAATGGCCGGGCCATTTTGGTAAGATGTGAGAGGTTACTGAACGCCATGAGCCTACATCGAGGGATGGTTTTGGGAGGCCAAACCAACCAATGTGTGCGAATAGGAGGAGACGGCAGCGATGAATCGAAACATGGTAGTGGGAATTGTGCTGGTGGTTATGGCGGTTTCGCTTGGGGCTTCCGCCGAACTCCAGAATGTGCAAGTGGGCGGTTCGTTGCGTATCCGCGGGATATTCCAGAGCGGACTGATTCCCAACAACGACAATTTCGTCGCGCAACGAACACGGCTTAACGTGAAAGCGGATTTCACCGAGAATGTTGCTGCGTTTATCGAATTCGACGACTACAGCAAATGGGGCGACGGATTTCGCAGCAACTATCTCACAGGTGTGGACTCGCGCCCGAACGACGCCAATACGGTCAACGTGTACCAGGCCTACATTGACGTCAAGGAGATCGGCGGCACGCCGCTCAACCTCCGGGCCGGACGCCAGGAGATCGTCTTGGGGAGCGGGTGGCTCATCGGCAACAACGAAAGCAAGCTCGCCTTCACCGGCCTTTCCTTCGATGCGTTGCATCTGACCTATGTTACGGAGAAACTGACGGCGGGCGCTTTCTATGCCCGTCTCGCGGCAGGTTCGCCCGAGGACACGCAAAGCAACGCCGACCTGTACACGGCGTACGTCAACTACACCCCCGGCGAAAGCCTCTCCTTGCTCGGATATTGGATTTTGATGCACGACCCCTTGAAGCCGGCGCCAGGATACAATGCGACGAATCTCCACACGGTGGGATTGCGGGCCAACGGTGCGGTCGGCGCTTTCGATTACGATGCTGAACTGGCCTATCAATTTGGGGACGCGGATCGGCTTGGCGTCGATTTCGAGGATCCCAAGGCTTCCTTTGGCAACTTCGCCGGTACGATGGAGACCGGGTACACCTTCGACTGGCCCTGGAAGCCGCGGGTATCGCTTGGGGCCGTCTACTTCGGCGGCAAGGATTACCGCACGGACCGGAAATGCGACGCCCCGAATCGTGCGAGCATCAGCTTTAACCGCCTGTTCTCGAACATCGAGTACGTTTACCTGGACAGCACCGAGTTGAGCAACTGTTGGATGGGGCATGGCGGCATCGAGATCGCACCCACGGACAAACTGAGCGCCTCGGCGACCCTCTACCATATACAGGCGGTCGACAACGGTAAGGCCCACAGCGGCGATCTGGGTTGGGAGACGGGCCTTCTCGCAACGTATGAATACACGAAGGACCTTTCCTTCGAAGTGGCATGGTATCACTGGTTCTGCGGCGAAGGCGTGGAAGACGGAAACTACGTGTTGAGCAACGGGCTCGACTCGACGGCTGGAATTTTCAAAGATCACGTCGACTACCTGTACGTAGAAGCGAAAGTAACGTTCTGAGCGCTTGCGAAAAAATGCGTCTGACATTCGCACGTTCTTGAAGAAGACCGGAACTCTTGGCGTCATTCCCGATATGGAACTCTCCGATGAGTGGCGCCAAGAAGTTCGCAAGCGGTGCCGCAAGATCGACGAGAGGACTGTTGCGTTGCGTGAGGTGCAGGTTGTGTTCGACTGGGCCTACACGACGCTGAAGTGAACCTGCCTGCCAGAATTGTGCTATACTTCTTAACGAATTCTTTCGCAATGATACTCGCTTCGGGAGTCTTTCGAGCATGGCAATTCATACCGAGGAAATGGCCGCCGCGCCTTGTGCGCTGGCGTTGGGACCATTTGTGCGTTCGCGCAAAGTCTACGTGTGCGGTTCGGACCCGTCGGTTCGCGTACCGATGCGCGTCGTCGACACGGCATCGGGTCTCGTAGCGCTGTACGACACCAGCGGCCCGTACACGGATCCCGATGCGGTCATCGACATCGGTAAGGGCCTAGCGCCCATTCGCGGCGACTGGATTCGCGCGCGAACCGGGTCGCGCGTCACACAAATGTATTACGCGCGCAGGGGCGTTGTCACGCCGGAGATGGAGTTCGCGGCCATCCGCGAGAACATGCGAATCGACGGCGCGCCCGACGGTCCCATCACGCCGGAAATCGTGCGCGAGGAAGTCGCCCATGGCCGCGCGATCATCCCCGCGAATATCAATCATCCGGAGTGCGAACCGATGCTTATCGGACGTCGGTTCCTGGTCAAAATCAATGCGAACATCGGCAACTCGGCGCTGGTAAGTTCTATCGCCGAGGAAGTCGAGAAGATGGTTTGGGCGATCCGCTGGGGTTCGGACACGGTGATGGACCTTTCGACGGGACCGAACATCCATGATACGCGCGAACGCATCCTGCGCAACGCGCCGGTGCCAATCGGCACCGTGCCGTTGTACCAGGCCGTCGAGAAGGCGGGCGATCCGCAATCGCTCACATGGGAACTCTACCGCGATACGCTGATAGAACAGGCTGAACAGGGCGTCGATTATGTAACGATTCACGCTTGTTTGCTCAAGGACGCAATCCCGCTCACCGCGTCGCGCAAGACGGGCATCGTGAGCCGGGGCGGGGCGATCATGGCGCATTGGTGCCAGGTACACAACGCGGAAAATTTTCTTTACACGCATTGGGACGAAATCTGCGAGATCCTCGCCGCGTACGACATGGCCGTCTCGATCGGCGATGGGTTGCGCGCGGGATGCATCGCGGATGCGAACGACGAGGCGCAATTCGCGGAACTAAGAACGCAGGGCGAGTTGACGCAACGCGCGTGGGCGTTCGACGTGCAGGTCATGAACGAAGGGCCGGGGCACGTCCCGCTGCACAAGATCAGGGAGAATGTCGAGAAGCAGCGCGAATGGTGCCACGACGCGCCGTTCTATACGCTCGGCCCGCTCGTGACGGACGTGGCGGCGGGCTACGACCACATCAACAGCGCCATCGGCGGGGCGTTGATAGCGTGGTTCGGCGTGTCGATGCTGTGTT